>CAZENM010000049.1:0-17374 GCA_964513575.1 uncultured bacterium | reverse complement strand
CTGGATTAGGAAGTTTTTCGGCCTCTGCGCGGTATCCTCTGGACAGAATAGCGATTTGCGCATGGGCGGAGAATTCATTAGCGAGCATGAGTGTGACAGGTGTTTTTCCGGTTCCTCCGGCGACAATATTTCCAATGCTGATGACTAGGGGGACAGGGGGAGAATATTTGCGCATCCAGCCTTGATCATATCCTTTATTTCTGAGCCAGATGATCGATCCATAAATCCAGCTAAAGCAGAGGAATAACGGCCTTAATATTGCTGCAAAGACCCCTTTTTGCTTTCCACGCATAACATTCAAAAAATACACTTCTCGCAAACGAGACTCTAGAAACCTTTTTGGCATGAAAATTAACTCGTGGTTATTTGGCTGGGCTTTTGCTGAAAGAGCTGAATTTCGACAAGTTCGATAATGATATGAATTGCAGCCATGTGGGCTTCTTGGATCCGGTCGGAAGTTTTAAAGCCATCGATGATCAGTTGTAGATCTGCGATGTTTTTCAGTTTACCGCCTCCTTTTCCTAGAAAGGCGATTGTCTTAAGACCTTTTTTCTTTGCTTCTTTAAAAGCTTGGATAATATTTTCTGAATTTCCACTTGTTGTAAGACCGATGAAGATATCCTCGGCTTTACCGAAAGCCTCGACACCTCTAGAAAACACATAATCGAAGCCAAAATCATTAGAAACGCATGTGAGATGGCCCGGTTCTGCTAGAGCAATGGCGGGCAGGGCTTGTCGAGGGCTTCTAAATTGTCCTGTGAGTTCTTCGGCGAAGTGCATTGCGTCGCACAAGCTCCCACCGTTTCCTGCGATAATTAGTTTTCCGCCCTCGGAAAAGCATTGAGAAATCATTGTCGCCGCTTGCTCAATAAATTCTGTCGCGTGGGATTCGGAAAGAAGGGTGACAGCTCGTATGGATTCAGCGATGGAATTTGAAAGAGCATTTTTCATAAACAACTCATCTTTTAATTGGATTATTCGCCTCTCCATCAATTTTAACTATTTTTTCTTTCTGAGCAAGTATTGTAAAACTATTTTAATGAAAATAAACAAAAAATTTGAGAGTTTGAGGTTTTCAAACAAGGAGGTTATTTATGTCAGCAATAGGTTCATCAAGAGCATCATACTCACACCCAGAAACCGTGACGATTTTAAGTTGCGATGGCGGAGGTGTTCGCGGGGTGATTCAAGCAGTTTATTTAGACTGGATAGAGAAATATACGGGGCATTCCATAGCCGCTTTATTTGACTACACCGCGGGAACCTCCATTGGTTCATTTGTTGTTTCGGCATTAAGCGTCCCTGGTGAGAAAGACCCTTTTACTCCAAAATATACAGCTCATCAAGTTTTAGATATTCTTACCAGTGAAGCTGAGCATATTTTCCCGCAGGGTTTTTTTTCATTGATAAGAAAAATCGGACACGTTTTCAACGGAGGGTTGTATGATCCGAAAGGAATTAATGAAGTTGCAGCCAAAGTTTTTGGGAAGACGGAAATGAGAAAAGCGCTCACTGAGGTGATCGTTCCTGCAACTAAACTTAACCCTTCGCAAACCAAAGTTTTTTCAAGAAAGCTTTGCAATGCAGACAAAAAATACGAATCTTTGCCTCTTAGCGGAGCTTGCATTGCTTCTGCTGCCGCTCCGGTCTATTTAGGGGCTCGCAGACTTCCGATTGCCAATAATAAACAGCTTTATTTAGATGGAGGGATGTTGATGAACAACCCTGCTGAGCGTGCATGCCTTCATGCTAAGGAAGACCATCCGAATTCTAAAATCATTGAATTATCTCTAGGAACAGGAATTTTCGAAAAAATATACTCCGATGAGGAATTGAAACGATTAGGAGCAGAGGATGTTTTTTCACTTCTTGACATCAACATGAAAGGAAACAGTCTAAATGTTGACAAAACTCTCAGTGAGATTGCGGATCGAGAAAAGCATAAATTTGAGTATCTTAGACTACAGCCTAATATTCCTCGTGAAAATGAAGCGCTGGATAATTCTTCTAAAGAAAACCTAGATAAGTTAATCAAAATCGCTAATATGGATATTATAAAAAATCAATTCCAACTTCAAACGATCTGTGACAAGATTTTAGAAGCAAAAGGCCTGACAAAAATATCGTAAAACCCTGAAAATTAACGGAAATAAAATGAATATTTATCTTCTCGCAGCGATTGGCATCATTGGATTGCTAATCCTTTTACAGCAAATGGCTTTACGATCGTACACTGCTCTTCAAAAGAGTGTGTCTTCTAAGATCGTGGATTTTTTGCGGCAAAATCGCCTTAAACAGCTATTGGAGATGCTTACTTTGGCTTCTGCTTTAACCTGTTTGGTTGGAATTCATTATAATGAGTGGATCAGTGTTGCGGGAGTTATTTTGGGGTTATTTTGTCTTTGGGCTCTCTCCGGTATTTATTGGAGCGAGTCTAATCCATTTCACCTCCTTTTGGGGTATGAAGAGAAGGCAGGTAATGCTGTGGCGGAACTGGATGCTGCGGAAGTTTGCACGTGGATTGATGGGGTGCATGAAATCGCGTATAAATCTTTAGAAAATAATAGCACTCCCCTCACGAACGCAGCGTTGAATAGCGAGCTGCAGATTGGGCGTGTTTTTCTTTCGGAAGCGCATACCATGGATTTGCAAAAGATTGGCTATGTGATGTTTTTTCTTTTTGAGCGTTTGGAATCTCTTTTTAACCGGGCTTTAGAAAGGAAACTCGAGTTGATCTGCTCACAAATCAACACAACATACGGGAAAGTCGCGCTCCACGCTCTTACCACCCACCCCTCTTTTGCGGGATATTCCGTGACTTTTGCGGGAAAACTTGCTGTTAAGGCTGTTAAGGATGGTTTACGTGATGTAGGAATCAAAACGGGATTGATGTTAATTGAACTCTCAAAATCGATAACGAACGAGATTTCACTCGATGAGTACGACCTTCGAGAGCCTTTGCTAGGTGTTGTAAAAAATTTGGAAGAGATTTCCAAAGAGATTTACCGACAGGAAAAGTCGATCCCATTAGAAATTATTAGGGAGCCATTATTGCAGTTAAAAACTGTTTTAGTTGCCTCAAAAAGCAGTGAACACCCCACGGTGGTACTGGTCATTGCGGATACGGACCGTGTTCTTGCGGAATTTCAAGCTTTAGAAGTTATTTTGAACACAATCCCACCCATTCCGGAGCTTCCGAAGACTCCACGAAAAGGGAAGGGTGGAGAAAAAATCGTAGAAACCTAATGATAACGACTCGAAAAAACGATTAAAACGGCACTTCTGAAGTGATTTGCGTCCGCTCACCTGTTACGGGGTGATCAAAAGAAAGTCGGGTATGATGTAAATAGATTCGTGTAGCGGGAGTCCGGCTTCCGTAACGGTCATCTCCGATAATAGGGTGGCCAATAGCGCCCATTTGGGCACGGATTTGGTGGTAGCGACCGGTATCGAGTTCGATTTCGACTTCTGGGAGGGCTCCATTTTCGATCACTTTGTATTTTAAACGAGCGACTTTGCTATTCGGGTGATTAGAGGTGACTACTTCGGCTTGATAATCCCCATGAACTAGATAATGCACGAGTTTTCCCTGCAGCTCTTTAAAGGAATTTTCCACTTTCGCACGATAAATTTTTTCATATTTTCTTTCGCGCATTTTTTCGTTGAGTCGAGAGAGTGCTTTACTGGTTTTTGCGAAGAGGACGATTCCGCTGACTGGACGATCTAACCGGTGGACTGGCTCTAAAAAAACGTTACCAGGTTTATTTTTTGACACTTTGATGTAGGCTCTTCCCTGTTCTTGAAGATTATCTTCCTCGGTTCCCCCTGCGATAGTCAGCAAGCCTGCGGGTTTATTTAGGATAAGTAAGTGATTATCTTCATAAAGTATATCAACCATGTTGTTTTGCCCTTCTTTGGCGTAAAGCTTCGTACATTAAAACATTTGTGGCCATGGCAACATTGAGAGAATCCGCAATTCCCAACATGGGGATTTTGACTTGCAGGTCGGCATTTTTCATCCATCGATCGGATAGACCGAGTTGTTCGGTTCCTAGGGCGATTGCTAGTGGTCCGGTCAAATCCACTTCGGTGTATTCGTAATTTGCATGTGGAGTTGCCGCTAAAATTTGAATTTGATTTGACTTCAGCCATTCTAGGGCTTCATCCCCTGTGGCTTCGGCAATCGGCACAGAGAACAGAGTTCCCACGCTTGCTCGCACGACATTAGGATTAAACAAATCGGTGCATTTATCCACGAGGATCAATCCATCTACTCCGACTGCGTCGGCGGAACGCAAAATAGTTCCTAGATTCCCCGGTTTTTCAATCGCCTCCGCGACGATTAAAAAGTTGTTTTTCAGTTGGAGGAGTGGCGTGGTATTTTGGATGCTGACGGCGACGAGCCCGTCGGGGCGATCTCGGTAAGAAATCTTTTCGAATACATTTTTTGGGCATTTGATCAGGTGTGCTCCCTGACGTTCGATACGATCGATCAGGGGTTGTTCGTTTGTTCCCAGGAAAAATTCTGGGCAGAAAAAAAGTTGTGTCATCTGCCATCCGGCGTCTACCGCGCGCAGGAGTTCTCTGTATCCTTCGATCAGGAATTCCTTTGTGCGGTCTCTTTCCCGTCTTTCGCGCAAGCTATTCAGATGCTTTATTTTAGGATTTTGTAAACTGGTAATCTCTAGCATAGTAGAGATATTATCAGAATCCCCTCCTAAAACTCAAGAATTTGTTGAATTTAAAATTAGATGTTATAAAATGAAGTTAAGGAGAGTAATTCTAATTACACTCCGATCATGAACTTTAGTTCGAGGTTTGTATGGACAGGAATAAGTGTAAAAGAGGGAAAAACCAGTTAAAGAAAAAAACAAACAAAGAAAAGATTGTGATTAGAGAAGAAGTATCTCAGCCACAAAAACCAGCTGAAATGTAATTCTGAGACCTATTTCCCTGGGAGTTCGCTTATTAACTAAGCGAACTCCTACTCAACAAATCAATAAATATTTGAACGTTAATTCAATAGAAGCTAGAATAAGTATAAGTTGGTAGGTGTTTAACTTGCCAATCTCGTTTTTAACATAACAAAAAAGGTATGTTATGAAGAAAATACTTAAGAAAGACAAAAAAATCGAAAAAAAAGAAATGAAAAAAATGGAGAAAGAAAAAGCTCCTAAAAAGTAATTTCTGATTTTTTGTCTATAGAGAGACCATGCATTGCATGTGAAAACTAAATGTTTTCTATGTGGTGTGTGGTTTTTTTTTCTTAGATTCATTATAGACCAGCAGCTCTATAGAGGTGATTCCGTAATTAAAATGCCCTGGATTTTAATTTCGGAATCACCTCTATAGCTCATCCAAGATAAAACCATCGGGCAGATGAAGAACAATATCACTAGCGGTCATGCAATAAGGGGTATTGTCATCTGCAGCATGTTCTCCGGCTAACCCATGAATGAATGTTCCTAAGCAGGCTGCGTCATACGTGGAAATTCCTTGCGCAAGTAATCCGGTGATTACTCCGGTCAGCACATCCCCAGCTCCTGCTGTTGCCATCCCAGGATCTCCTTTTGCGCAAACGTGGATTAATTCTCCGGGTTGCATAACGAATGTCGGCCCCCCTTTCAAAACCAGGGTTACGTTTAGATCTATCGCATAGCGAAGACATTTCTGAAGATATTCATAGGAAATGGGCGGAGCTTCATCAATGCCTAAAAGTCGGGCCATTACTCCGGTATGGGGAGTTAGAATGCACTGTTGCGGGAGCAGTATAGATTCTTTGGACAGGTGAAACAGGGCATCGGCATCTAACACACAGGGTTTTGTAATTCTAGGAAGGATTTTTTTCAGTAGTTCGCGAACTTCGTCGGTGCGTACCAGTCCGGGGCCTATAAAAACGGCTGAAGCGGTGTTTAGGTAATTTAAAATAGAGTCTATATTTTCGGGATTGTATGCGGTTTTAATCAATTCGTAGGGGGACCCTAAAAGTTCTTCTGTAATTTTTTCGTCATGGAGAAGTCTGACGATTCCAGCGCCGCTTTTAAGCGCGGCCCATGAAGACAATATCGCAGCCCCTGAGTAACCCTTGGAGCCGGCTAACCCCACTACGGATCCGGCCTGATATTTATGTCTAGTTCTTTCTATTGTTGGAAAACTTTATATGAGCATATCACTTGAAATCAGAATCAGGTCAGCGTTCATTTGATCAATATAGTCAGGAGGGAGACCAAAATCGACATATCGGAGCCTTCCAACATGTTTCCAACCGTTCTCGATAAAGAATCCTGTTTTAGGAAGTCCTAAAAAAGCGGTCTCTACCGCGCGAATAGCCGCCCCCTCGGCAATACCGGTCTCTCCATCAAGGCCTGAAGGAATGTCTACAGCGATCACGGCGATCTGAGAAAAATTCACCATTTCGATAGTAGTCTCATAAGGGTCCTCGACCTGTCCTTTGAAACCGGTTCCGAATAACCCATCGATAGCGACGGAATTAGGATGGTCATTGAGTTCGGTTTCTAAATCTTTTCCGATCCGTCCACCTGCTTTAATGAACTTTTCGTAATTGTCTTTACATAACTGGGAGCACACTTCAAGAGATTCTTGCATGAACACAACAACATTGTAATCTAGTTGAAGAAGATTGATTCCCGCAACTAAGGCGTCTCCGGCATTATTTCCTTTGCCGCAGAGTAAAATCACGTGGTGATCCAAAGCAAATTTTTCCACATATTCCTGCACGCATAGGGAGACCCCGCTTCCGGCTTCTTCCATATAATCTTGGGCTGAAGCACCCTCTTCGATTGCTTTTGCTTCAAAATATGCCATTTGTTTTGGGGAAACAACCTTCATAGATGTTCCTCCTTAATGACCCTTTGCATAAGAAAGGCGAGTCCTTCTTTGGGAGTTAGACCCTCGTAGAGGATTCTATGAACGATTTCGGTAATTGGCATACTCACGGAAAGTTCTTTACTCAATTGCAGAGCGGTGATGCAGGTGTAAGCCCCTTCAACTACCATATCGATTTCTTTTATGGCTTCTTTTGGCTTCATTCCTTGGGCGATCAAATATCCCAGTCGGTAGTTACGGCTTGAGATAGAACTACAAGTCAGGCAAACATCGCCCATGCCTGCCAGTCCCATCATTGTTTCCGGCTTGCAACCATGGGCAATCGCCAGTTTGTTAATCTCGTGAAGACCGCGAGTCATCAAGGCAGCTTTGGCGCTGTGACCGAGGAGCATCCCATCTGATATTCCGCAGGCTATCGCGATAATATTCTTTAAAGCCCCCGCGTAGGCGACTCCTTGGACATCGCTATTGGGATAAACCCTGAAAAAATCGGTATTAAAAAGGTCGCAGGCGTCTTGAATCGCGAGTTTAGAGTATCCCGTTGCTACAATTGAAGTGGGAAGTCTTTTGACAACATCGACAGCAAAACTAGGGCCGCTGATAAAGGCTACCTGATTGCGCACTCGTTCGCCCATGACATCAATGATGATATCGGGCGGAATCAACCTAGTATTTTGTTCTATTCCCTTTGAAGTCAGGATAATGAATTGATTTTTCAAGGTTCCTATTTCTCGGATTTTTTCAAAAACAGGGCGAATTCCCGCGGAAGTTACGGATTCTACCAGGTGGGTGGTATCTAGCAGGACCTCTTCAAGATTCGTAGTAAATCTAAGTCCTGGGGGAGCGGTAGCACCGGATAAATGGGGATGTTCTTTGCCGCTATTTAGCAAATCGGCCAATTCGGCCCGTTTTGTCCACGCCACTACCTCGTAACCCTTTCTGGCTAAGAGAGAAGAGAGGCAAAATCCCCAAACACCCGCACCTAAGTATCCAATTTTCATCTTCTGTCCTTTACATCAGTAATAATAGTCTTGAGACAATTCAAAAGGTTCCTCCGGAATTGGCATTCCTAAAGCAGTCATACGTTTTATATCTCGTTGCTTTAGAGCTTCTTGTACAGTTTGAATACTGTCAGGCCCTGAAAAATTCTTAAGCGGAGCAAAGCATTCTTCACGGGGGTATACTAATACCCCTATCCTTTCGATTCTTGGAAAAATGTCAAAGATAAATTTTTCAAACTTCCAAGCATTTGGGGAATCCGGTTGAGGTTGAGTAATTGTGGGGATTGCTTTGTGAGCCAGATGAAGCGGCATTGGATGCTGCTCTAAACAGCGAAGCGTTAAGGCAAAAAGACTGATATTTGCACAGCGGTGAATGAGTTTGTTCTGTTGATCGCGCGCTTCTTTTTGAT
Organism: uncultured bacterium; assembly: GCA_964513575.1. Taxonomy (GTDB): domain Bacteria; phylum Chlamydiota; class Chlamydiia; order Chlamydiales; family Parachlamydiaceae; genus CAMFKA01. Next base: position 9,117 of record CAZENM010000049.1, on the reverse strand, counting down.
CATTTGGGAGTTCTGTGTATTCAACGACACTGACTTTCCCTTCTTTTTCGACAAGTACCCCCACATTTTCCTGGGGATTTTCACGGAAAACCGCCTTCACCGCCAGGTCAATCTCGCGAGCTTGTAGGTAGCCTATTAGCTCACGATCAAAGGGATCGGCTAGAGGATTATCGACTGAAATAAAATTGATAATTTCTACGCCCAGCAGTTCCCATTTCTTTTTTAGTCCCGAGTCGATAAAAGACTCGAAAACGGAGCCATTTCCATCAGGACCGGTAATTATTTCACCCATAGAGTTTTTCAATAATTCGCCCTGTTCGCCTAAAATAGGCAAGGTTGTTTGCGTAAAAAAATCGATCTGTTCGGGTTTAAGCCCAAAGCATCCATTTTTTTCAAAGAAGTCAACCGTTTGGTCATGATTTTCCGGGGAGGTCATCACGGCGATGGGTAGTGTTCTGCCTGCGCTATTTCCTGCAGCCAAAACTTTTTCTGCAAAAAGCTGGAACAGGGATTTTCCATAGACCGGGGAGGTGGGGTACATTCCTTTGGGACCATCAAACTTTAGACGAGTCCCCTGCCCTCCGGCTAGAAGGATACAACCCACTTTTCCTTGTTTGATCAGGTATTCTCCAACATTACTGTAGGATGGGGAACCCGCCAGATCAAAGTGGCGAAGGGGGGTAACGGGTTCGGTCATGTGTTGGGAATGAAGAAGCATTCCACGTTGTATTTCAAGAACTTGTGTATTTATTGTCATGATCCAAGCTGTTTTTTTATGGCTTTAACGACTTCATCCGATTCGATCCGAGTCATGCAACGAAAATCGATCGGACACTCTCTTTGGTAGCATGGGGAACATTCAACATGCTTATGAATTACGAATCCCCCTTTATAGGGGCCGGTCCGTACATCGCTTGTGGACCCAAACAGGGCAACCAATGGAATCCCTAAAGCAGATGCGATATGCATCGGACCGCTATCGTTGGTTAAAAAGACGTGGCAATGGTGCATCAATCCCATTAACTCTCGCAAAGAAGTTCTGCCGGCAAAATTGATGACGCCCAAGGGGAGTTGATCGCAGATTGAGCGCACTAGAGGCGCCCCTAATGGATCTCCAAAATAAAGTAAGCGGACTTTTGGATTTTCTAAAAGAATTTTAGACACCTCGACAAATCTCTCCGGAAGCCAACATTTTGCGGATCCGTAGGCAGCGCCCGGATTGATTCCGATGATGGTGTGTTTAGCGGGATCGATATCATGGCGCGCAAGCAGGGCACGAGCCTCTGCGACTTCCTCTGGACTGATGTAGAGCTTTGGATCTGTGTCCGAAAGGGGAATTCCTAGAGGTTCCAGTAGATTTTTATAGGTAATCACTAGGTGTTGTTTTTTGAGATTAGCGGGAAATGGTACAGCTTTCGTCAGCAGCCATGATCTGCAGTGATCGGCGAATCCTAATCGATTTTCGACATTTCCTCTCCAAAACCACCATGCTGAAGAAAAAGAATTTGCCAGTAGAATTCCTAAATCGTAGTTGCCGTGGTGAAGTGTGTTGATCAAACCGGAAGTTTCATGCACACCGTGTATCCATCCTGAAGGTCTTGTAAAACTGTACAGTTCATCGATGTTGGGGTCGTCTGCGATCAGTGGGGCAATCTTTGACTGACACATCGCGGTCAGCTTTGCCTCCGGAAACCGGCGACGCACATCCGCTAACACGGGCGTGGACATCACTAAATCACCCAACCAGTTGGGCATTCGAATGATGATATTTTTGGGGGGTAAAATGGGCCAGTTCATTAAAACCTCATCAAGAGATTGATCTACAATACCGGAAAAGCTTATTGTGACACTTCCTCGATTTTACTATTTTTCCGGTCCAAAATCGAGATTTATCATAATTGTAGAGTAATGGAGATAAAGTTTTGAGTAAACAGACTTACGCAACTATAGATACCGAAGAGCTAAAAGAGCAGTTTCGAGGCTACCAAGAACCAACTGAAGCGCAGATGCTCATTAGTCAATTGATGAAAGCGGGGGAGAAAAACAAGGCTCTGCAGGAAGAACTTGCCCGTTTGAAAGAAGAAAACACACGTTCCAAAGGGAGCGTTGAAAAACTGAATGAATACATTCGCGAGCAAGAGAAGAGGCTCTCTGACTTACAGCATATGAACTATGCCTCTAAACGATCTCTGGAACAGAAGCTTGAAATAGAAAAACAGCTAGAGCAGCAAACAACAGAGATACGTACGCTGCAGGATGAGCTGCACAACCAACAAACAGCATTAGGGGAAGGAAAACAACAGGGCGAGCAACTAGAAAGGGTCATTCAATTCCTTAGGGAGCGTTCGGAAGAGTTCAACCTGGAAGCTAAACAGCTTAAAGAAGACTATCAGGCGGCATTAGAAACCATCGTGCTGCTTCGTGAACAGCAAACCGCCTTAGAAGTAGCAATCAAAACAGAAAAAGACAATTTTCGCGTTGTGTGCGAGGAAAAAAACGAAGCGGATCAAGAACTTGAATTAGTGCATAAACAGATAGAAAATCTGAAATTGACCCATCATGAATTACAAAACATCTCCCAAAACCACCTGGTTCTGCAGGAAGAAAACCAAAATTTAAAAATAAAACTGGAAGACCAGTCGTCTGCTTGGGATCAAACGCAGCATGAGATCCAGGCCATCCGTCAAACGCTTCTTCGCACCCTAAAAGATTCAAAAAAACTGGAAGTTCAGTACGAGGAAGTGCTCAACGAAAGAATCTCGCTAGCGAACCGGTCCGCGCAGCTTCAGAACCTTCTCGATTTGCAGATCGACCAGACAAGACTATCGCAAGAGCAGCTTTTGGAGACTCAACAAAAAGAAACGCGCTCTAAAATGGAGCATGAGAGAGCGATTGAAGAGTTGAAAATTCAGATTGCGGAATTGGAAAATACGGTTCAGGTTGCAACGATACAGCATGAAGAAAACGCGATGAATCTTTCTACAGATTTTGAAAAAGCGGTCGCCTCTTTGGAGAACGAACTTTCGCAAACTCGACAGGAGTTGCAAGAGGTCCGATCGGATTATCATCTGTCGACACAATCTCGCGAGGAGTTAAAGCTTGAAATCCAACACCTTTCCTATCAGCTTAACACGACCCAGAGCGATATTAATGAAAAAGACAATGAACTCAGAATTTCTCAGCAACACCTAGCAAAAAAAGTCAAAGAAGTGACCTACCTGCAGGATAAACTGGAAGTGCAGCAACAGCGGATGGAAGAGCAATCCCGGCTATTGGCCGCGGCGGAACAAAAGGCTATTGACCTTGAAAAAGTCGTGTATGACGAAAGGGAAAGAACAATAAAATTCCAAGAGCAGCTTTCGGAAAACGTTAGAATTTCGGAAGAGAAAGCCGCAAGGCTTGAAGAAAAACACTTCGATCTTCATCAACGATGGGCCGCAACGGAAGCTAGAAATCGGGAGCTTGAAAAATTGGCCGAGCGGCATCAACAGCTTCAATCGCAGATGCAGCAATTTTTTGGCGGATTCTCTCCTGTTCCACAGCAGGCTACTCCCCACATGATCCATGAAACGGCCCCGGTGAGTTTTTCCGATCCGATGCCGGAGACTCAAGAATCGGAAAAACCAAAGCCTTTCCACAACCTATTTCAACCCACTAAAGGCAATGGCCGAATCAAATCAAACCTCTTTGATTAAAATTCTAGGAATCGATCCCGGAACAATTACTACTGGATATGGGATCATCTCTGTATCGGGAAATTTGCTGCATGCGGATGATTATGGTTGTATCAAGCCACCGATCTCATATAAACTGAGTGACCGGTATCACATTATTGATCAATCGATCGAAGCGCTCATCCTTCAACACTCCCCTGATGTTCTGGTTGTAGAAACGCAGTTTATCGCCAAAACAAAAAGCATCGACAGTGTGATGAAGTTAGGGATGGCCCGGGGTGTCGTCATTGTGGCCGCGAAAAGAAAAAACTTACAAGTTTATGTTTACGCTCCTACCGAGGCAAAACGAGCCGTTGTAGGAAATGGAAGGGCCAGTAAAGCCCAGGTTCAGGGAATGGTACAACGGCTGTTGGGATTAAATGATGTTCCTCCAGAAGATGCCGCGGATGCATTAGCGTTAGCAATCTGCCACGCTAATACATTCAGAAGGGGAATAAATCTTAAAAAAGAGTTTTAAAAATGTACGCTTATATTAAAGGGCAGCTTCAGCACGCCGACGCTCAATATGCAGTTTTAGAATGCTCTGGAATAGGCTATAAAGTATATACCCCTGCAAATCTTTTTACAAAACTTCCCCATATGGGCGAAACGATCATTTTATATACATCGTTTGTAGTCAGGGAACTTGCCCACACTCTGTACGGATTTTTAACGATCAACGAGCGGGACCTTTTCGAAGAACTTCTGAACGTCACGGGAATAGGCCCTAAAACTGCTCTAAGTTTGATTGGTCACCTATCGCTTTCTGACCTGCAAAAGGCGATTCTTTCCGGAGACATCTATACCATTTCTAAAGTTCCCGGCATCGGAAAGAAAACAGCAGAAAGGTTGATCATGGAGATGAGGGACAAAGCTCCGGCGTTGCTCACACCCGATCCGTCAAACCTATCCATTCATTCGATCTGCGACCCGCAATCCCGCCAGATTAATGATGCGGTCAGCGCCTTAACGAACCTGGGCTATAACCAGGCCATTGCCCAAAAGGCCATAAAAAAGACACTTAGCGATCTTCCCGAAGGGATCGATTTAGCAACACTTATTACTTCAGCCCTTAAACACGTATAAGTAACCATCATGACAGAACTAGAAGAAGCAATCAAAAAACGACGAACCTTTGCCATCATCAGCCACCCCGACGCAGGGAAAACAACATTAACGGAAAAGCTTCTGCTTTACTCCGGAATGGTTCACACTGCCGGAATGGTACGTGGAAGAAAGGGACGCAAAGCCGCAGCTTCTGACTGGATGTCTATGGAACAGGAGCGGGGAATTTCGATCACCGCATCGGCAATGCAGTTCCCCTATAAGGGAGCAATTATCAACGTGTTGGACACTCCGGGTCACGAAGACTTTTCCGAGGACACCTATCGCACTCTTACCGCTGCCGACTGTGCAATCATGGTCATCGACGCGGCTAAAGGGGTGGAAAAACAAACTCGCAAGCTTTTTGAAGTATGCCGTCTCAGCAAAATCCCGGTTCTAACCTTTATCAACAAAATGGATATGCCCGGGCGGGATCCTCTCGATTTAATGGCTGAAGTTGAAAATCTTCTTTCAATCCACTCCACCCCGCTTAATTGGCCGATCGGAAACGGAAAAGAATTTTGTGGTGTTTATGACATTCTCACTAAAGAAGCGATTTTCTTCTCGAAGACCTCCGTCGGGGGAGCGCAGCGCGCAGCCATGGAAAAATTCCCGCTTAGCGACCCTGAAGTTACAAAACGTGTTCCTGAGCACGTATTGAAACAACTGAAAGATGAGCTAGAGCTTCTGGAGATGGCGGGAAACTTGTTCAGTAAAGAACACTTTCTGTCCGGCGATATCACACCGGTTTTCTTTGCTTCCGCGTTAACTAATTATGGAGTTGAACCCTTTTTCGACGCCTTTGTCGACCTAGCGCCCAGTCCGCGGCCTAGACTTTGCGATGCGGCGAACGGAGAAGAGATCAGCATAGACCCTATCACAGCGCCTTTTAGTGCATACGTCTTCAAGCTTCAGGCGAATATGGACAAAAAACACCGTGACAGCATGGCTTTTTTAAGAATCTGCTCGGGAAAATTCCAGCGTGACATCGTGGTGAAACACCATCGGTTAGGAAGGGAAGTGCGGCTGTCAAGGCCTCACGGAATGGTCGCCGGAGACCGCACAACACTTGATGAAGCTTATGCCGGGGATGTTATCGGAGTGATCAACCCGGGGATGTTTGCTATTGGGGATTCGATTTCGATGACAGGGGGATTTAATTTTAAGCCGCTTCCACAATTCCAACCGGAGATCTTTGCCCGCGTTCAGCCCAAGGATGTTGGCAAACGAAAAGCTTTCGATAAAGGGGTCACACAACTTACTGATGAGGGAGCTATTCAGTTGCTCCGTCCAGACGAATTTGGCACCGACTATGTTTTCGGAGCTGTTGGTCAGCTTCAATTCGAGGTAATGCAGTATCGTTTAAAGGATGAGTATGGTGTTGAAACCATTCTGCAGCCGTTGCCGTACACCTGCAGCGCTTGGTTGGTGGGGGATGAAAAATCGTTTCAGAAAACCTCTAATTCTATGGTTACCCGGGACCGTCGAGGCCGACCGATTGTGTTATTTTCTGAGGTTTGGGAAAAACAATACGCAATGAAACTGAATCCCAACCACCAGTTGCTGGACATTATTTCTTAACATGAATACACATATCCTCTCTATTGCCACGGCAAGCCCCCACCACGTGATTTCCCAAAACGAAATCGCGAATAAGATGATTGAGCTGCTTTCTATTGAAAGTCCCACGAAAGAACTCCTTCAACGCATTTATGATCACTCCTGCATTTCCCAACGACATTCAGTCTTGGATGACTTTTCTTCTAATCCCCAAATGGGATTTTTCCTAGAAAAAGAAGGTCCTAATTCAAACCCCTGCACACGCAAACGCAACGAAATCTACCTGCGTGAAGCGCCTTTGCTCGCGCATGAGGCTGCCTCAAAAGCCATCAAAGCTTGGGGTGGCGACCCTAGCGAGATCACCCATGTCATTTCTGTCTCCTGCACCGGAGTGGCTGCTCCCGGGCTCGAATTTCTGTTAATTCCCTCGCTAAATTTGAAGCGATCTGTTCTTCGTCTAGGAATCAATTTCATGGGGTGCTTTGGCGCCTTTAAAGGATTACAGGTTGCCAATGCCTTCGCCAAAGAAAACCCTGAACACCGCATCCTTGTGGTTTGCACAGAATTATGCTCCCTGCATTTCCAGAAAGATTTATCTGTTCATAACCTTGTGGGGAACTCGATTTTTTCTGATGGAGCAGCGGCTTGCGTTGTTGGATGCGACAAAAGGAAAAATGAAAAACCTCTTTACTCAATTGTGCAACAGCACTCGATCGCGCTCGACGATTCTCTTGATAAAATCACCTGGGAAGTTGCGAATACCGGTCTGATCATGCAGTTATCTCCACAGGTCCCCATTTTGATTAAGACTCACATCCAAAAAATCATCGAACCTTTGCTTGGCAAGCACGCAAGTATCGCGGAATGTGACTGGCCAATTCATCCCGGGGGGAAATCAATCCTTGAAGCGATTGAAAAGAAACTTCAATTGGATAAAAATCAAACATCCGCCTCATGGGAAACGCTTTTTAACCACGGAAACATGTCCAGCGCAACATTTTTGTTTGTCTTGGATCGGCTTGCCCGCCAAAAAGCCAAAAGAAAATGGGCTGTCGGCCTTGGATTCGGTCCCGGACTTTCTATTGAAGGGGTTTTATTACGGCATCATGACTAATCGCATTCACACCCCTGAACTCATTGACCTTGGTCCTCCCCATTACACCCAAGAAGAATATTCAGACTGCCTGCATCAATTAGGACGAATAGGCAAGTACCTGGGAGGAAACCGTGCGACTCTTTGGGGATTCAACACCCTTTCTAAATCACCACAATCCATCTTAGATGTGGGATGCGGCGGAGGGCAATTCACCATTCAATTGGCAAAATACTATCCGAATGCTCGCGTCAAAGGGATTGACATCTCTGCGGATGCGATACAATTCGCCCAACAAAAGCTCTCTCAGGAACCTCTACCTCTCCCCAATATCACTTTTACCATTCCCTCGACCCCTGAATTGAATGAACCCGATAAAAGTTATGATGTGGTCACCGCCACGCTGGTTTGTCACCACTTATCTGACGAAGCAATCATCCAATTTCTAAAAAAAAGCACTTTAGTCGCAAAACAGGCTGTCATTATTAATGACCTACACCGACATCCCCTTGCGCGCTTATCGTTTTCACTGATCTCTCCCCTATGCTTTCCTAATCGGTTAATCGCGCACGATGGACTTTTATCTATTCAACGCGCCTTTACCAAAAAAAACTGGATATCTTACCTACAGCAAGCCGATATCCCATCCCACGCCTATTCCTTAACCTGGCATTGGGCTTTTCGGTGGATTTTGATCATCTATCCGGGGAAAATATAAATGGATGACAGGGTGGTGATTATTGGTGGAGGAGTTGCAGGACTCTCCGCGGCCATAGAATTACAGCAACAGGGTTTGCAGGCTCACATTCTTGAAGCGGGAAACTATCCCTCGCATAAAGTATGCGGAGAATTCATCTCCCCTAAAAGTCTGCCCTTATTAAAATCGTGGAACATTCCGACAGTCCCGATTCACCAAGCCCATTTTCAGTCAGGGGAACGATCGTTTATTTTTCGATTTCCTAAGGCAGCCGGAGGCCTATCTCACTTTTCATTAGACCCTTTATTGCATGAAAAAGCCCTAGCTCTTGGCGCGACATCCCAGATAGGGGTCGGAGTTGTGGCTTTTGAACCTAAGCAATCGTTGGAGCATTCACATTTAGTTCATCTGTCTACCGGTGAGATCTTAAGCGCAGGGAAAGTGATCATTGCCACAGGACGTCTACCCACCCTTCCCGGACAAACACCCGCTTTGCCTCCCCCGGCAGAATACGTTGGATTTAAGGCTCATTTTAGTCATATTGACCTAAGAGAAACCCTTGAAATGTTTTTGTCTGAAGGAGCTTATTTAGGAGTCTCTCCGGTCGAGGAAGGAAAAGTAAATATTGCTTGTTTATTGACGACAGAGCGATTAGAGCGCTCCGGATCGATAGAGAAATTTATGATTGAAATGGGGAATGAAAATCCAAAATTATGTGACTATCTATCTCAGGGAGTGAATCTTTTTGGAAAATGGCTTCAAGCATCGGTTCCCCGCTTTGGCTTTCGTGAAACACCCAACTGGCTGGATGCTTTATTTATTGGCGACGCCTTTATGGGTATTCCACCGGCATGCGGACAGGGACTTTCACTAGCGATAACCGGGGGGGTGCTAGCCGCGCAGGCTATTAGGAAAAAGAACGACATCCATTTTCAAAAAAAATTAAAAAA
>CAZENM010000048.1:0-17531 GCA_964513575.1 uncultured bacterium | reverse complement strand
CCTCCGATGTTATCCTCTGCGGTATCTACTTCGAAATTTTTTCTTTCTATAGTAGTTATGGGCACCGGGACTGGAACAGGTTCGGGGGCGGGCTCGTCCTCATGAACTTCTTGAATATTCAAAAGGGCATTTACTCTTTGTAAGCCTGTTCGAGCATCTGTGTAGTTGGGAAAAGTTTTTATGACCTCGAGAAACAGATTTCTGCTCATATAAAGGTCGTCTTGCGACAGGTATTGAAAGAGGTTGCCGTAAGCAAGGGCCACCCTGATATCCTGATTGCTCGGCTGCAATGTTAATGCCGCTTCGAACGTTTCGGTCGCCTTATTCCAGGATTGCATTTTGGCGTAGGCTTTACCAAGTTCGTAGTAGTACTGAGGATCATCAGGGTTTGATTTGATCAACTCCTGATTGATGACTATAGCAACAAGGAGGTTGTTTTTATCGGCAAGGGCCTGCCCAATTTTAAAGAGCTGCTCATCACATTCTTCTTTTGAAAGTTTGTGTTTCTTTTCGGGCGGTGGGATTAAGGTTAGAATTTTTTTACTTTGGTAGCTCGAGACCTGTTTTTTATAAATCGCTTCGATTCTATCCAGCCCTACTTGAGCATCTGCATAGTTGGGATGAACAAGAAGGACTTGTTGAAATAATTGCTTGCTTTGAGACAGGTCGTTCGGCGAGCTGTTTCGAAAAAGAAGGGCGTAGGCAAGCGCAAGGGTAGTGTCTGCGTTGTTTGGAGATAGAATCAGAGAATGGTTAAAAGCCTTGATCGCCTTATCCCAAGACTTCACCTTATAGTAGGATCCCCCGAGTAAGTAGTAGTACTGTGCCTCTGCGGGATGTGTGTTTGATAAAGCGTTATAGAGAAAAATCGAATCGGTTTCATCTTCAAAGATTTTCAATTGGTTTTGGTCGTATTCCTTTGCAAAAGAGGGGTTAAAAGTAAACGTAGAAAGACCGGATATGACCGCTACTCCCCACCATTTGTATCCTTTCACTATTCACCTTTAAATGGCTATAAAGAGCGGATCCTATCAGTGATCTTTTAATGGCGCAATTTTTTTTTATACAAATACGATTTAGTAGGGGAGCAAGCCGACACACCGCAAATTATTTCTTTAAATCGCTCAACAAGATATAGGTAAAAGAATGAAGAGTGAAGGAACATTAGATGAAAACCGGCAAAGAAATAAAAAACCCAGCTAAATCAGCATTTGAAATGAAGTTGGATAAGGCTGAAGAGTCTTTGCAGATCTTGCAAAGAGCCGGAGTTGATTCTATTGTTGTTAATTCTCCAAGCGGAAATCATTTTTTTACTTTGGTGGGTTCCGATCAGCCCTATGGAATTCTGATTGATACCGTCAACGAAGCAGCTGCCTGTCTTTCTAATGAAGGAGCGATTCTTTATTGCAACGAGCGGTTAGGGAATCTGCTTAATACACAACCGGAGAAGCTTGTTGGAAGCTCGTTTGTTCAATATTTCAAGGAAAAAGTGAGCGGTTCGCTTGCGGGAATGCTGAAAAGTGAAAAAGAGGGTAAAGTGGATGCTCAACTAGTTCCTATAAACGGAGTGAGTACTCGTGTTTACCTGCACTCCTCTAGGATAAGGATCAATAATCAAGACAGAATTTACGTCTTGATTATCAACGCCACTGAAAATGAAAGTGTCGTCGAACGTTTGGAAGCAGCGAATAAAGAACTGGAAAAATCGTTGCAAGCTAGGGACACTTTTCTTGCGGCCGTAAGTCATAACTTGCGGACCCCTTTAAATTCCATCATTGGTTTTGCCGATATTTTACTCTCGAGAATGCCCGGATCCCTAAATGAAGAGCAGGATAGTCAATTAAAAATCATCGTCCGTTGTTCTCACCAATTATTAACGCTTATTCGTCAATTTTTAGATGTCGGTCTCATACAGCATGATAAGCTGGCCCCGGTGCTCGATCGGTGTGATATCAATTCAATTATCGCTAACGTTGTCGAAGAGGTCAAACCCCTTGCGAAAGAAAAAGGGATTGAATTGACAACTTCATTTGTAGAACCTGAATTTTATATCTCCACAGACAAAAAATTCTTTCGCCAAGTGGTCGTGAATCTTTTGGATAACGCGATTAAATATACAAAAGTCGGGTCAGTGAGGGTGATGGAAAAAATTATTAAGACACCTACATCCAATTACTTAGAAATAGAAATTATCGATACCGGTTGCGGGGTTCGAGAAGAAGACCTGGCAGAAATATTCGAACTTTACTCGAACGTTGCCAAAAAGGAAGATCCCTATGGGGAGCACACCGGATTAGGGCTCGTATTATGCCGAAAATACTGCGATGCGCTAGGGATGAAATTAACCTGCAAAAGTATCTATGGAAAAGGAACCTCATTTATTATTCAAATCCCTATCGAGAAAAAGAGATGAAACAAAAAATTTTACTTGTTGAAGACAACTCCGATAATCGATTGCTATTTCGGTATATTCTGGACCACGCGGGATTTGATGTGACAGCAGTAGAGACCGCAGAGGAAGCTAATAAAGCTCTCGAACAATTAATTCCGGACATCATCATCTCGGACATTGCGCTTCCTGGGCAAAACGGAAACGTATTTATAAAATCCCTTCGAAAAAAAGAAAATTTAAAAAATTTATGCGCGATTGCTGTTTCAGCCTATGCGCGCGAGGATGATAAGCTCAGAACTATCGAAAGTGGTTATGATGCCTTTATCGAGAAACCAATTAGAGCAGAGCTTTTCGCGGAGCAGATCGTTGATATCTATAAAAACAAACAAAAAGCACTCTTAAATTGCTAAGGAGGACCCATGACAGATCCCAAATCTAATCCTCAATTGCCGCCGGATATTTTACAACAATTTACTCTTGAGTATAAGCAAACGATCCCGGAGAAAATTGAAAAAATTCAACAACTGCTAGGACAGTTGCGTGAAAGAATCGATGAAGAGAATCTAAAAGCTTTAAGAATGCATATTCATAAGATTGCGGGGAGTGCCGGAACCTACGGGTTTACTGCGGTTAGCGAAATATGTATAAAATTTGAGAAAGATTTATTGGACAAATTGGACCATTTAAAGGAATCTCAGGGTAATCCTAGTTGGTTGGAAGGTTTTGAAGTCTATTTTGAAAAAATTAAAGACGGGTTTAAGTTATGACAGCGCCGACGAGCGAGAAAAAAACCATTGTTATTGTCGAAGATGATCTAGATCTATTGAAAATGTTGTCTTTTGCATTTAAATCTGAGGGCTTCGATGTCAAAGGACTATCAACGGGTCAAGAAGGTTTGGATTATCTTTTGGATGAAAAAAATGCCGCCGGAATTTGTTTAATACTGTTGGATCGACTCCTGCCCGATATGGATGGAATTGAAATATTAAAAGAATATACAGAAAAATTCCACCAGCAAACTCCTGTTATGATTCTCTCAGTGCTTTCCGGAGAGCGCGATGTGCTTACAGGGATTAGAGAAGGCGCCATAGAATATGTAACTAAACCATTTAGCTTACCGATTCTACTGCAGAAGGCGCTTGTTCTCATCACCCGTTTTAAGTAACCCGTGTTTTGAATAACCCTTAATGTGTCGCAGGCAGTTTTTTTTGGGATCTTATTGTGGCTCGTTACATCGAAGCAATAAATTTGCTTTTTTTTCGATTTGCTCCTTTTCGCCATCCTTGATAGTCCCAATATCATTAAGGGAGCTTAATTCTCGCGCTAGATCAATGAGTTGGGCGTGCACTTCTGGAGACTTTTCCTTTAGTTTTTCAAGGTTACGGCGAAGTTGTCTTGGGGCGGCAGCTTCGGACAGATTGCTGGGCACTCCTACGATTTCGTCTAACTTCTGGCTCGCGTCGCGAAAAGCTTCCGCATCCCCGGAATAGACAATGAGTTTATGCAAATTACTTAACTCTTTGTATGTTTGTTTATCGGTCGCGGTCGATTGATGACTCTGTTCGTTTTGCGAACCCCCGGTTTCAGCAAATAAATTCAGCGTGGAAATTCGCTGTTCTTCCGGGAAAGTCGAAGACACCCTTGAACGTAGGATTTGAGAAGTATTGGACCGCTGTTCAAAAATCGGTGTTGCGACCCCGGCGGCTCTACCGGCTGTTTCGCTCCTGCGAAAAAATGCGCCTATCCTCGAAAGAATCCCTATTGTTCTTGCTCGAAAACTCTGTCTTACGTTTTGTGTCACTATATAACTATTGGATTGTGTCTCTATTGTTTTGTTTAATGGTGAAGTATTCATGTTTACCTCCAGTTTATAAACCTTAATATTAATTGTATAATTAATTTTAAATCTTTGTATATTAAATTTTTGATCCTCTCCTTCGCGAGCCTGTGAAAAACTTTCTTTACAGAACGCTGGTTAATAGTCGTTGTCGCAAGGGGGGTGTTTTGCTACAATTCGCTTTATGCCGTACCAAACCGAAAAACTAGTCAACTTTCCGACCGATCCCGGTGTTTATCTCATGAGAGGACGCGCCGGACTGGTGCTTTACGTAGGAAAAGCAAAAAATCTGCGCGCTCGGGTGAAACAGTATTTTTCCTCTTCAGGAGATGGACGGGAAATGATCCCGTTTCTTATTCAAAAAGTAGAGGAGATCGAAACGATTATCACTTCCTCCGAAAAAGAAGCGCTCCTCTTAGAAAACACCCTGATTAAACAGCACCGGCCGAAATACAATGCCCTATTAAAAGATGATAAAACCTACGTTGCCCTTAAGGTGAATATTAAGCATGAGTGGCCCCGCCTGCAATTAGTCCGCTATAAAGGATCTCCAGAGCCGGATGGGATTTACTTTGGACCCTACACAAGTGGATACGCCGCCCGTGAAATTTATGAATTACTGAACCGAATATTTCGATTGAGGCAGTGTTCTGACAAAGAGCTTGGAAGACGGACGCGTCCCTGTATTCTATACGATATGGGACGCTGCGTGGCACCTTGTGTCAACCTGTGCACAAAAGAAGAATACCGCCATCATGTCGATCAAACCGTCCGGTTTCTTCGCGGGCAGGATAAAGAAATCTTAAAGGAGCTTAACGAAGAAATGGATCAAGCTTCAGAGAAGCTGGAATTCGAAAAAGCGGGCACCATCCTTAGAACTATCCGTCAGATTGAAAACCTTCTTGAAGGGCAGGTGGTTCATAATGTGTCCGGAGGTAACCTTGATGTGATCGGATTGTTCAGGCAAGCTTACCACGTGACCATTGTTGTGTTGGCCGTCCGACAAGGCAAGCTGACAGGTTCCCGTTCGTTCACATTCGACTCGATCGCCGAAGAAGATAACGAGCTTTTGGAATCTTTTCTGCTGCAGCATTATTCCAATCAGTCTGATCCAATCCAGGAGATTCTTCTTCCTTTAGAGCTTCCCAACGAAAAAAGCCTTGAAGAACTCTTCAATGAACTCTTCAAGAAAAAAGTAAGTATAACCTGTCCCCAGCGCGGAGACAAAAAAACACTTTTAGAGATGGCCCGCAAAAATGCAGAGGCCTATTTTAAAAAGGAGAATGACGCTCAGGCAGCACTGGAAAAATCACTCGCAGAAATGCAGGAAAAGTTTAATCTTAGCCGCTATCCCGAACGTATCGAGTGTTTTGATACTTCTAATATCAGTGGAACCAATCCTGTAGCAACCCTTGCGGCATTTACCGATGGAAAAAAAGATTCCAAAAGGTATCGAAAGTATAAAATTAAAACGACGGAAGAAACGCCCAATGATTACGCCGCAATGCAGGAGGTTCTTCAACGTAGATTTAGGCGGGGAAAAGAGGAGAACGATCTTCCTGATTTACTAATTGTTGATGGAGGAAAAGGTCACTTAAATGTAGCAAGGCGTGTTTTGGAAGAATTAGATGTCGTCACTGTCGATCTGGTCGGTCTTGCCAAAGAAGAGGGAAGGCACGACAAAGGGATGACGACAGAGCAAATATTTCTGGTGAACCTCAAAGACCCAATCATTCTGAAAAAAAATTCACCGCTTTTGTTTTTGCTGCAGAACATTCGCGATGAGGCCCACCGTACTGCGATCACCTTTCACAGGTCGCTCCGTTCCAAATCCACCATAAAAAGCGCCCTAAGCGACATACCCGGTATTGGCGAAGCCAAGCGAAAGATCTTGCTGAAGCATTTTGGATCACTGAAACGTGTTTTGGAAGCGACGGAAGTCGAGCTAGCGGAAATTAAGGGGATCACGAAAAAAGACGCCTCAACGATCGCGAAAACCAGAGTTGGGTAGAGATTTCTGTGGTGAAAAATCTACTGATATGGGGAACTGATCCTTTTTTTTGTTGTACAAAATTCACCGGTTGCGCTAGCATTGTCGCATAACCAAACACCGGGGTGTTAGCTCAGTTGGTTAGAGCGCCACGTTGACATCGTGGAGGTCAGCTGTTCGAGTCAGCTACATCCCAATTATGATACAAAAATCTTTATCCGACTCCCAATTGCGTCAAACCGCGGCGGAGCTCCTAGCCTGCGCAATCGTTAGAACCTTCCCCAAAGCACAAATTGTTCGCACGGAAGCCTCTGAAGGTGGTTTTTTCTGTGATTTTGCTTTTGAAGAGCAGGTAGATGCTTTTGCGTTATCCGCCCTGTCAGAGCAAATGATTATCCTTGCCAGAGAAAACCCAGAAAAACGAATTACTGAAATGATGCGGGAAAACGCAAAAGAAATGCTGCGCCATCAAAAGCAGTTTTATTTAGCGGATCAAGCGATCGCCAGTTTGCGAAATGTAATCCCCCTCATTCATTGGGGAAATTTTACCAATCTACTGGTGGGAGAAGTCGGGTCATTTTCAGAGATTGTCCACTTTAAGCTGTTAGCCGGAACAAAAGAAATCACCTTTGTTCAAGGTCACGGCGACGTGACCGTGTGGAGAATTCACGGAGTGATTTTTCAAACCGCCAAAGAGTTAAAAGATTTTATCCGGTCCTATGAAAAAAATAAAAAAACAGACCACCGTTTATTAGGTAAAGAATTAGAGCTTTTTATTCCGGCAGGGGAAGCTTCTGCGGGATCTTGGATCTGGCTCCCAAAGGGTGCGGAACTTATCGCTTCCCTACGCGGAGTTTGGAAAGAATTCGTTGCGGAGCTCGGCGCGCATGAGGTTCTGTCGCCGCCGGTCATTAATACTCTTACCCAAAAACAACAGAACCCCTACCTCGACTCTTATCAAATTCCTTCCTATACTTTTGAAGAGGTAAGTTTTAATCCTATTATCTCCAACGCCTCCTTTCATGCCGAAGTTTTCGCCTCTCGCACTCACTCCTACAAAGAACTTCCATTCCGGACGGCCGAATGGCAACAGGTGTCTAACTTTTTTCCTTCTCATCATCTAAAAGGCACCCTTCGGACTCGCTCGCAACTACAAGATACAATTCACTCCTTCTGCGAAGAATCGAAGATTTTGAAAGAAATAAATTCATCCTTGCAATTCATTATTAAAACAATTAAGATATTGGGTTTTGAGCCTCATTGGTCTCTCTCGTCAAGAGAGAAAAAATCAGCGGGGACTCCGGATAACTGGAATAAATGCTACGAATGGTTAAGGAAATCCCTCGAAACGTTCGGTGAAAGCGCTGAGATTAATACCAGCCTCATCAACAACGAAGGGCCAGTTCTTTACCTAAGTGTGAAAGATCATCTGAATCGTGAAAGGACCCTCTCCAGCGTGGGGATTAACTAAAATCTCCCCCATCGAATGGGTCTTCGATTCCAAAGCGCCGATAACCAAGTGCGCCTTCCCTGGATGGTCTCCACACAGTTGTATCATTCCGTCGAACGAATCGTCGGATTGATCCTAGAACGACACCAAGGTTGGCTGCCTTTATGGTTGGCCCCTGAGCAAGTTCGCGTCATTCCAGTTTCCGAACAAAATCAAGAGTACGCATCGGAATTACTTCAGATGCTGCTAAATAAAAATTTTCGCGCCTCGCTCGATCACCGCAATGAAAAGCTAGGCGCAAAACTACGTGCGGTTGACCGCGCAAGGGTTCCCATAACTTTGATCGTTGGGAACCAAGAGGAGCAAGTCCATCACGTCGCACTGCGACGAAATGGACGCGAAGAGACTCAGCAATCGGTAGATATCTCCACTGTAATGGAGCAACTTACCGCAGAAAGAGACTCGAAGCTCTGTCCACAACCCTTTGAGGAGTAGAACGGTTGAAAGTCAATAGAGAAATACGATCCCCACGAGTGCGGGTGATTAGTTCCACAGGTGAACAGATCGGCGTGATTGCCCTCTACGAAGCTCTTGCAAAAGCGGAAGAAGAAGGACTCGACTTAGTCGAAATCGTGCCGGGCTCCAATCCCCCTGTGTGCAAGATCATCAACTACGGAAAATTCCGTTATGATCAGACGAAAAGGGAAAAGGAAAGCAAAAAGTCTCAACACCAAGTAAAGGTGAAAGAGATTAAGCTGAAACCCAATATTGATCAACATGACTTGGAGACCAAGCAACGACATGCAAGAGAGTTTCTCTCCAAGGGAAACAAAGTAAAAGTCACAATGACTTTCCGCGGCAGGGAAATGGCCCACACCGAAATCGGTGAAGCGGTGGCAAAGAAATTTTGTGGAGACCTCGAAGATGTTTCCACAATAGAAGCTCCCGCAAAAATGCTCGGTCGCGCTCTTAACATCGTGTTGGCCCCAGGTGGAAAAAAGAAACCAGCCAAGCAAACAGAGTCTACACTCTCGCAAGAAGAAACTTCTGCGGATGTGTAATACGATAAATGGCATTACCGAGGAGATTCCGTCGTGCCTAAGATGAAAACAAAAAAAGCAGTCGCCAAGCGATTTACCGTGACTGCGTCCGGAAAACTTAAACATAGTCAACCGGGTAAACGTCATATTTTGACAAAAAAGAACTCAAAGAGAAAGCGCCAGCTTGGTCGACCAACTATATTGGCTGAAGGGCTGGCACGCACATACCGCCGCTTAATGTGTGTTGCATAACGCGCAAGCACGGTATTAACAAGATTAAAAAACTGTCTGGATTAACCTCTTACAGAGATGTTTAGACCTTAACTAGTGGAGATAAGCTATGGTAAGAATTACGAACGCTGTAGCTTCACACCGACGCAAAAAAAGAATGCTCAAACGAGCAAAAGGATTTGTTGGCGATCGCAAAAATCACCTGCGTCTTACACAAGAAGCAGTGATGAGAGCACTGGCGTATAACTACCGCCATCGCAAACTAAGAAAAAGGGAATTTCGCAGCCTGTGGATCCAACGTATCGGAGCCGCTGCAAAAATCCATGGAATATCCTATAGCAAGTTTATTTTTGGCTTAAAAAAAGCCCGGTGTGAACTAGATCGAAAAGTACTCGCCGATATGGCAGTACGCGATCCATTAAGCTTTGCCGCGGTCATTGGCCGCGCAAAAGAAGCTCTAGTCTAATTAGACTAGCAGCTTTGAGAGGCTGTAAAAAATTAGAATCCGTTTGATTTCGATCGAACTTTTTAGGATTTTCATTTAAATGCCTCCGCGTATAACGCAAATAACCCGTTTTGGGCGAAGGCATTTAAATGAAAAGACAAGAAAGATCATCGAAAGCAAATTGGATCTCTAGTTTTTCATAACCTCAGAAGGGCGGAACTTTAAGTTCCGCCCTTTTTTTTTAATAACGGAATGATGTGACGATGCAAACGATAATTGATACCCTTCGACAACAATTTAATGATGATTTAATCCAAGCCGGTACCCTGAAGGCTGTAGAAGCCCTAAAGGTTAAATACCTAGGCAGAAAAGGACCTATTCAAGACCTGATGAGGATGCTCAAAGATGCCGACCCTGAGCAACGTCCCCACTTGGGAAAAATTATTAATGATTTGCGGGAAGACTTTGTCGCTAGAATAGAAAATACCGAACTCTCGTTCTCTCAAAAAGAGGGCGGCGAACGCTTAAAATTAGAAATAATAGACGTGACTCTACCAGGCAAGGAAAGCCATATCGGTAGAAGCCATGTGATCAGTCAAGTCGTCGAACAGATGCTGACTATCCTTGCTGAAATGGGATTTGCCATTCAGTATGGTCCTGAAATTGAAACGGAGTATTACAATTTTGAGGCTCTTAACTTTGCGCCGGATCATCCGGCTCGTGATATGCAAGATACCTTTTTTATCGATGAACACACCCTCTTGCGTACCCATAACACAAACGTCCAAGCTAGAATCCTTGAGGCCCATAACCCGCCGATCCGCGCGGCAGCGCCCGGCAGGACCTATAGAAACGAAACCATCAGCGCTAGGTCTCACGTCTTCTTTCATCAAATCGACGTATTCTATGTGGACCAAAATGTCTCGTTCGCGGATCTACAAGCGACTAAAAAAGAATTTCTTAAAAAATTATTTAAAACCGATGTCGAAACCCGTTTTCGTCCAAGTTACTTTCCTTTTGTTGAACCGGGCATGGAAGTGGATGTTCGTTGCTTAAACTGCGGTGGCGGAGGCTGCGGCCTTTGCAAAGGAACCGGTTGGCTGGAAGTCGCGGGCGCTGGAATGATCCACCCCAAGGTGTTGGACAATGCGGGAATTGATC
Source organism: uncultured bacterium (assembly GCA_964513575.1). GTDB lineage: Bacteria > Chlamydiota > Chlamydiia > Chlamydiales > Parachlamydiaceae > CAMFKA01. The sequence goes on along the minus strand of CAZENM010000048.1, from coordinate 6,985 downwards.
CTGAAAAATACTCGGGATTCGCTTGGGGACTCGGCGTGGAACGGCTAGTGATGCTGAAATACGGAATCAAAGATATTCGGCAGTTTACCCAGAACGATCTACGGTTCCTACAACAATTTCCGGCGGTTTAACGATGAAATGGAGAGTTTCCGCTGAACAATCGGGGGTTACTCTCCTGCAATTCCTGCGTCAATGTTATCCCGAGGTCTCCGCAAAGGGACTAAAGCGGCAGCTAGATCAACATCGCTGTCTCCTTAACGGTCGTTTAGAACGGTTTTCTTCGACAACAGTCGGCACGGGTGATGAAGTCATTTTTGATTCTGCCGAGAAAACCTCTCCACAAAAAGCTCAAGTGTTATTCGAAGATAGCTACATTAAGGTTCTCTCAAAGCCCGCGGGAGTCACCTCAGAATCGCTTGTTCAAGAGGGGATTGTCCTTGTCCATCGTTTAGATAAACCTACCTCAGGTGCCATTATCCTTGCCAAAAGCAACGAAGCCTTTGAGCGTATGGTCGACTTGTTTCGCAAAAAAACCGTTGAAAAAACCTACCTTACTCTCGTTGCCGGACAACCTAATTCGTCCGAAGGAAAAATTGAAAATAAGTTGGGTAAGTTGCATGAGATGGGCGGACAATCGATCTGGGGCGCAACGGAAAATGGTCTCCATGCCTTAACACTCTGGAAAGTCTTGCAAAAAGGGCGCGGTGTAGCCCTGATAGAAGCACGACCTATTACCGGGCGCACTCACCAGATTCGCACGCACCTGGCTTCTATTTCCCTGCCGGTCGTCGGAGACGCGCAATATGCCCCGCGGGGGGCTTATGTGCAGGCGCCCCGAGTCATGCTTCATGCTTATCGTTTGACATTTCCTCACCCTTACAACGACACTACAATCGATGTTAAAGCATCCTTGCCAGAGGATTTTCTCAAGCAAATGCAAAAAATGGGTTTGAAATGGGAAAACGCTATCTAATCATTAAAACATCCTCGTTGGGTGATATTGTCCACACCATTCCTGTCGTCAGCTATCTGAAAGCTTGTGAACCTGACTGCCAAATAGATTGGGTTGCCGAAAAAGTCGGAGCAGAGCTCTTAAAAGCGTTGCCTCTGGTGGATAGGGTGTTGACCATCAATACGAAGAAATGGAGATCTCACCCTTTCTCCCCATCCACCTGGAAAGAGTTTTCTTCCTTCATCCGACAGCTGCGCGAATATTCCTACGACATGGTTTTTGATTTACAGGGGAATGTAAAATCGGGAATTTTCACGTGTTTTTCCAAGGCCGGCATCAAAGGCGGGTTTGGTAAAACAACTGTTCCCGAATGGCCTAACCTTTGGTTTACCAATAAACAGGTGAATCCGCCAGCCGGGTTAAATATCACAGAAGATTACCTGTACGTCGTAAGCCGCTTGCTGGGACGTGAATGTCCTGTAGAAGTAGCTCCTGTAACCTTTAATGTGACTCAGCAGGAAATTCTAATGGTCGATACCCTTCTTGAGGGCGGTAAAACTTGTGTGTTATTAGCTCCCGGATCCGCTTGGGAGAATAAAAAAGCCTCCGAAGCTCAGCTGATTGATTTATTGAATCAACAACCTAAAGAAGCGCGGATCTTTCTTTTGTGGGGCTCCGAGCAGGAATTTTTGGTTTGTCAGAACATTGCACCTATATGTTCCAACGCCTCAATTCTTCCAAAGCTAACGCTGGCGGGTGTGCAGTATTTAATGTCAAAAATGGATCTAGTGATTTCAATGGACTCCCTGCCCCTTCATCTGGCAGCAATAACTGGTGTGCCGACATTAAGCTTTTTTGGCCCGTCGAACGGGAAAAAATATGCTCCTAAAGGTGCGCAGCACAGGTTTATTCAAGGTTCGTGTCCCTATGGGGAAGTTTTTGAGAAGCGTTGTCGGAAGCTCCGCAGTTGTCCTACGGGCTCTTGCATCAAAAACTTAAATTTAACATCCCTTAATTCCAAGAATCTATCCGTGAATTCATAACCTTTTTAGGGCATCTTCAACGCAAAGCGTTACAGTTTCTTCGGCCCCCCTATCGGGAAATAACAGTTTTTGGTTAGTCGTATAGCCGTTGATTTTTTTGAAAGTCAAAGGCGCGAAGACGCAAAGGATGACAGGGGCTTTCAGCAAACCTCAATCTAACAATCAACTTGTTGTTTTGAGGCTATCTAAGAGTCGGCATTTCTTTTGTGTCTTCGCGCCTTCGGGTATAAAATACCCTAAAAAGCTTGCGAGTTATGGAATGTTTAGCTCAGTTGAATGTTGTCAAAGTGGGCTTGGGAGCTGAGAATGTAACCCTCGTCAGTTAGTTCGTGAACATGCAGGGGAGACCCTGTGCAGTAGCCTTTTCTCAGCCAAGTAATTTCGCTGTCTTCAGTTTCTTCGGGTTGATGCGCCTTAAATCCCAGCCAATAATAGTGGTGCTTTTCTGCCGGATGCTGCCGTTTATCGGGGTTTTCTACCAATAATTCTTTTCCGTGACGTGTAAGTTTGAATCCCTTTACCGGAAAAAGCTGTTTTTCAGGGAAAGTGACGTTTAACAGAGTTCCTAAAGGGAGGGGGTTGTTTAGGACATGATGGACAATCTTGGAAACATATTTTTCCCCTTCCGAATAATCGGGTTCAAAATAGTCGTAGCAAGAAAAAGCAATCCCAGGAACATCGTGCATGATTCCTTCGATAACGCCCGCGACTGTCCCGCTATATAGGACGTTTCTGCCTGCGTTTGAACCACGATTCATTCCTGAAACAATAAGATCAGGGGGATTGTCAACTAAAATCGCGCTTAAGGCTAGTTTAACACAGTCTGCAGGTGTTCCGGTTACACTCCAGATTTGGTCGTTATCGTCCCAGCAATGCTGTTCAATTCGAATGGGTTGTCGTGTGGTGATTCCTAGACCTACGGCTGATTGCTCAGTGGCTGGAGCGATGACAGAAATTTTATAGTGTGGGGCTAGACCCTTCCACAAATGTCTGATTCCGGGAGCGGAAATACCATCATCGTTGGTAATTAATATGTGCGGACGGGTCATAGTAGGTCTCCTTGAAGGAACGAATTTAGTATTTAATGCATTATATGTCAAAAAATAAAAAAATACTCTGTCTTAACAGAAAATAAATGGATTGATGTTATAAATATTATATAATACAATTAAATTAACTAAATTTGGTGTTCTATGGAATTGAATGAAGGGTTGAATGTAAATAAAAACTTTAATCATACGCCTCAAGAAACTACTTTTACTCAATTTGTTTCTAAAATTAAAGACCGCTTTTTTACCCCTCCAAAACCCGAAGCAGATTCCGCGATCAAAATGAAAGTGACCAAAATTAATGGGGACGCTTCCCACATGCTCAAGTCTTTAATCAATGTAAAATCCTGCCTGGAAAAAAAACTAGATGAAGAAACCTATGGCTATGTCGTCCAGATGATCGATCCTTTGGCACAAGATGCTAAAAAAATGAATGGGTTGGTCCAACAAGCAAGCCAAGATCACCAGTTGGAAAATGTCCTGGAGCGCTACCAAAAATGGATGGCAAAAGCCAAAAATTGGATCCGATTGGAAAAAGAAACGGGCCGCACCGAACATGTCGTACAGGTGATTGTAGAACATCTATTAGGGGAAATTTGCGATGTGATCGATAGGGATATCTTCATGATCAGAAAATACCGCGACCAGGTGATGCAGGCAAATCTCAGTGAGGATGATACAAGTTTTGAAAAAGTCAATGTTATCTTAGATGTTCATTTAGGTGCTTTAGAAGCCCTTAAGGAAGCTAAAATTCAATCGGGGATAGAGCAATTCGATAAATGGAAGCGTTGGGTCAATGCACGTCGTGCCGTGCTCTTTGAAAGCGCTCTTCACTATCTGGATAGTTTAGAAAGCTGAACCTTGTAACAAATATTTGAATCATTTGAGTTGAAGAATTAACTCAAGGTGATTTTGAAAAGCTTCTAGAGTTTTAGGATGAATATGGTGTTCTATTCCCTCCACATCAACTTCAGCAATTTCTTCCGGCACTCCCAGCGCTTTCAAATAGCTGAGAAGAAACTGATGCCGTTGTTTACAGAAAGTCGCTAGTTGAGCTCCATCCTTAGTCAGAACAACCGGTTGATGCGATTCAGTTTGCAGGTACCCTTTTTTCTCGAGACGTTTCACTGTGTTAATGACAGTCACATGAGAAATGCCCAGTTGCTCCGCAATATCGCAGGTTCTAGCTTGTCCTTTGGCGGTGATTAGATCAGAGATGATTTCCACATAATCTTCGGCAGTTTCTAATAAATGATGTTTTCTAGTCGCTATAAAGGCTTTGGCCCGTTGACTCTTATTTTTCATAATTTTGTAAATTTGTAATCATGAGGATATTTAAAAAAATGGCACTCGTTGCTAAGTTCCGATAGCTCTTGATTGGCTAGATCCGCAAGACGATTATGTGTGGAGCGATCTCCCTTTAGTGTGTTCAAATGGGTTTCATAGACTTGTTTTTTTCTTATAAAGTCACCTTGATTAACCATGCACCATAAATGAAGAAAAAAGGCCATCGCAAAGGCTTCTACGGCATTTAAAGGCCACTCACCAAAGTGTCCTATATCTGTAAGAGCTTCACGGTCTGAAAATAATTCTTTTCCTAATCCCACCTCACCCACACAAGACATGACCGTGGTGGTCAGTAAAATAAGGGGGAGCGCTACGCCTAAGATGATGGCCCCCAGCTGTTTCGAATGTCCTTGTCTTCTTAATTCATTTTGGCCGTCTCGAATCCTTTGAAAATAGTTGTCGAGTGAGGTTGCCTGATCCATATCGACTTTAATTTCTTGAAGAAGATTTTCCATCCCTTTATCTATTCGATAAATTTTTTCTTGCGCGGGGATTTCTGAGTTGGAAAACATTTTTACGGTAATGTTTCGATGATTCACTAGGTTTTTAGGGATTAGGCATTGGGTTTGATAGGCATCGAAGAGATCATTGATTTCTCCGTAAAGGTGGTTAAACGAATCAGGATCTTCCCTGATTACATTGATATTTTGACGTATCCAGGTTTTACAGATTTTCTTTAATCCCAAGTACTCGCCTTCTCTAATGATCTTCACGCTAACCGTACCTAATCCCAATAAGGAAAATACTGCAAGACTCGTCCATCCTCCGGCATCCCCCAAAGATCTTAGGGCGACGAGGTGATTTCCATTATTACCGGCTAAATCAATCAACGCGCGCACCGAGCCTTCCAGCGTAAAGTAACTAATTGCCATTGAAGAAATCGCAGCGATAGTTAAAGAAGATCCCATAACAAATCCGGCAGCGCGCCCTTTTTTCTTGGACACATTCTGGATGGAGGGAAAAATTCGCGCCGAAAAATAGCGTTGATCTGTTCGTTCGCGAACGAAATGGGTTAATGGGGTTGTCATTTGTGATATCTTTCGTTTAGTTGAGCAGATTGTAGCCTTGGCTACATTTTTTGCAAAAATATTTTTTAACCTTTTAACTTAAGAAATTCAATATTAGGTGGATAAAAAATCTTTCGGCTAGAGGACGGTAAGGTTGTTGCTTGGGCTACTGAGGTGATTCCGAAATTAAAATACCCTGTCTTTTGACCCTTGTTGTCGCTTTTTGAATGGCATTTCTTGGTAATATTAACCAATATTACCTGCGAAATGCCCTTCAAAAATCGACAAAAATGCTCTAAAATCCAGGGCATTTAAATTACGGAATCACCTCTATTTGCTGTTTACGAGCGCGGAAGTTTCCACTTGGTAGCAAAGTCTACAGCGCGGCTCGTAGCACTCTTCTCCACCAACAAAGACTGTATCTTCATCAAGGCTAGCGGGGTTTCCATTAATTAGCCGCTGCGAAAAATTAGCTTCATTTCCACAAACCACACAGATAGCTCTTAGTTTAATCACTTCATCTGCCATCGCTAACAAAGTAGGAACGATCCCGAACGGTTCGCGCCGGAAGTCAAGGTCGAGGCCTGCGACGATGACTCTTTTTCCATGATCTAAAAATTTTTGTATCACATCAATTGTGGCGTCGGGAAAAAATTGGATTTCATCGATGCCGATGACGTCAATTGGTTCTTTAGAGAGTTGGATTAATGTTTTCAGGCTGTCTTCGCAATTTCCAAGGGGAATTGCTTCTCTTTCTTTTCCGGCGTGACTAACGATGCAGGAGTAGGACTTTCTGTTGTCAATATTGTGTTTGATGGTCACAACTTTCTTTTTGGCGTATTCAGCCCGTCGGAGCCGGTAGAGGAGTTCTTCACTTTTTCCGGAAAACATCGATCCGCAGATCACTTCTAGTTTACCTAAAGATTGTTTTTGCATATGATTCCTGTGTGAGTAAGATTATTTATATGCAACAAAGGATTTATCATGCTAGTCGAAAAATTGTCCTGGATTCTTGTTTTCATTTCTTTGTTAGGAAATGTTTTCGTAATTCGAAAAAGTGTTATCGGCCAGTGGCTTTGGGCCTTCGCCAACTTGGGTTGGATTGGCTATGATATATGGATCGGGGCGAATTCACAGGCGTTTCTGTTTTTCATTTATTTTTTATTGTGCCTATGGGGGATTTACGCCTGGACGAAGGACGCCAAGAAACAAAAAGAAGAATAAACCTATCTTTTGTTTTAGTATTATGCTAGACTCTAGGTTCACAATTAACAAAAGAAAGTGATATATGTTGTTTGAAGATCTCGATTTGCCTCCGGCTGTGCTTAAAGCAGTGAAAGAGAAAGGATATACCAATCCTACTCCCGTTCAAGAAAAAGCAATTCCGGAAATTAAAACTGGGAAAGATTTAAGTATCTCTGCCCAAACCGGAACGGGTAAAACCGCTGCGTTCATTCTGCCAGCCTTGGATAGATTGAGCGTCCCCTCCGCCATCCCTAATTGTAAGGGACCGCGTGTCGTTATTTTAGTTCCTACTCGCGAACTTGCTATTCAAGTGCACGCTGAGGCTGAGGAATATTGTAAATT
>CAZENM010000047.1:0-17887 GCA_964513575.1 uncultured bacterium | reverse complement strand
TGTTTTTTAGGGTGAAATTTTGTTGTTTTGCCAAACTCTTCTAAATTATTTATAAAACCATTTCGAATTTTAAAAAGATGTTCGATCAACAAGAAAGGAAACGCGACAACAAGAGCCACCCTCATGAAAACAGGTAGCAATACCCACTTAGAATTGTCTTTAGCGTACTCATTTTTCAAAACTGTATAAACGCGAACAAAATTCTTAAAGGAAAAATGAGCGCGAAGAAAATACCCTGGTGTGACTTTATTCCTAGCAAATGGATCCCCGCGCTTAGGCTTATCAAAATAATGCAGCGTATAACCAACAAACTCATTCTTTAGCTCATTGAATTGATCAATTGCCTTTCGGAAAACTTCTTGATTGGTGCGACTCACTTGAGGTTTGGAAATATTATCTTCATTATTTTTAAGTACTAAAATCGACGTGTTGATAGGACGACTAATTGGATCCATCATTTACCCCATTAATTAACAATACATATCCTTAATTATATTAATTAACAAATATCGAGTCAACATACAAAACAAATGATTGATTAATTAAACCAGGCACTCTTTTGCGCTATATGCCATATTCCGCTTCACTTTTAAAAAAAATTTAATACACTGGTGACGTAAATCACAATAGACAACCTAGGATTCACTTGACGCTCCCCTACGATTTTTACTCCTTTATTGCCATTACGCTGTTCTCCATCGTCCATTTTTTTGGAGATCGTATCGTCAATTCACAAAAAAACCTCCCACGGGAATTTATCTATTCTGCGGGTGGAGGGATCGCCATTTCCTATGTTTTTATTGATTTACTCCCCAAATTAAGCGAAAGCGACCTCATCGTGTATGCGTTGATGCAAAACTATCTCCCCGGAATAGAAAAACACGTGTACATCATGGCATTAGCGGGATTTATCCTCTTTTACCTGGTCGATAAATCCCAAAACACTAGCATCGGGATTAAAATCTCTATAGGATCCTACACTCTCTTCAATTTCCTTATTGGGTACGCAATTGCCGACCCGTTTAACCCTGAAGTGCGGCCGCTTCTCTTATTTACCTTAGCGATGGGATTACATTTATTTGTGAACGATAACGCACTGCGAGAAAAACTAGGCACCGCTTACCAGACAAAACAACAACTGCTCCTCGTCATCGCGCTCTTTCTTGGGTGGATGACAGGATACATGTTAGAACTTCCCGGTCCTGCAGTTGCCTTAGTAAGCGCGTTTATTGGTGGGGGCGTGATTATGAACGTCACTCGCCATGAACTGCCGGCGGAAAATCCCACCAGTACGCCTGTTTTTATTTTTTCAGCAATCGCATACACTTTGATACTCTTATTTGTTGGATCCACTGTCTATGCAACCCAAACCACTTAATTTTGGAGAAACATGAAAACAGAGTCTAAAAGACCCACATTTCAAATTTATTATCACGGTGAAAATTCAAGATCAGGGATGCCGAATCGCAACGCCTACCTCCAAACTCCCTATATTCCTTCCGCTTTTGAAAAATCTATTACAGATGTTTTTTATAGAATTTTGGGGATCTCACCGAAAAAAGATGAATAATCTAAAATGATCAGCGCGAATTGGATAAAACTCATTTTTACGTTATTTCTATCAACAGTAGCTAACCTCTTGGGAACTCTTTCTGAGGAAGCCACTGCCCCCGTCACGAGAAAAGAGCAACTTCAATTCGAAAATGACTATTCTCCGTCCAACTACGGCGCGAAAGGTACGCAGAACAATTTCTATATAAAGCCTCTGTTTCTTGTGCCTCCAAATCAATGGAGCCCCTACACACAACAAATCCGGTGGAAGTTTGTGATGGGGACACTTCCTAATTCACGCACTACTGTCGCGGCATTTTCCACCGAGGACACACAATTTTACGATCTTTTTGTCATCATTAATCATGAGAAATTTCGTTTCGGGATAGGTCCGATGGCAATCTTACCCACGGCTTCTAAACTACAAGCGGGTCAGGGAAAATGGCAGCTTGGCCCGGCATTTGGAATAAGCTACACCCCTATTCCAAAACTTCAGCTAGGGCTGCTTGCCCAAAACCCCATCTCATTTGCGGGAGTCTCTAACCTCCCTGACCAAAACACGCTCTACTTCAAACCTTCCATCGTCTATCACTTCAAACACGACTGGTACATCTCTTCTGATGCCGAATGGACAATTGTGTGGAACCGTCGACAAATCCAAATTCCTGTAAACTTCGGAATCGGAAAAATCATCACGATAGGGACTCAGAAAATTAACCTGGGAATTGCAGCGGAATGGATGGCCTATCAAAAAGCCACCGGAGTGAACCCTAAGTTCACCACACAGTTGACGTTTAATTTATTGTTTGACTAATGACGGAATGTGCGTTTCTGAAGAGGTTCTACAGGAACATTCGTGCGGATAGGATTGATATCAAGGCCTCCACGCCGGGTATATGAACCATGCACAGTGAGTATTTTTGGTGAACAGCTATTTAAAATATCTACAAAAATCCTTTCAATACAATGTTCATGGAACTCATTGTGATTTCGAAATGAAATAAGATATCTTAACAATCCTTCATGATTAATTTTAGGTCCATTGTAGAAAATTTCGACAGATCCCCAGTCGGGTTGACCGGTCACTAGACAATTCGACTTCAACAGGTGGCTCACCAAGGTTTCTTCAACATCAGGACCCTCTGCGGATAGTGTTGAGGAATCTAGTTCATATCGGTTGATCTCTATTTGCAAATCGTCCAAACAAATCCCCTTAAAACGACCGGAGTGAATATGATCCCACTCTGAAGGGGCGTATAGCCTTGCTTGAACATCCGCGCCGGCGCCTGTTGTCAGGTCATCGACAATCGCGGCTTGAACCTGTTCGATCGAAGCAAATTTAGTCTGATTGAAAGAATTAAGATATAGTTTTAAGGACTTTGACTCGATAAGGTTAGCGGAATCACAGGGCACAGTAAACACCCCTACAGCAACACATGGAACGCCCCGCATATTCAGCCAAGAAACCTCGTACGCATTCCAAATATCCACCCCCTGAAAGGGAGCAGGCCCATCGATCCCTAACTCACGACGTTGCTCCCGCCGGGGAATCGGAAATAACAACCCCGGATCATAAGTATTTTGATAAGAAGCGCTCTTTCCTAACGGAGATCTAGATAAATTTGTATCCATGTGCCTTTTCCTGGGAATTTAACACCCATTGTAGTCAAAAATTCTATTCAGTACCTAACAGATAATGACCCAATCCTTGAATTGGTTGCCGTAATTTCATAGGATCCTCCGCTGCTTCCAGAAATGGAATCGACAAATAAGATCTCGCCTTTCTCATCGGCAGACTCGCGAAATTCTACAACATGCCCTTCAGAAGGGGTCGAAAAGTGGACTTCTTCTCCGGAATCTAAACCTGATACTTTAATGAAAAATGACTGTTTTGTTAGATCGGCAACTTCACAAGTTAGAATTACACCGGAGGGGCTTACAGCCTGCAACGGTCGGGGAATAAACTTGTACGAAGCATACACGGGAGGCTTATAGACCGACCGGGATCTGTCGCAAGGGATCACATTCAAAGTCACCGGCTCCCCGACTCCCAAATTTTCGTCGGTAAAATAAAGAGTAGGATACCCCTCACGCCTTAGCGCTAAGACCCCATCTTCTTTCAGATATGCGGGTGTAGAAGAAATCACTCCCCCTACGCTTTCCTGAACAAAAAGAGCAGGACATTCGAGCGGGCAGTTTTTACACCTAATTTGATACCGATGCGCGGTATGGAGTTCCCCCTCAGTCCTGGGAGCGGTTACTTCTTCAACTTCCAAAATCTGGGGGGCTAAAGGCTCGCCAGCTGCGATAAGTGAAGAGTATATAAGTAGAAAATAAAGAAATGTTTTTTTCATATAGCGATGATTATGAGAGATTTGCGATAAAATGTCTAGTTTCAAATCTAGCTTGACGTTAAAACCTAGACAAGATAAAGTATTTCCTAACAAACAAATTAAACAATAATAAATCAAAAATACAAAATGAACAAAAATTCCAATTCAATAAACACCTTTTTATTTTTAATTATACTAATATACGCGCCGCTATTTATCTCCGCGACAGCATCCGAAAATTCTCAAATTGCTTTTCAGGAAGGTTTGACCAACGCCGCTTATTATGAAACACCTCGCGGCCATCATTTGCGTTACACCCAATTCATCAGTCCCATTGAAGGTCCCAAAGACACCGTCTTGCTTATCCAGGGACGTTCTACATTTTTAGAATTTTACGAAACACTGATTGTTCCCCTTCTTGATCGCGGCTTAAACGTTTGGATGTATGACCTTAGCGGTCAAGGTGGCTCCACTAGACTTGTAGAACCGGAATCCCACGATGAAGAAACTATACAGCAAATGCAGCACGTCGACTCCTTTGACCTCTATGTCGAAGATGCCCGTGACTTCATCCATGAAGTCGTCGAACCTAACTCCGACGGACGGCTAATTCTTGGCGGGTATTCCACCGGCGCGCATATCGCCCTAAGAGTTTTACAACATCCATCAAATATACCATTTGACTCTGCATTTATGATTTCTCCCCTTTTAGCTCTAAATGCTCCGATCGGAAATAAACCCTTATCGTACGTATTTTGGTGTGCCTCACTCTTTATGGGGTTGGATAACTACAGACCTGAGGCGGGTCCCGTAGATCCCATCTTTACCGCTTCGTACGAAGGGAATGTTTATACTAGCGACAGGGCCGGTTACCGGGAACTACAAGCACTTTGCATTCAATATCAACCATTTGTTATGGGTGGTGTGAGTTTAGGGTGGATAAAAGCTGCGTTAGACTCGCTAGAACTTCTATGGAAAAATAAGGCTATTCGAATAATCCAGGTTCCGGTACTCATCGCAACCGGCGGTGAAGACACCATGATCGATATTCGCTACAATGCAGAGTTTGCTCGGCGCCTGCGGCATTCAAAGCATGCTTATTACCCTAAGGCCCGTCACGAAATTTTCCGAGAAACCCCGGAAATTCGCGCACAATGGTGGGCAGACTTTGATGAGTTTTTTTCGATAACAGGAGGTTAATCGATGAGCGCTACTTCTGATGCTCTGCGGGATGTGATAACGTTGATTGCCGGGATACAAGAAGATTCTCATATCCAACCGTACAGTAATAACCTTCACAACAACTCTAAAATCGTTAACTTGAATGGACACTCTTATGCAATTTGCTTAGGAGACTCCCCTGATAACAATCTTGAATTCCTCCTCAAGTTTTTCTCGGAGCTCAGCGCATTAATCACAACCACAAAAAACAAAGACACTATCCCCCTATCAGCTGCTGTATTTTGTTTGACGGGCCTTGAAAAACTAAAACCAAAATGGCCAACAGGGACCCCTGTGAACGCTTTCAGGGAAGACACGTTTGGAAGATGTCTTTATGAAATCCGTACTTTTTCTGTGAAATTAAAAAAACACTTAGGATCGGTCGCTCAAGGACCAAAGACCAAAGAAATACGACAACTTTTGAAGACTCCAGAGTTGGAAGATTACCCCCAAGCTCGTTTCCAGCTCGCTGATATCTGGATCGAAGTTCAAACTCATACCCTTCCACCTCAACCTCGCGGACTTATGTGGATAGCTCAAAAAGGGGCTACAACTACTTATCTAGTGGGATCTGTTCATCTTTTACCCTCCCATAGCCCTGTTTTTTGCCACAGTCAACTGCCATCCACCGTCCGCAAAATTTGGAACCAGATCACCGCCATCGGATTAGAAATTGCTAGGGATGATCCGGATCTGATTGATCTTCCAATTGAGCAGTTACCGCCTCAAATGGAAAGTAAAACCATTTTATATCATCATGGAACCGAATCGGTTCTATATAAACACATAAATTCCACCAGGAAATCTTCTTTTCCTGTTTTTAGTTTAGAGAAAGCAGATCAACACATGAAAACCTTTAACATGCTGGGAAAACTAAACTTAAACGTTCCAAGTGAAGATATGATCATCAAACTGTGGCCCATAGCTAAACATTATTTTAATGGTGATCATGCCGGAATGGAAAAACTGTGTAAAAAAGTAATTAACACATTCGAGGAAAAATTCCGGATCGAAATTTGGGACAAACGCAACGAAGAAATGGCTGCGAAAATCGACAGATTAAATCTTAATAACCTTCTCGCATGCGTTGGAGTAAGCCACTACTATGGGATAAATAGCATTTGCGATTTCCTTAGACAGAAAGGGTGGACTGTCGAAGAATTCAATCTCGACAGTCTCACCACATACTAACCTATCGCTTCTTCAACGAGGCAGGGCATTTGGACAAAAAACAAAATAGATCGGTGAAAGCAAACCGAATCTCTATTTTTTTACAACCTCACCCTGCGCGCGTGAAAAGAAAGTAATCAGAACTGCTAAGACAATAGGCACAACACCAATGAATATAAACACCATATCACCGATAATACGTATTCTTTCCAGAAGATGGAATGTTCCTGTCATTAGGAATCCAAGCTCCCTGGCATGCCAATAACCGTTTTGCATGACATCCCACAATTGCAGAACACCCGCAGGAAACAGATCTAAGATGACCATTAGAGCCAATCCAATATTTAAACCCCAAAAACCCACTTGGATGAACCGTTTTGTCCGGTTCCAAAGCTCCTCATTTTGCAGGGATCGAGTGCAAAACAGCATAATTCCTAAGGCTAACATTCCAAAAACCCCAAACATAGCCGCATGTCCGTGATTCGGAGTTAAATTCGTACCTATTTCAAAATAGGAAATAATCGGTAGGTTAATCAAAAATCCAAAAACTCCGGCGCCGATAAAGTTCCATACTCCAACAGAAACAAGAAAGTAAACGGTCCACTGTTGCTTTGCGGCCAAATAATTTCCACACTCAGCGCACTTCGTGCGGGATAAACGAATAAAATCCCATCCATCTAATGTTAATAAGGTCAACGGAACAATTTCCATCGCTGAAAAGCAAGCAGCTAATGCCATATTGACATTGGTTTGCCCGGTAAAATACCAATGATGCCCCGTGCCAATCACTCCGCCGCCTAGATACAAGATCGCGTCCAGGTAAATGATACGCAAGGCCACGATGGGTTTAGTGATCCCCATCTGCACGAAAATTATCGCCACTAGGACTGTCGCGAACACTTCGAAAAATCCCTCTACCCACAGATGAATAATCCAAAAACGCCAATTATCGATCAGGGTATAGTTGGTTTGATGATCATAAAAAAGAGCAGGTGTATAAAACACAGGGATCGCTGCTGCTGCGATAAAAAACAAAATCGAGAGCTCGCGGCGGCCGGGCTTTTTGAAAGCAGGCTTGAGTGCGTGAAAGAGTAAAAAAAGCCAAAATGTGAACCCAACGATTAGCAAATACTGCCAAAAGCGTCCTAAGTCCAGGTATTCAGACCCTTGGTTTCCAAACCAAAACCACCAATCACCCTTGAAATAGCTGATGCTGCTAAGATACTCTCCGAAGACGCTTCCCCCAACAACAATCAATAACGCTCCAAAGAGCAAATCCACCCCTAGCTTCTGATATTTAGACTCCCCTTCACTTAAAAGAGGTACTAAAAACAATCCTCCAGCAATCCAGGCAGTGGCAATCCAAAAAATCGCTAGCTGTAGATGCCATGTGCGAAGTAAGTTATATGGAAAAATATCAAGAATCGGCAAACCATAAAAAGTATTATCCACTCGATAATGCGCTAAACCACCACCGGTTAAGCTTTGGACCAATAGTAAAATTGCCACAATGACAAAATACTTTCCTGTAGCCTTTTGGCTAGGTGTCAGCGCGGGCAGCGTTAAATGAGTCTCGCAAATATGCTTTCCGCCCACCTTATCTTTCCAACCTAAATAGTCAAATTTTCCGACCAGGAATAACACAAGCCCGGTAGCCCCTAAAAGAAAAATAAGACTCATCGCGCTCCAAAAATAGGCATCCGTGCTGGGATGGTTGCCTGCCAAAGGATCGTAAGGGAAATTATTTGTATAAGTAAAATCCTCGCCCGGACGGTTTGTCACCGATGCCCAAGCTGCCCATGCAAAAAATGAAGTCAGATCCTTCTGTTCATCAGGATCGGTAATAAAGTTTTTGGGTAATCCGGGAGCGGTTCCTAATGTAAAATAATCTCTCCAATACTGACGAGCTTGCTCGTAAGCAGACACCTCCTCGTCGCTAAACACCAAAATCCCTGTTGCGGGGTCATAGCGATTTTGCTTCAGGACTTTAGGAACCTCCTGAGCAATGGATCCTTGTTCAAAAGAGCTCAGTTGCTCGTAACTTTTTCCGTATTTTTTTTCGGAAAGGACTTTTTGCAACCATAAGCTCTCCTCATGAAGATAAGAAGCGCTATAGTCGGGACCAAGATAGGCGCCATGCCCCCAAAGGGTTCCATGCTCCATAAGGTTCTTTTTTAAGAAAACGCCCTGACCCCGGGTGATATCTTCTCCGGTAAATAATACCTGACCCGCTGAATCGACAATCTTTTGGGGAATAGGTGGAACGTTGTCATAAGCAACGCTAGTAATAAATCCTAAAATGCTAAAACCGACGATTATTACAAGCGCCGTGGCCCAACGCCACCATGGCGATAGTTTTTCATCGGGTTCAAGATCGAAATTCATAAAGAGATCCTAGGTAAAGTTTAAGACAGCGAAAACCCCTTTCGAGACAAAAGTAATCGGCTCTTTAGAGGCTTCGGGCATTTTAAAAAAATGACTTTACAACAAGAATCGTTTATCTGAAAGAAGAAAACGGACGCAGAAATTGAGAAAAAAAGTTAGAAAATCTACCAACATCAACACTTGAAAAGACTCGTCAAGCGAGGATTTTCAAATTGAGGCTGGTAGATCTATATAGAAATTAAGACTTGATCTTTTTGGCCAACCATAACAAAACAACAGTGAGGACACCACTGACTCCAATAGCCCAGTTATTCAAGCTTTGTGTCAGAGTAATCCCGTTTATTTGAAGAGGAAGTTCAATATAGTAAGGAACCAAAATATGGCTTACCATATGAAAGAACGCCGCTCCGGCTAGAAAAATCAACAAATTTTTTAGTGAAAACATAAAAAAACTCCTTTTTTTTCTATATGAGCGATTCAAATCTTTTATTCAAGCATTTATTTACCTGTTTTCAACTAGCCGCCAAAACGATATTTTAAACCGATGCCGATGCTATTGTCATAAAGCTCTCTCGCATTATGAAAATCATATAGATCTTTCATGCGATGAAATTTATATTCAACAGAAGCGTCTAAACGATCAGTAATAGGATAAGCGACACCTGCCATAAGTTGCCATGAGTAGTTCCATCCGGAGACCCTATGCAATCCCCAAGCAATTTTTCCATAATCATATCCAATCCCTACGCCTACATACGGTTGGAATTTATGTAGATTGCATTCCCATTTTTCCACAGGAAGATCCCATAATAAATTCCCCATGAACGAGGACGTTTTGATGTATCCATGAAATCCGTGGGAAGTCCCATAAGCATCCACGCGAGCTTTGTCGATTCGATTTTTTCGGAATGTATATTCCCCTTCAAAACGGACACCATTACACAATTTATAGCCTACTAAACCAGTCAAAGCATAACCGGTATGGAAATTGACTTTAATTTCATTAGCTTTTTTTGCTTCCAGATAGTTAGCTGAACCTATTGCTCCTAAATAAAAATGAGCGTTCTTACCGGGATTTTCGTCGACGCAGCAACTCTCTTGAAGAATTAATGGATTAGCCTGAACCTCGTTGTGAAACAGAACAAGCATAACGGTTGAAATGGATAAAATAATTTGTTTCATAATATTTCTCTGTTTAGAATTTGTGTTGTATGTAGCAGTATGTGGAAGGGATGTAAAAAAAACAATGACTATCATCTATTTCATTGTTTTTAAGATCACAGGGGCTTGAGATAGCTTTAGAAACTAGTACCCCACCAAATAAGTCTTGATGCATGTAATACCGCGCCCCCTGCGGTTTTACAGCTCAAGACTTATTTAGTGGGGTACTAGTTTGGATCTGCTCTATTAATTCATTCTATAAAATGTCATGCTATGTTGAGTCTCTTCTTCTACAAAGGTGTAGCTCTCTATGACCGGGTCGAATAGAAACTTCCCGTTTTTTGGCTCGATCATATCATCCATTGCAATCCCCTCTTCTAGGCCGCCGAAGCTCGTTGTAAACACACGCTCTGCAGCAAGTTTTAAAAGCTCTTGATCGGTTTGTTTGTTAAAAAATCGATGGTAGAGGACGGATGATTTCGAAAGACACCATTCTACATAACCACGTTCGGTACTTCTGTCAGCATAGCGAATTTCCGCAATGCCATAATAACTGTACCCGCCATCGCCGCGTTCAACCCTTTGTGTATACAAAGGATTGCGTATAAGGTGATCTGCAAGCCATGGAAAGCTGTGCCAAAAGCGAATTTTTTCTTGATGGTCGCTATCCAGGTTTTGCGCGCGATACTCTTCAAAAGGGAGCTTTTGATTCGGCCGTACCGATTTCCAGAGGCTTACTCTCTCGTGTAATCTTGGGATATAGCTCTCGAATATCGTCCCCACAGAAACTGGTTTAGGATTAACCATGCGGATTGAAGCAGAGGATAATTCCTTAGTTTGATTGAATGGAGAACCGTTGCTCGTTGAGGAGCCCGCATTGACAATCAAGGCCGATTTTACTTTAGCCTTAGAACTTTGCGCCCTAAAAGTACCGTCCTGTGAGATCACTATGGGAGTTGTTTGATGCTTTTGAGGCGATTTTTTTTGTGGGGCGGCAACTCGCTTTTTAGCCTGTGTTTTATGTTTCGGAGGGATTTGTAATATTTGAGAATTACTCATTAGCACAGGTTTCGCATTTTTAATAATTTTCTGAATGTTAACATGGGAATTTAACATTTGGGTGTGTAGGAGAGAGGGAAATTTTTTCAAAATAAAGTTAAAATACGCCACCTGAGCTTTTTCAGAGGCATCTAAAGACTTTTGAATCCTTTGAATACGATAATAAGGCGCAATATTCGTATCTTGACAGGTTTCTCCAAGTTCAGATTGACGAATAGCATTATCAATTAACGATAAACGCATACCCAGGAGTAATGAAAAACCGGGGATAACTGTCTCCATCGCTTTCTGATCTTCTAACCGTTCCGGCCAAATTCGATTAATCCCCGCAAAAGCACTTCCGATATCATCTAAAAGCTTTTCATATTGTTTCTGCACTCGTTGATGTTTTTTTCGCGTATGTATAAATGAAAGATAAGATTGAGCATCTTCTGACTTTAGACCGGAGCGCATATTGTTAAAGATTTCATCGAGTTCAAATTCCTCGGCTTCCAGTTTCATCATTTGCGGGAAACGAACAAGCAAGGCAAAAAGTTCACTCCCAAAACTTTCATTACTGCGTAGATTCCAAATGATTCGCGGACCCAATTTAGCGATACCGGGGACGCTAAGAAGCTCCCTTTGGAGCATCATTGCTTTAATGCCAACTTCATTCTCGGCGCGGCTATACTCTGCAAACTTACGTTCAATTTCAATCCAATAAAGAGCCTTCTTTTCCCAATTAGACAGCAAAGGACTTTTGGGTTTTCCGATCGTCTCAAAAAAGATCCTGTAACGTTCTTGAGGTGGCTTTAAGTATTTTTCGCGTAAGCTAGAAATGGTTGCGTCCAAAGCAGCGTCATCTTCAATGACCAGAGATTTCAAATGTGAAAGTTGAGGCAGCCTATCCGACATCACCGGAATTATTATTTTTTGCCCCGCATTCCTTCGGATCTGATCCTCGATCACTTTACGTTCACTGCAGTTTAAATTTATCACCTCGGAAATGTTACGACATCCCAAGTGAACATCGCCCTGGGTGGACACATAAAAGTTAAAGAATCCGCTATTCATTTGTGAATGAAACTCTTGAAGGGAAATTTGCGGAATCTGCCATGTAGAAGTTTGGGAGGAGGCGGCCTCTGAGCTAGAAACAGTCATTAAAATGATCTCTCTTAAATTAAACCATCAATTAAATAAGCAACAAAGCAACATTTTACAGATATTAGTTTATCAAACAAAGGAAAATCTCCCCTCGAAGCTCCATCTTAACGCTGGGTAACCATCAAATCCCCCCGAAGAGTTTAAGGGCGGCCTCCACTTAACGCATAAGAAAACTCCAGCAATTCCGTTTAAAACATTGTTTATATAGTACTAGAAAACACTATTTTAAAAAGGACAAATGGATTAAAATTTTTCAGGAAGTGTACGAATACCTGAGAACTTCTTGTTTATGAAAAACAATTCAGACCGGTATTTTTTGATTACACTCCCCTTTATCCATTTTTTATTTGAAAAACTCTTTGATGTTCTGATTCTAAAAAATCATAAAGTCGAGACCTTACAATACCTATTTAACATAAAAGATCTAAATGACAGTTTATTCAACCGCTTCTTCATCCCGGACGCAAAACACTTTTTATTGCGCTCCATTAACACCCGAACAATGGATAGAAAATTTAATCTACCGTAATAATGGGAATGATTTTCTAGAGTATGCAAATAATTTTTTAAAAAGTGGCTGCAATCCCAATCTTACTTTCTCAAGCATAGAAATAGAAAATAATGAAGGGCACTCTTTAAGCATTAACAACATGAAAATCATAAACCCATCTTTTTTTCAGCTTGTATGCGTTGTTAGGGAAAAAGCAAAATTCTATCGAGAACGCGATTTACAACCTTGGAACACCACACTTGATGATCAGTTTGAAGAACTTATTGATAGGATGTTAGAAGATAAAAGATTAGATGTTACCAGAAAATTTTCCATGCAAACCCAAAACAAGGATGGCATTTTTTTTATTGATTCCATTCAAAAATGTTGCTGGGAAGATAGCATCGAGGTTGACGGTCTTGATGATGAAGATATTAATCTAGATTATGGACTCCAAGACCTTACCATTGTCCACTATTTAACCATGACCGGTAGAAATATCCCGACTCTCAGAAAAATCTTAGAAATAGCCCCTGATTTGATACATTCAGGGTGTAGCATCACACGGTTGCGTGGTTCCATCAACGATTGTGTAACCGATACGGTATCCGATTGGAATGTTTTCTTAAGCAGTGTGACACCCCTGCATTTTGCAGCAAAGCTTGGCGATGGATCAACAAGCGCGTACTTTTTTGGAAACAAAGTTAACCCAATGGTACTAGATTCTAAAAATCGAAGCCCGATGCGCCTTTTGCAAATATCGATAGATGAAGGGGATGTTAAAAAAAATGGCGATTCAGACGACTTACTAAAATTACTCAACCCCATTATAAGACTCCCAAAAAGTTCTTTACCCGTCACAAACATTCTTTTAAGAAAAAATGGGTACACTAATGTGTATGATCTTAGGACAAAAAACCCCATCTATACATATGAACGCTTGACTCCTGATTCACTAAAAAACAACTCAAGCCGGAAAAGCTGTAGTTTTAAAGTTGATTTCGATGTGCCTAAACTTAATCGTTCCAAACATGCTGACTACGCGGGCTCGGGACTTCAAAGGGGACACCTAGCAGCGGCAGCAAATGCAGGAAATTCTCAACAGGCAATGGAAGACACGTTTTTGCTAACAAACGTTTCACCACAAGATTCTAAACTCAATCAAGGCTATTGGAAAATATTAGAAACAAAAATCAGAAAACTTCAACCCTCCCACGATTTAATAGAAGTCTATTCAGGCCCCTTGTATCAGAGTAAAAATCATTCGAATGGTATAACGGGAGTGTTCTATAGGACATTAGGAAATGGAAATGTAGCTGTTCCCACTCATTTCTTTAAAGTAATCCATCTCTATAAAGGTTTAATTAAGAAGTCTTTTGCTTTCATATTACCAAATGCCCCTATTGATAAAACAACCCCCCTTAAAAACTTCATAGCTACCATAGATAAAGTGCAAGAATTATCAGGAATATGCTTTAATCAATTGTAAGTCTCTATGATGTATTTTAAAGAGCGCTTTAAGAATCCGACAAGCTTCTGAGCAGAAAGAAAGGCATGATAATAAAATTAAGCCCCGGCAAGTGTGTAAGAGAACTTAAATCTCACATCCCTGCCGAGGCTTAATATCCACATCAAACTCTAGTGACTAGAATTTGGAGGAGTGATAACTCACACTTTCGACCAATTTATTTGAATCAAATTTTATCACAACAGTAAGTGTTTTTTGCGAAACTTCTTTTCTGGAGACATAGTCTGCGCCTGTCTGACAGAATAGGATAAGCCCGCTGGAACCGGATTGACGTGCTTCCGTAGCGATTTTGTCATAGATCCATGTTTCTTTTTTATCTTTGTCAGCTGTGACGATATTAGGCGAGCCCAAAGCGATAGCCACCTGATCCTGTCCCATTCCTTCGCAGATTTCTTTTTGGACATTGCCCAATTCTAACCGTTTAGTTTCTTGATAAGTTTCATCATAAAAACGACCGGCATTGCAAGAGGTCAGGGCGATTCCGAGGATTGCCGCTGTAAGAAACGATCGAGCATATTTATTAAAATTCATTCTAGCCTCTAAATGTTATATTTCTTGTGTCTGGATAAAAATTCCCTTACTTACTTTCTCGAAGAATTCTTGGTAAAGAGCTCCGTCATATATTGTTTTCACATCGTTTGGGCACCCAAAGTTATCGATCGTTTTCTTTTGAAAATTGATTCTAACTCGAGTCTTTGCTCCAAATTCGCTAACATTAGCAGAAGCTTCGATCATGTCTAATTTATTCCAGCGTGTGTTAGGGTCGCCAAGAAGTCTCAAGATCGCCGCGGATGTTTTGTTTTCGACATCTACATTTCTTTCCGCGCTTAATAGACCAACATCAGGGACGACGTTTTTAATAATAAAGCCTTCATCCTGAAGAACATTCATCATCGATTTCATAACTAATTTTGTATCGTTGGAGTCAAAATCTCGGGTTTGGATTTCTCTAATTTCTAGCTGTGTGGGAGGTACAACAACATGTTGCGCACAACCTGTCATCAGAGCTAAAGAAACGAATAAGGGAGACAATTTTTTAGATAATTTAATCACTTTGCTCAACAACCTTTTTTTGTATTTTAAGAAATTTTCAACGTGCTAATCACATGATACTGAATAATATACGAAATGGAGACTCATTCTGTAAAGATACAAATGAATTGTCGAAAAAAAAGTCGCGGCCTGGGCTGCCCAAAATGTCATAAAAACACGATCTAGTTTTAAGCCTAAAGGTCCCCCAATAAATAGATCGCCCTAAGCCCGGAGGGCTGAAACAGCCCAGGCTGTGCGTGCCCTGGAAGGGCTAGCAAAGCCTGGGGTGGTGTAAAAGCATTTCTTTACGGCTCGTGAAAATTACTCTGTTTGTTCCGAAATAGCGACAGTATTTGCATCAGCCTGAGACAGTTTATCAAGTTTGCGATAGACATGAGCAGTGATCACGCCAAGTGTTGGAGCTGTTATTGCGATGAGTGTAATGGAGATTATTGAGCAACCTGCCATTATCACGAAGGAAGCAATTTGTGACGTTTCTGTATTTATCTGTAGGTGGTTAAGGGTGGCCATCGAAAATCCAAAAAATAAGGAGCACAAGATTAAAGAGACACCGTACATGATTCCCATGAATGTGAGGTACATTCCACCTAGTTTCCACTTGGCACCATTTGTAATCTTTCCGCTAGCTTGAAGAGACTGGATAGGGCCCATCTGTTTGTCGACGATGAAAAAGGAAAAAAAGGCGTATTTCAGAAACCAGATGATTCCTGGGATGATGAATAAAGCGCCCCCGGCAGCAACGATCAGACAAAATAAAGTTCCAGCAATGCCGTACTTTAACAACAAACGCCATTGGCTATACAGATAATTCCATTGTGGCTTGAGTCCATCAGCAACATCAAGAGTGATTTTTACCCATCCCAGCCCTAACAGTAGACTAATGGGGAAAGTAATCAATAGCGACAGAAACGGAGGATAATTGAATTGATATAGGAGCTTCAGGGTGATAAACATTGCGGTGGAAGAAATCAGGACAAGCAACAACCAACTGCTAATCAAAAACCCCCAGTTTTCTTTTGTTTTGTTCCACCCGAAGCGTATGGCTTCCTTAATAGAAAAGTCTTTGGTATTCATAATTGTATATCCTAGTTAAAGTTTGCGTGTTTCGTAATTATTTTAGATCTTGCTCTTATTTTCCACATATCAAAAAAGTCAAGTCTGATTCTTTTTTTGACTTTTTTATCTCGTGCTTATGAGTTGAAGGTGAACGGGGCCGAGCCTGGGCTGTCAAAAATCGCACGAAAACAAAGCCTGATTTTGAATCTATAGATCTTCCAATAAGTAGATTGCCCTAAGTCCGGAGGACGTCCGATTTTAGAGCCCATTGCGACGAGCGGCAGCGAGGAGCTGTGGGTTAGTTAGAAAGAAATCCCGGGAGCCCTGTAAGGGCAACATAAGACCTTAAGTTGACACCATTGGGGCGGCCCCGATCATTCAATTAGACTCTGATAATGGGCAGATAACTTATATTTTCGTCCTTTATTTGACGAATCAACCATTGTTAAGAAGCCGCTTTTAACCCAACTTGCACACAGAAAAGCACTTGTACGCGGTTTAAATCCAAATAATTCGCCGATCTGCCGACTAGTAATGGTATCAAACTCTTGGAATAACTCAAGAGCCTTGCGTTGTTTAGGATCAAGCTTCCTAATGAAAGCGCTTTGATCAGATGAACCTTGAATGTTGGCTTCATCCATACGTTTTAAAACACTTTCAAATGAAAGAGCCATTCCCTCAACAAAATATTCCACCCATTTTGTAATATCTGCTTCAGCACGCCCCACATAATAATTATGTGATTCTCCAACGCTAATTGCTTCATAGTAAGCACCTAGATTTCTTGCATAGTATTCTTCTAAAGAATAAAGCCCCTTTAGGTCGTATCCACCCAAATGTAGAATCAAAGTGGTAAGCAACCTAGCTGTTCTACCATTCCCATCATAATACGGATGAATGGTTGCAAACTGATAGTGGGCTATTGCTGCAATAATAGGACAAGGCAACTCAAGACTTTTATTTATCCATCCTAGCATGCCTGCCATCAAATCTTTTACATCTTTAGCCTCGGGGGGCATATAGACAATCGCTTTTGTTCTACCATCTCGAATAACATTTTGACCGTCTCTATAGACAGTTGGTTTGACATTCCCCTTGCCATTAGCCATCACAAGCGCATGAAGTGTCTGAATCGCTTTTTCTGTAATACTTACACCTTGTGCTGCCCATTTTTCTACTTGAGTTAATGCGGCATAGTAACCTTTTACTTCATCTTCATCACGTTCACGCCCAGGAAAATGACCTTTATGCTTTAAAACGTCTTCCACTTGATTTGGATCCAGCCTATTTCCTTCAATCATTGTGGAATAGTGAGTGGTATAAAGGCGTGCTGTTTCTCGTAAAGAACTAAGTACTGTTGGCGTTAAAGGTAAATGCAATATTTTTTGCTTTGCTGCTTCAACACGCAGCAAAAAATTCATAACCCTTGTTGAAATAGTATAGTTTGGTTCAAATTTTATCGGCATAATAACGGCCCTTTATCTGCATTATCTGACGCTTGAATCATGCAGATAAAATGCAGAAAAAGCAAGAGGTCTTTTAGTGATCGGGGCCGGGCCTGCATAAGTTGCGTAAGTTGGTCTTCGCATCTTGCAAAATGTAAAAATATTTTCAAAAAATCAATCCCGTTCAGCACAAAAATTTAATAATATCTATTCAGCGAGTTTGCGCAGCTTGGGAGGCAGTAGCTCTCGTTGCCCAAGCCCGAGAATTGAAGTCGAATCTCTATGCAAGATA
>CAZENM010000046.1:6108-18065 GCA_964513575.1 uncultured bacterium | reverse complement strand
TTCGGGAATGCTTCGTGGAAGTAATCAAGGCCGGTTTCTCCGGTAGACATTAAAAAATCCTGTTCAGCAGCCTTTTTCACCAGGGCATATCACTGTGCAGCGGTTTCACCGACGACATCATGTGGGGGGATAGCCGCGGTATGGACGACAGTAGGATATTGATCCATCACTTCGAGGGCCCTTTCTAAGCTTGGAATGTCCGTGCAGATATTCACGACCTGCTGAACACCTGCTTCTAGAGCTCTTCCGACAAGTTCCGGGAATTTTGGAAATAGTTCATCCCCTGTGAGATGCGCATGCGAATCGATAAAATGCATTAGACTGTTTCACTCTCCGCTTCCGCGTTGGGGATTTTTTCCAATTCTTCAAGAACGATATCGGGAGTCAGCACTTGCGGTAGGATCGTTGGTGGTTCATTTTCATCCGCTCCATAAATCAAATACAGAGGAACGCTATTTCGTCCGAACTGATTTAATGCTTCTGTGATCTCCGGATCATTTCGTGTCCAGTCAGCCTTCATCCTCACGACCCCAAGGGCATCAAGTTTATCGCTGACATCGTCGGTCGATAGCACCATGTGATTCGATTGGCAGATCAGGCACCACTTCGCGGTAAAGTCGACAATGACCGGAGTTCCGGCCTTTTGTAGCTCAGCGATTCTTTTAGCTGAATAGGGCTCCCAATCTCCAACGGCGATCTCGCCACCTTTTGTGATTGTGTTTTGAGGTGAATTCGAGGCAATGTGAATGATTTGAATGGATCCGATCAAGAGTGCCGCAGCGATGATCGATCCGCTGATGCGGCATTTGCGTGAACGTGCCGGAGTGCCCCATTTGCCGTATACCCAACCGGCGATGCCTAATAGATACAACGCAATTAAAAGGGAGAATACGGCGTATTCGCTGGTTTGCGCAGCAAACACCCAAATCAACCAAAGAACTGAAGCCATGACAATAAAGCCCATCAGCTGTTTAAAGGTTTCCATCCAAGCGCCGGGCTTAGGCATAAACCGAAGCAGAGAGGGAAAGAGCCCCAGCAGCAAATAGGGAGATGCCATTCCAAACCCAAGCGAGGTGAATATCAGTAGTGTTTGGTAGGAGGGGAGTTTAAACGCAAATCCTGTGACTGAACCTAAAAAAGGCCCTGTGCAAGGGGTGGCTAAAACAGTTGCCAAAATACCACTGCAAAATGAAGTGAAAAGTCCCTCGGGAGCTTCTTTTTTCATCGAGTGCTCGACTTGGCCGGCCCATGAGGAAAGCGACATTCCGAGTTCAAAGAGGCCCATTAAGCTTAAACTGAGTAGAAACATCAGTCCCGCAAGGATCCCGACAAAAATAGGCTCTTGAAGTTGAAAGCCCCAACCCTTTGAAATTCCATAAGTTTTAAGAATAAGTAATAATCCGGCAAGGACCCAAAATGAGGCGATCACACCAAAAGAAAAGGCTAATCCGTGTTTGATCGTGGTGGCTCTGGTTTCTCTTGCCATCTTCACAAAACTCAGCACTTTAATAGAGATCACAGGCAAGACGCATGGCATTAAGTTTAAGATGACTCCGCCGATGAAAGCTAAGAAAACTGCCATCCAAAATGTGTTTACTTCAGATTCAAGACCAGTGGCAGCGTTTTTGGCAGTAGATTTTACGTCGGCAATTGCGATTTCGGAGTCTAACTGCACGGGAGCATTGATGTGAAATGCTCGTCGAGTGTCTCCTTGCTTAGCTACTAATATCCCTTTTAGGGAGGTTGATTTCTTAATTTCCTTTAAGGAGAGTTCCATGGTTCCATCCGCAGAAAGGGAACCTTCTTCATGATGTAGATCAATGATTTTTTTTATTTCAGGATAGAATTCAAATTTTACATTGTCGCTGACGCCAACCAAATGTTCTAAATTGACGGAAAGATTTAGTTTATCGTTATCTCTGGAAACTAAGACAGCTTTAGGAAGTTCCGGAAGATTTCCCCTGGCTCTAGCAAAGAGGGCGAGCTCGGTAGTATTAAGGGAAGGAGCTTCGTTTGAAATAGGGAGTGACAGGGCTAGTTTCGCGTTGCCCGGGAGACATTCGGTATTCGAGCAGGTGAGCCACCGCGCCTTTGCGCCAATGGTGATTCGCTGGCTTAAATCGACATTTTGGCCGGGAGTCATTTTTGCTAAAAGGATGAGCTCATTGTCGTACCCGAATCCGATGATTCCCCCGATTTCCATTTTTTCGGGGTAGGGCCATTCCAAATCACTAACAGTCATATGATCCGGCAGGTCCCAGTCAATTTGCACCGGCATCCCCGATTCGCCGGGATTTTTCCAGTACGCGTGCCAGTGGGGATCGAGCTTGATTTGGACGGCTACCCAGAAGGGCTGCCCTGGTTGGATGGAGTTGTTTTCCGCAACTAACGTGACTTGTGCGGGAGCAGATTCATCGGCATAACCAGTTTGCGCTGCGAAAATAACAAGCGTTGTGAGTAAGAAAAGCCATTTTTTGATACAATCCACCAGTAAGTCTCCTTTGAAGTTTCTATTGCGACATTCGGTCGCCCAAGCTATAGTCTTTCACTTAGGAAAGATAAGGTAATATTTAGTTTATTAAACTACTGCATTTTAAAGGATTATGAAATGAATGTAAAGCTAATATTTTTTGCAACCCACCCGTTTATCGATGCCTACATTCAGTCAGATTTCCTAGGAAAACTCATATTTCTAGCCCTGGGGCTGTTATCAATTATTTCTTGGATTCTATTGATTTATAAAATTTGGCTCACGCAAAAAATGTGTTCATTATCTACCGATTTTCGCCAACAATTTTTAAAATCTAAGGATAAAATTTTTGAAATGGAAACAACTCCCCCTGAGCAGCATAATCCTTTTAGTTCCATTTATTCAGTCTTAAAGCGCTATTCTATCGATTTACTAGATAAAAATCGACAATTTGGGAAGTCCAACGCTGAAATTTACCTGAGTCCATCCGATCTTGATTTTGTCGGAGCGCACCTGTACAATTAAGTCCCGATGCAAACAAAATTTTTAGAAAAAAATTTATTTATCCTCGCCACCATCGTCAGCCTTGCTCCTTTTTTGGGATTACTTGGAACTGTCTGGGGAATTTTGACGACGTTTTCTCAGTTGCAAATGCAGGGGGGGAGCCAAGTGGTGTTGGGCGGACTTTCGATGGCTTTGGCAACAACGGTATTGGGATTGATCGACGCGATTCCCGCTCTCGTGGGATATAGTTTTTTAAAAAATAAAATACGTGAATTTCAAACTGATATGGATGGATTTGCCACAGAAATGCTGGCAACAGTAGAGTTGCAATACCGAAAGGTCGATGAATGAAACGTATCGTAAGAAGGATAACCGGATCGGAAGAAGAACCCACCGTTAATTTGACTCCACTCATCGATGTGGTTTTTGTGATGCTCATCATTTTTATTGTGATAGCTCCATTATTAGATGTCGATCAAGTAGAGCTCGCCCTTGGAAAAGTTTCTTCTAATCAAACAGTTAGCGAAACAAGCCCAATTGCGATTTATGTTAAAGGAGACAATTCTGTTTGGTTGAATCGACAACGTATCGCGATCTCGGACTTAAAAGACAAAGCGGCACTATTGCGCCAAGCTCATCCCGGTGTGAGACCTCAGCTTTTCCACGATAAAAAAGCCTATTTCGGCACCTATCAACAAGTCAAAAATGGAATGGAAGAAGCCGGTTTCGATCAGATGGATATTATTTTAAACCCAGGTTGAGCAATTGAAGATGATGACAGCCTGCCCTGTTCCACTAAAATCGATAGCTGCTCTTGTGGTCGCCCTTCATTTGGTCTTGCTTGCCTGGATATTGTGGTTCGCTCCCGTTCCGACACTTCCCATAAAACCAAAAAAATTTTCCGTTCAAACTGTTCAGCTGACACCCAAATCTTCGCAGGTAATCAAAAAACAACCGGAATTGATCGCTCAAGCTAAAGTTACCGTTAAAGAGCCTGTAAAGAAAGCCGTCATAGAACCCGTAAAAGAACCTGTCCAGAAAAACGAACCTAAAGCGGTACCAAAAGCTGAACCTAAAGCGGCTCCAAAAGCTATCCCTAAGCCCATAGCCAAAGCCGCCCCCAAGGAAAAAGTCAAGCCGGCGGCTAAAAAGCCCGCTCCTAAAGAGATATCAAAACCCGTTGCTAAGGCCGCGCCGCAGCAAAAGGCAACTCCGGCGAAAAGCGCTCTCGATGCCGTAAAACAAAAGCTTGCCGCAATTCCAACTTTTATTCCCACGACAAATAGCGCGGGCGATGTTAGCGATGCCCCTTTTGATTATGAAGAGGGACTCGTATCCCGGCTAAGGATTTTGTTAAAACTTCCGGAAATGGGAGATGTTAGAGTTGCCCTCACCCTAAATCGACAGGGCAAAGTGATTAAAACAGAAATATTATCCGCTGCTAATCAAGTAAATAAGCGAGCGATTGAAACCCAGTTGCCCGCGATTCAATTTCCTCCATTCGGACAAGCGTTCCCTGGAGAAAACACCCACACATTTACAATAACACTGACAAACCTATGAAAATACTATTTGCCCTAAGTTTATTTTTTCTTTCCACACTATCGGCACAAAACGAGCTGATCGTACAGCTTAACACCGAACAGCTACGCGTTCCGATTTATCTAGCACAACCCCGCAACGAAGGATTCGCGTGGGATAAGGCTTATATCGACAAGCTGCAAGGAATTGTAAAGCGAGATTTTCAACAAACAACCATCGCGAAATTTCTTCCCATTGACCCCTCAATCGAAAAACAGCTGGACGCCTCCCCTTACGATAAACCGGAAAATGTTTCAGCGTTCACTTCACTCAACCCCTATTACGTCGTGCGTCTAAGGATGAAAGATCGCGCGATCGAGGCTCGAGTTGTTATGTTGACCACCAACTCGATACGGGTGATTTCCCCCTTGACCCTAACAGGTAACGTTAAAGAAGATCGACAAACCCTTCATCAGCTTTCCGACGCAATTCACAAGATTGTCTTTGGGGTCGAGGGTGTGAGCTCCTCACGAATTCTATATACCGTAAAAGAAGAAAAAGGATGGGCTTCAGATGTGTGGGAAAGCGATTATGACGGTGAAAACCCCCGAAAACTCACTCAAAATGCAGGGTATATCGTGACACCCACTTACATCAATCCCAAAGAAAATTTCCGCTCTGGAGGATACTTTTATGTGTCCTATAAAACAGGACAACCCAAGATTTACTACGGAAGCTTAAAGGAACAGGAAGGGCGTCGTCTAACCCTTATGAAAGGGAATCAGTTGATGCCGGCGCTTTCTCCCAAACGGGATAAAATTGCCTTTATTAGCGACATTACCGGAAATCCGGATTTGTTTATGATGGACTTTAGTCCCGACACAGGCCCCAGTGGGAAGCCCAGGCAGATTTTTTCCGCGAAGCAAGCCACCCAAGGCTCCCCTTGTTTTAGCCCCGACGGGAAACAAATCGCCTTTGTGTCTAATAAAGACGGCTCCCCAAAGATTTATCGGATGCCTATCCCCAAAGAGGGCGCTTCATTGAAAGAGATTAAACCCTCCCTCGTCAGCAAACTCGCACGCGAAAGCTCTTCACCCTCCTGGTCGCCGGATGGTAATTACCTGGCCTACAGCTCCTCGATGAACGGTGTGCGGCAAATCTGCATATGCGACCTGCGAGACGGCAAAGAAACAGTGATGACATCAGGTGCGGGAAGCAAAGAAAACCCTTCATGGGCTTCAAACGGACAGGCGTTGGTTTACAATTTAATCGATAAATCCGCGACTAACCTCTACCTGTTGAATATCGGCACACGCGAGTCTTTTAAGATCACGGCCGGACGCTTTCCCTCTTGGGAGCCTAGGTGAGATTATTTTCCCATCGCCGACTCACCGTTTCCGCGTTTAAAAAAATGCGAAAAGCTACCTCATAAAACTTTTGATTTACAGTACTAGATGGTATATCTGGAATCTAGTACGGAGGTTGAGAAATTACGTATGGGCACAAATTGCTGCGGTCTTACAGGCCTATTTCTCCATGTGAAAGATTTTGTATTTTTCGGAATTCACGAAGGTTTTGCTGAGGTCGTCGAAAATTTTGAAAGGTGCGATGCTATTTTTGCAAGATGTTACGGATGCGAAGACCCTTCCTCTCGATTTGTCGGAAGTCAGTTCAAAGAAGACGATAGAAGTTCCCTTATAGTGGATTTCACTGCTGAAACCCCCGGAGATGTTTTAGGAGTGAATATTCATGACCCAGCGCTGACACGCGAAGAGTTGAAAAAAGTCGCGAATCACGTTTTTCGTAACGCACATTCAGATCGCTTTAATCCCGATTCGAATTTTGCTAAACAGCATGACATTCAAACACACGAACAAGCCAATTTATATTTTACTATCTATCGAAAATCTTATGAAGAGTTCTGTAAAGAAAAAGGTTGGTTATTATAAGATTCTTACATTCAATGCGATAACAAATGATTAGCGAATTGTTATTGGGAACTTGTGCAAAATTACCTAGGTTGTGGTAGACTCACCTTCTCATAGAGATATTTCAGGGGACTTATGGAACGTTATAAAACATTCATTGTCACATCTATTCTTGCGCTGGCATTTTTGATGACAGGTTGTGCAAGAAGCAGCAGCGAAGTGTGGGATGACACAAAAACATGTGGCAGGCACCTTACGCGCGGGATCAAAGCCTTAGGCGGTCAGAGAGAGTGCTCTCGACAAGTTTGGTCAAAAGATGAGTTCTATTGGCCTGACGAGGAACAATGGACGCAAACGACAGCAAGCGATGAAGGTTATATTAGCTTCCCAGAAGAAAAAGGTCCTAATGAAGTAGCAATGGCGGAATTCGTTGCGCCCCAGCCGAAAGACTCACCCGGGGATCCCGGTAGTCCTGTTCCGGGTATTGACCAATTCAGAGACCCTAGCACTGTGGCGGGAATGGGTTATATTTTTACCACAATCCATTTTGAATACAACAGCAGCATGGTAAAAGGGAACGAAAACCAGGAAATCATCCAACGTATCGCCAATTACATGCGGTCAAATCCTAACACCTTCGTTTTCGTTGAAGGACATTGTGATGAACGCGGTCCCGAAGCCTATAACTTAGCGTTGGGATCACGCAGATCTAATGCCATTCGCAATACACTGATCAAAGAAGGGGTTAGCCCCGATAACTTGTTCACGATTAGCTATGGTAAAGAACGTCCTATGTCGTTCGATAGCAATGAAGAGGCCTGGGCTTTAAATCGACGCGCAGAGTTTAAGCTCTACACGAGATAGGGGTGTCTATGCGTTTTCTAATTTTGGCGGCTCTTCTTCCAATGGTCCTCTCCGGAGATCAACTCCGCATGATGGTTGATAATCATGAAGAAGAGATACGCTCCTTTGAGGAACGTCTTGCCAATCAGGAAACTATTATGGAATCCCTACGCCAATCGATGCAAGAGTCCGGAACTCAACAAAAAAATCAACTTACCGTTACCGTTGGGTCACAAGAAAAGCTGCAGAAAGCCCTTCAAGATAAAGTTACGGAACTAGAAAAGAAAATTCAACTCCAAGCGCAGCAGGTTAATCTACTTCAAGAAGCTCTGAAAACATTTATCGATTCCTTTCAAGTTCCTGTAGAAAATTCCCCGGCTAAAACCTATACGGTTAAAAATGGCGATTCTCTAGGGAACATTGCTCGCCTTCATCAGACAAGCTCACAAACACTCCGCGAGATGAATCAACTGCCTAGCGATAAAATCATGATCGGACAAAAATTAAAGGTCCCCGATAAGTGAACAAAGAATCTATCGGAGTCTTTGATTCAGGCGTTGGAGGGTTGACAGTCGTCAAAGAGATGCTGCGACTGATGCCAAACGAAAATATTATGTATTTCGGCGATACCGCTCGGCTTCCCTACGGGACCAAGAGCGAGGAAACCATCCTTCGTTATTCCATAGAAAATTCCATTTTCCTTCTCAATCATAAAGTAAAATGTCTAGTCATCGCCTGCAATACCGCATCGGCCTATGCTCTTGAAAAACTGCAGCACCTTTTCAATGTTCCTGTTGTGGGTGTGATTACCCCGGGGGCTGACGCAGCCTTGCGTAGCTCTAAAAACAAAAAAATCGCAGTGATCGGCACCAAAGCTACTATCCATTCAGGAGTTTATCAGAAGGAAATTCTGAAACAATTTCCCGCGGCAGAGGTCTATGCTTACGCCTGTCCGATGTTTGTGCCGCTCGTAGAAGAGGGATTAATGGATCATGAAGCGACTCGCCTATTGATTCGTGAGTATCTGCAACCTATTATCGAGGGGCCTGCCGACACCCTGCTTTTAGGCTGCACTCATTATCCCTTGCTGGCTGAGCAAATTAAAGAAATCGTGGGGCCTGCAATTTCTATTGTAGACTCCGCCGAGGCCTGCGCTAAAGCTGTTGCTGTTGCGTTAGGTTTAAAGCAGCTTCAAACTTGCTCCGAAAGCGAGGGGGTAAGTCGCTTCTTTGTCAGCGACGATCCCGCCAAATTTCAAACTATGGCGGTCAAGTTTTTCGGAAAACCCCTTTCCAATATAGAAAAAGTATTGCGATAACGATCACCCCGGCACTTGCCCATAGGAAATTCATATCATATGTTTGGCTTTTGATAATCGGTTCTTTGATGCTATAGTATTGGATTAATTCGCCCTTTTCATTGTGCTTCGGATTGATATTAAATATCCCCGATACTAGCACAACGCTTTCAGATCCCTCTATAGGTAGACCTCCCTCCAAATAGATTTGCTCCATCACCTTCCCTTTGGAGCCCTTACAGCAGCTTTTCAAGTCGGGTTCCTGAGAAAGTACCCAAAATCCCTCTGGGGTCTGATACAAAAAACCCCGCACCGACACTAATCCTTCAGGGGTAAGAACGATCTCTTGTTGCCCAAAGGTATGTTTTTCCCTATAGTCCAAGGTTGACTCCTTTTTTAAGAAGATTATCACAGGAATGAATATCACATGGATCCCAAAGAGTTGGAAGAGGTCAGAGAAACGGTTGTTCGGATTCTGGCGAGAAAAGGAAAGCGCCTGCAACGGCAATTGCTGGAATGGGAAGCTCAGCTGATCAAAGCGAAGAAGTGGGAAGAGCTCTTTCATCAGGGCAAGCTGCTGCAGTCTCGGTTTTTTGAATTAAAACGAGGAATGCAATCGATCGCCATCCCGGATTGGAACAATAATATGGAACCTAAAATCATCCCTTTAGATCCCATGCTGGAACCTCAAGATAATTTAGCGTTGTTTTTTAAACAGGCAAAAAAACTACAGAAAGCCATCCCACACTTGGAAAGGCATCTTGTTCAAAAGAATGCAGAAATCGAGCAGCATCAGATTGCTGAAAGGCTCGCCGAGTCCTCCATGGATGTGGATTTTCTTCAGAAGTGGCTTCCAAAATCCCCTGAGCCCCGAAAAAAAGAAATTCAAAAGGCAATCCCTTATCTCGAATACACCTCTCCAACAGGCACAGCTATCCTAGTAGGAAAAAATAGTCGAGGGAATGACAAACTAACATTCCAGATTGCTAACGGCTCGGACTGGTGGATGCATGCCTCAGGCTACGCAGGGTCCCACGTGGTCATTCGCGACTCAAATCCCGATCAGGCGACTCTTGATTATGCAATGGGTTTAGCTGTAGAACACAGCAAGGCAAAAAAATGCAAAGAAGCCGAGGTTGTTGTGACCCAAAGAAAATTTGTGGCAAAAGCTCCCGGTGGTAAGCCCGGACAAGTGCAGATTTCTCAGCATAAAAACTACTATAAGAGAATCAGTTAAAGGAATAAACATCCGAGCGGGTTTGCATCAGCCAACTCTCTCTCTTAAATCAGGGCGTTTTAACGCTAAGGAGAGGTTTTCAGCTAACCTGAAAAAATATATTGATGTTTTCTTGCGCAACCATTATCAAGAGTCTTTTAACTTTAGGTGCATTTTGTCTAAGAAATTTAACCTAATCACACTATTTTGTTTTTTTGCGGGCATTTGCACCCTCCTTCCTTTGCTCGGTCAATCCGCGCAATTTGAAGATTCTTTAAAAGCAGAGACATCATGCAAAAAACCTAAACGAGGTCCCCCTGGTCCTACAGGACCCACGGGCCCTCAAGGTCCTACAGGTTCTGTAGGCCCTTCAGGATCTGGTCCTACCGGACCCACTGGAGCTACGGGTGCCACAGGGGCTACCGCAGCCGCCGGAGTGACAGGCGCTACTGGAGCTACAGGCGCTATTGGTCCTGCGGGAGCAATAGGGGCTACGGGTGCAACAGGCGCCACAGGGGCTACGGGCGCCACTGGAGCAACAGGGGCCACCGGTGACACAGGCGCAACAGGAGCTACTGGAGCCATCGGAGACACAGGTGCTACGGGTGCTACTGGAGCAACAGGCGCCACAGCGCCAGCTTTTGCTAATTATATTTTTGCCTATAGTACACAAAACCAAACGTTAGCAGTCGCTAACACTTTTCAGGATATTACATTTGATACAACCGGTATTATTTCTCCGAATTGGACCTTAGGTGGCGGAGCGCCCCCTTTCCAATTTACTTCGACAGATTCAGGAGTCTATCTGGCCTCATTAAAAGTGTATTTTAACACAATTTTTACAACTTTTCAGGGGATTAGAGCGACTATAAATGGCATTGAAATTCCGGGGAGCTATACAGAAATACTTGGGGGTGGAACAACAGCCGATTATCACTTTCTTTTAGAGGAATTTACGATATTATTCAATTATACGGCTGGGGATATTTTGACCTTTCAATGGGTTTGTGCAGGAACGTCTACGAATGTTACTATTTCCACGACTACGTTAGGATCTGTGAATAATTCAGCCAGCGTAGCCATCACTCAAGTAGCTCCACCTTGATATTACCAATAAGCTTTCTTTAACTCGACTTTGTACAATTTTTGAACTCATCTTCCGAGAGAGGCCTCCTCCAGCTAAATGAATTTCTCAGGAAGGGTAAATTATACCCATCCTTCGAAATTCATTACGCTGGAGTTCGCCTCTCTCTGGAATCTTCGTCCAAAAAATGTACAAAGTCGAGTTTAAGACTTGCCTGTTTTTCAAACGACCATTTGTCGCCAAAGAGACATCTCGTTTTCAACTCATGTATTATATTTGATGATTTTTGTTTTCACAGGAACGTTCTCTAAGTATAATCACCGGTTTTGAGCATTAATCGAGGTGATCATGAGTTTCTTTTCCTTTTTAGAACCCCTTCCAAGCGACCCTATTTTCGGGCTTATCACACTGTTCAATAAGGACACCCGTCCCGTAATGGTCAATTTGTCCGTAGGCGTCTATACGAACGAGGAAGGGAAAACAATGGTCTACCAATCAATTCGTGAATCTGAAAAACTCATTGCCGCAGAAAGTCCTAAGATGGAATATCTGCCTATCGAGGGAAATTCTTTGCTGATTGATGAAGCTCTTAAGCTGGTTTTTGGCGATAACCTTTGTGAACTTCCAAGAAACCGATTCTTCGGCGCGCAATCGATTGGGGGGACAGGGGGGCTCAGGATCGGTGCGGAATTTCTAGGGCGATCCGTCGCTAGAAATGTCTATGTGTCCGACCCTAGTTGGCCGATTCACCAGCTGCTCTTTTCACGCTCCGGAATGAATGTCATGACTTATCCCTATTATGACCCTGCGAACAGAAAATTATCCTTCTCTGCGATGCAGGATTCGATAAAGAAAATGCCCCCGGGAAGTGTGATCGTATTGCATGCTTGTTGCCATAATCCCACGGGGATTGACCCTTCTCAAGAACAGTGGAAGGAATTGTCGTTATTGCTCCTAAAACAAAAAGTGCTTCCTTTCTTCGACTTGGCCTATCAGGGTTTTGGCGTTGGCCTTGAAGAGGATGTCTTTCCCATCCGACAGTTTGTGAAGGATGGTCACGAACTCTTTATTTCATGTTCATTTTCAAAAAACTT
>CAZENM010000046.1:0-6098 GCA_964513575.1 uncultured bacterium | reverse complement strand
CTTTGGAATCTATGGGGAGCGCGGCGGCTGCTTTTTAGCAATGACAAAGGATCCTATAGTCACGCAGATGCTTGGGACTCACCTGAAACCCACCATTCGGGGAATGTACTCGAATCCTCCGCTAACGGCCCCTCGGCTGGTCAGTCGAGTGCTCAGCGATAAAACCTTGCGTCAGTTGTGGGTTCAAGAGCTCGATGACGTGCGGGAACGTATTCAGTCGACTCGAAATATTTTTATCGAACAGCTTTCCGATAAATTGCCTGACTCGGACTTTTCCTTCCTCTCCGATCAGCAGGGGATGTTTTCCGTTTTTGGAATGACTAAACAGGTCGTCGACCGACTGCGCCAGGAGTTTGCGATCTTTCTTCCCGATAACGGTAGAATCAGCATTCCTGGTTTGAATAATCAAAACATGGAATATGTCACCGATAGCATCGCAAAGGTGATGCGGGGATGAGAAGACGTTCCACGACTCCCTATCTAATTCTGGTTGGAACGATCTTGCTTCTCTTGAGCCTGCCCAAGCCAATGACAGAATCAATACGCGGCTCTGTCGTTGCCTTCTTAAGTCCGATCTGGGAAACCTTTACACAATTCAAACTATTCACCTCCCGAAAATTTGACGCTCAAATCCCCCTGCAGGACGAACTGTCAAAAAGTCAGTTGGAAAATGAGCTATTAAAAATGGAGCTCTCACGTCTGAACGAAATTTTTCAGAGCGAGCTTAATCTCCAAGCCTACCTCAAAGAACTTGAAGTTCCCCACGAAAATGCACTGAAACTCACCCAACAACGAAGAAAGCAGCTGCGGGATCTTTTGAAAATAGAACTAAATGCTATCCCTGCCCGGGTAATCTACAGGGCGCCAAGCGCTTGGAATAGCACTCTATGGATCAATGCGGGGGTTGATAAGGGGTTAGAGATCAATAGCCCTGTTGTGGTTGGAGATGCTATTGTCGGGGTGATCGACTACATTGGCGCCCGTCAATCTAGGGTGCGGCTGATTACGGACTCGGGGCTGACACCCTCTGTTCGTGTTGTAAGGGGAAGCGCTCAGCAAGATCACCTAAGTCTTCAGATGGAAGAATTAGAAGATTACCTGCTTCGTCACTCCGAATTATTCGAATCTCAGCAACAAAAACTGGCTGTTTTAGCTCATCTAGAGAATCTGCAAAGAAAATTTAAGTCTTCATCAATCACTCACCAACTTGCAAAAGGGGAAATCAAAGGAAGCGGCGCCCCTCTGTGGAGATCTTCCGGAAAAGTATTGCAGGGGGTTGGATTTAATTATGACTTTGCTGATGAAGTTGGGGAAACCCGAGATCTTAGAACAGGAAAACGAGAGGTGAATTGGAACGACACTGAGATTGCATTGGTTGAGCCCCTGGATCTTTTAGTCACCACCGGGATGGATGGGGTGTTTCCTCCAGGCTTTAAAGTGGCGACAGTGATTAAAGTTTTTCCTCTGAAGGAAGGGGATATCGCCTATCAACTTTTCGCAAGACCGGTAGCGAAAAATCTTGATGACCTGTCGATCGTCTATGTCCTGCGGCCAGTAGGCTACACGAAGAATCCTTGATGTGATTAAGAAACCAGAATAGCGGGAATTTTATCCCGGTTCCCCCCGGTCTTGACGGATAGTCCAAAATCCCTTAATCTTTCAGCTTAAATCGATACATTTAAGAGACATCACATGGACGTTAGTAATATCCCGGTATTTATTTTGTGCGGCGGGCTCGGGACTCGCATCAAGGAAGAAACAGAATTTCGTCCAAAGCCGATGGTTCCCGTGGGGAAGCACCCGATTCTTTGGCATATCATGCGATTTTATAGCAGTTTCGGATTCAAAAAATTCGTCCTTTGCACCGGATTCAAATCAGAGGTCGTCAAATCGTACTTCCTCCACTACGCCTCCCTAAATAGCGACTTTACCGTAGATTTGAAAACTAACCATCTCAATTTACACTCCAGCCATCATGATGAAGATTGGGAAGTCACCGTTGCGTATACTGGTGAGGAAACTATGACCGGCGCTAGAGTCGCCATCGCAGCTGAAAAGTACCTGGGTGATGCCCAACACGCTGCAGTCACCTATGGGGATGGCTTGACGAACGCTAACCTTCTTCAGGAATACCAATTTCATCTTGCCCATGGAAAGCTTGGAACCGTGCTGGGAGTGAATCCTCCTTCCCGATTTGGAGAAATCCGCCTCGACGGTGATCAGGTCACAGAGTTTGCTGAAAAGCCTGAATTCACCGAAAATTGGATCAATGGAGGATACTTTTTCTTCCAAAGAGACTTTTTTGGAAAATACCTTTCTAAGAGTGTAGACTGTATTTTGGAAAGAAAACCGTTAGTTGAACTGGCGAATGATGGGCAGCTTAATCTCTACAAGCATAAAGGGTTCTGGGCCTGTATGGATACCCAACGAGACCGCGACCACTTGAATGAAATGTGGGAATCAGGCCAAGCCCCCTGGGTTTGGAAGCCTACCTACACTTGCTCACAAACCACGGGAGCTGTTCATGTTTAGAGGAAAAAAAATATTCGTGACCGGTCACACCGGATTTAAAGGCGCTTGGTTGACTTTATGGCTAAAACAGCTGGGCGCTACCGTAACCGGATATAGCCTGCCCGCCCCTACAGAACCAAGTTTGTATTCCTTAGCGCGCGTTGAAGAGGGCATCACCCATATCGAAGGGGACGTTCGCGACTACCAGCATCTCCACAACTCCATCAAGCAAGCGCAGCCAGACCTCATTTTTCACCTCGCAGCCCAATCGATCGTTTTAGAGGGATACCAATCCCCCAAAGAAACTTTTGACGTTAACTCGGGTGGGGTTGTCAACCTCCTGGAAGCCGTTAGGCACCAACCCACAGTCAAAGGCGTTGTCATCGTCACCACCGACAAATGCTATGAAAATCATGAATGGATCTGGGGATACCGCGAAAATGACAGGCTTGGAGGAAATGACCCCTACAGTGCCAGCAAATCAATGGCTGAGCTCGTTGCCCATTCCTACCGCGTTTCATTCTTTAACACTGAAGATTCACCCGCAATCGCCACAGTCCGTGCCGGTAATGTGATTGGCGGTGGAGATTTTTCCGCCCATCGAATCATCCCCGATGCCATGCGCGCGCTGATGGAGGGAAAACAAATTCAAGTGAGAAACCCCGCGAGCATTCGACCTTGGGTTCACGTTCTTGATCCCCTTTATGGCTATATTCTCCTGGGCAAAAAACTTCTAAATGAAGGACAATCCTTTGCAGAAGCGTGGAATTTTGGTCCGCAAGAGACCGTGGGAATCACCGTGGAACAACTAGTTGATAAAATCGTAACTGGTTGGGAAGGGGCAAAGTGGGATTTAGCGCCCGGTGGCGCCGCTAAGCCTGAAATGCATACCTTGCGATTGAATTGGGATAAAGCTTCCCAGAAGCTGAATTGGAAGCCTCAATTAAATTGGGAACAAGCGATAGAGCTGACAGTCGAGTGGTATCAAGGATTTATGCAAGAACAAGACTTGCGCGAACTCTGCTTAGATCAAATCGATTACTATTCCGTGATGTCAGACGCCAAAAAATTCCTGCAAGTTAAGTCGTCTTGCGGCCCAGGAAGCTGCGGTTGCCGCTGATATTAAACTTTTCATGCAGAGTACTAACTCAAAACAGGAAATTTTCTCATGCTATTCGAACAGCTGCGAGTACGTGGCTCCTATCTTATTACTCCGGAAAAACGGGAAGATGAACGTGGTTTTTTTGCCCGACTGTTCTGCGAACGGGAATTTGCTGCCCATCATTTAGAAACTCAGTTCATTCAAGTGAACAATTCCGCCAGCACTCATAAGGGAACTTTACGTGGTCTCCACTATCAGCTGGCTCCGATGGAAGAGGTGAAGCTTGTCCGCTGCGTAAAAGGCGCCATTTGGGATGTTGTCCTAGATCTCCGCCCTGAGTCCGAAACTTTTGGAGTCTGGGCCGCAGAGGAACTTAATGAAGAAAATCGCAAAATGCTCTACATCCCTAAAGGGTGCGCTCATGGATTCTTGACCCTGACCGATCACTCCGAAATGATCTATCTGGTCTCCGAACACTACTCGTCAAAACTGGAAAGAGGGATCCGTTGGGATGACCCGCGCTTCGAAATTGCTTGGCCATTTATTCCAAATGTCATATCTGAAAGAGATCGTGCCCATACAGATTATTTAGTGGAGACAGTACAATGAAAATTCTATTTACCGGAGCAAGTTCTTTTACGGGCTATTGGTTTGTTCGAGCTCTCTCCCAGGCAGGACATGATGTCACGGCTATTTTTCAAAAATCTCCGCTGGAATATGAAGGGCTTCGCAAGGAACGGGTGAATCGATTGGTTCCTCACTGCCATCAAGAGTTTGGGGTTTCTTTTGGCGATGACCTTTTTCTTGAGCTCCTTCAAGCTCCTTTTGATCTCGTCTGTCACCATGGCGCTGATGTGACCAACTACCGCAGTCCCGATTTTGATCCGGTGCAGGCGCTAACAAAAAATACTCATAATGCCGTGGAAGTTCTCCGACAAATGGCTGTTTCGGGCTGCCGCAGGTTTCTTTTGACGGGCAGTGTTTTTGAACCGCGTGAAGGAAAAGGAACTGAGCTTCGGGCGATTTCTCCCTACGGGCTTTCCAAAGGAATGACCAGCGATTACTACCGCTATTACTGCGAACGGGAAGGCATTCAGTTAGGAAAATTCGTGATACCCAATCCTTTTGGACCTCTTGAAGAGGGGCGCTATACGTCCTATTTAGCCGAGACATGGTTGAAGGGAGAAGTTGCGGAAGTTAAATATCCCGATTACGTACGGGACAATATCCATGTTTCCCTTTTAGCGGAAGCATACCGGTTCTTCGTGGAACAATTGCATTTTTATGACACCTATGCGCAGTTCAACCCGACTGGGTATAAGGAAACGGTAGCGGAATTCACCGAGCGTTATGCCGAGGAAATGAGAAAGCGGTGGAAGCTTCCCTGCGAAACAGTTGTGCTGGAACAGCAAACATTTACGGAGCCCTTGATACGAACGAATTCTGATGTCGTCAACGTCGATTGGAACGAAAAAAAAGCGTGGGATAGTGTTGCGCAGTTTTATAAAGAGGGCGCTCTTCATGTCTAAAACGATTGGGGTTGCGGTTATCACTCACTGCAGCAAAAAACACCTGCCGCACTGTCTGCCAAAGATTCTGAAGTCTAAGTTAAAGCCTCGTGTGATGGTGGTGAATTCGTCTTCTAATGATGGAACTGTTGAGCTTGCAGAGCAGTTTGGGGCTGAAACATTGATTATTCCTCGTGACGAGTTTAACCATGGAACTACCCGGGAAAGGGCTCGAAAAGCGCTTGGTACAGATATTGTGATCATGATCACACCGGATGCTTATGCGGTCGGAGATGATGTGCTAGAGAAGTTAGTCGAGCCCCTTTTGAATGGCTTAGTTGCTGTGTCGTACGCGCGTCAATTAGGTCACGATGGCGCCGGATTTTTTGAAAGGTTTCATCGGGAGTTTAATTATCCATCAGAGGGATATGTTCGCGGGATTGAAGATATCGGGAAGCATGGCGCCAATACGTTTTTCTGTTCAAATTCCTTTGCTGCCTATTCTAATCAAGCTTTGGATAGTGTAGGTGGTTTTGAGCATGTATTGTTAGGTGAGGACACTGTAGCAGTGTCGAAGCTTTTGAGAAGTGGATACAAGATCGCCTATGTGGCTGATGCGGTTGTGAAGCATTCTCATGGGTATTCGTTGTCGCAGGAGTTTCGTCGTACTTTTGATACGGGTCTTGCGAGAAAGGGGTATGAGCATTATTTTGCGGGATGTTCTTCGGATATCGGGCGTGGAATCAGTTATACTAAGCAGTTGTTGAAAAAGTTGGCGAGCGATCGACCGGCATTAATTCCGTATGCTTTAGCGCAGACAGTGGTGCGG
Organism: uncultured bacterium; assembly: GCA_964513575.1. Lineage (GTDB taxonomy): Bacteria > Chlamydiota > Chlamydiia > Chlamydiales > Parachlamydiaceae > CAMFKA01. The sequence continues at coordinate 148 of CAZENM010000046.1, read as the reverse complement.
TTTGTGGCGTATAAAGTGGGTCAAGCAAGTGTTTCTGCGCCAACCTGGTTGAAAAAAAGGCTAAGTAGTCAAGACTTTTATTGGAAGTAAAGTCGTCTTGTGCCCAGGCAGTTTTCCCAAATATAATCTTCGTGGCACATGCTTTAGC
>CAZENM010000045.1:0-18434 GCA_964513575.1 uncultured bacterium | reverse complement strand
TGCGGTTCCTGGCGGATGCCAAAATTAACGGATCCCTTAAAATAACACCTGAAAAAATCATCTCGATTGCTGAAGTACTGGATCCCACTGACAAGGCATATATCGAGAGCGGCTTCAAATTACCTATTCATCAGGTCTATCAATGCACAGAGGGTTTTCTTGGGGCGACTTGCAGGCATGGAACGCTGCATCTTAATGAGGATCAGTTAGTTGTACAGAAAGAGTATTTGGATTCTTCTCAAACTAAATTTATTCCGATTATTACTGACTTCCGCCGCACTGTGCAACCAATTATCCGTTATCGCTTGAATGACATTTTAACTGAATCGAAGCAACCCTGTCCTTGCGGCTCCCCATTCACTGCTCTGGAGATGGTCGAAGGGCGCTGTGATGATATTTTTTATTTTCAAAAGGAAATTACACACGAAGAGATTCCGATTTTCCCTGATTTTATACGCCGGGCGATTATTTCTTCCTCTCCCAGCATTCTGGAATACAGCGTCGTGCAAAAAAGCCCTCACCTTGTGAATGTCTACTTGCGTATTTCCGGCGGCGACCGTGCCGCCATTGAAGAAGACGTTCGCAATCAGTTATGGGAGTTGTGCGACCAGTTACATTGCACACGCCCAACGATTGAATGTTTTGAGGGAATCTTCAAGCCTAGCGACAAAAAATTACGCCGCGTAAAGCGGGAGTATTCCTTATGAATGAGATTGGATTATATGACTCCGCGACGATCGATTCTTTGCCTTGGCCTGAGAGTGAAAATGGCCGCTACGCAAAAGCCTTTCTAGAACCATTTCTTAAAAATGATCCAGGATACTATATCGACAATGTCGATACGACAATGATGGTACTGACTATTGATGACCTTATTCTGCCGATAACAATCAACCAGGCCGAATGTAAGAATTCCTACGTCTGTTCACCTTACACTCACTATATTAGCTATGCTCTAGAGGAGCTACACCTCATAAGCAATCCTGTATTCCGAATTCCTCTAAAGGGAATGATTAGAGCCTTAGGTTTATTCCTCAAGAAGGGGCAGATTAACCGCAATGTTATCGTCAACAATTGGCTTTTCTCTACCAATCTCTATGCAAACCTTGAACAGGGGCAGATTGATAGGATAACCAAGTTTTTAAAAACACGTTATCCCAGCCACGCGATTATTTTCAGGTCTATCAATACCTGCCTGGGAAATAAACTTTATGATGCTTTTCAAGAGAATCGCTATGCCCTTCTCTTAAGCCGACAGGTCTATTTCTTAGACACTTTTGATGAACAAGTATACAAATCAAAACCCTTTAAGCAAGACCTGAAACTCTTAAAAGAGTCTGAATATCGAGTCGTGGACGCTTCCGAAATCACAGAAGAAGAGATTCCAAGGATTGTCGAATTATACAATCAGCTTTACCTCAATAAGTACTCGCTACTCAATCCACAGTTTAACGCTAACTTTATCAAGCTTGCGCTAAAAAATGGGATACTCACGATTAAAGCGCTTAAAAATGCGAATCACAGGATCGATGGGGTTCTAGGATACTTTCAACGAAATGGGGTCATGACAACACCTCTTTTTGGCTATAATACCAACACCCCACAAAAAGCAGGATTATACCGGCTGATATCCACAGTTCTTGCGCTTGAAGCAAAGAAAAATGGATATTACCTCAACCAAAGTTCAGGAGCCGCTGAATTTAAGGCGCTCCGTAAAGCAACCCCACATTTGGAATATACCGGAGTCTACTATAATCATCTGTCATGGTGGCGAAAGGGCCCTTGGAAATTATTAAAATTAGTCGTGAACGGGTTGCTGATCCCATTGATAAAATACTATAAACTATAGGTGCGAATTAGATGTTTAAAATTGGAGTGGGAATTATTTCCGGTGGGGTCTGCGGTTACATCGGCGACAGATGGTATAATTTGAACAAAAAGACCCATAGAATATTACAAAGCTTAGATGAGTTAGAGAGTGTTCCCGCTCGCTTCAGCGTTGGTTCGCGGTCAGTGGATTTATCGAAAATCCTTACAAGAGTTTCCAATGTTAGAAATGAGCTAGAACGGTCTTATTGGTGGGGTGCCAAAAAACAATGCGCCCAGTTAGTGCGCAGACAACACGCCTTGGAATACCGATGGGAATCAGTTAACGGAGGAAAAGATCCGTTAAACTCAAGCGAGCAGAGTTTGGTATCGGAGTTGTCGGCACTCATCCACGAACAAGGACTTGTGAATCCTCAAACACACCCAAGGCTACTTAAAAGGCTAGAGAGTCAACTTAAAGAACTGTGCCGCTACGAAAGCATCGCTCTGAATCTAAGGGATAATCAGGAGTTGAGAGCTGAGTTCTTTAGCTGGGCAGTCATTGAAGGAAACTCAGTGTCTATCTATACAGAATTTCCACACCTGCAACAGAAGCTAAAGGAATGCTATCTCTCGCAACGCATTGGCGCTTTTGGGGGCATTGAAGGTGATTACCCGCTTAAAATTCGAAAACTGTCAACTCCTCAGGGCATGATTGAGAAGGTTGTTACGCTGCCGATCAATTTTCGCGAGGTTTCTATTTTAGACGAGAACACCACTATATCTCTCGAGAATGGCTATCAATTGCGCCTGAGTGAGGTTTTTGAAATATTTAGTCGTAAAATTACAGTGTCGGGAAACTTGGAGTTCTTCCAAAATGGCGGCATTCGTAATTGGAATACACATCATCGAGCCAGGTGGAATCCTGAAACAGGCCGGCATGATAAAACTAAAACCCTTCCGGAAAAGCCATTTAAAGGATATCCGAAAGTTAGGACCGTAAGCGTCGAAACACTCACTGAAGAATATAGAATCAGCACCCCACGTCCCGGAGACTGGGTTCTAGGTGTTAGATCCTCAAAATTATCGGAAGGGGCAGATCTAATTGTCAATCACGCGTGTCTCGAAGTGATGATTCCTCGCAAATCTAATCCTAACTTATACCATATCTTTAATTTGGGACTGTACATGGCGGATTTCCCTGAGACGGCTTGGGGGTTTTTAAAAACCGTGGGTAATACCGTTCCCGCCGCGATGGTATACCCCGATGAGACCGTTTATCAACCTGAACGACAACATGTATCTTATGCTCGACCTTTAACCGATGAAGAAAAAAAGAGGCTGCAAGAGGTTATCATAGAAGATTTCAATGCCGCCGATACTAGCAACCTCTCCTTTCAACTCGAAACAGAAAACTGCGCTAAAAAAGTACAGCAGATCACCAAAAGGGTGTGGGGGGAAGAGAGTCCCAATTTTTTCCGTGTCAACCTCTTCGAAGTAAAAGCGCCGGGGTTTTCGGGCGTACTTGTGAAAGGTGCAAGCATGCTTCCAAAGGCGTTGCAAATGCAATTTCTACATGCCTACAATTATCCTTTTCTCCCACACAGAGGACTTTGGATCGAAGAAAACGGAGAACGAGTATGGAAGTCAGTGACCACAAGTGAATTTTGGAACACAGGAGATCTTTATTTACCCTCGATAATGCATGAAAGAGTCGATGCTAATGAAATTTAGTAATGCCAAAGGATGCGCTGCCTGTTTCCTTATCGCCTTTGCGCTTATGCTGCCATCGCTATGGATGGGTTTTGCTACGGACGACTTTTTCTTTCTCTCGATGTTAAAGGGAACCTGGCCAAAAACAGTTCCGATCTATGACTTGTATTCTCTTATTCCGAACAATGCAGCAGAAACCCAAACGTTTATCTATCAAGGACACTACCCCTGGTGGACTTATTCAGAGATCAAAATAGCCTTTTTTAGGCCTCTTTCAAGTCTTCTTTGGGGACTTGATTATTCGTTATTTAACGTCGTTGCATGGCCCTATCATCTCCATTCCATTTTATGGCTTATCGCTTTGTTGGGAGCCTTCGGACTCTTATTCAAACGAATCCTTTCCGTACAAACAGCTTTGCTGGCTCTGTTGTTGTGCGCGTTAGATGACTCACACGGGATGGCAACTTACTGGATTTCTAATCGGAACGCCTTGATTGCCGCAGTTCCTTGCTTCTACGCGCTTTATGCCCATATGTTATGGCGGGAGCAAGGGTGGAAGTTGGGGATGCCGCTTTCCATGCTAGGATACTCCATTGGGCTCCTGGGAGGAGAAATGGCTCTTAGCGCCTGCGCGTATGTGATAGCTTATGAATTTTTCCGCTATCCCATAATTGGGCGTGAACGCCTTCGGGGTTTGCTTCCGCTCCTTTCTGTCCTGATCGTATACTTTTGTCTTTATTATTCGCTGGATAGAGGAGCATTCGGTTCGGGATTCTATATCGACCCTGCTGCCGATCCGTTCACATTTATCAAAGCAGGAGGATTAAGACTTCCTATCCTCCTGCTGGATCTTATTACCAAGATCCCCGCCGATCTTTGGTTTTTATTTCAATCGTTGCGGTATCCGTTGGCCCTCATGGGCACTGTCGCAACTGCGGGGTTGATATATTTATTCTCTGTCCTGCCGGTTGAACAACGGCGGCAGCTACGCTGGCTGTGGGTAGGTTCGCTTTTATCGCTGATTCCTGCGATTGCTTCTCCCCCATCAAGCCGTCAGTTGCTTTGCGCAAGCTTTGGCTATTCTGCTATAGCGGCCGCATTGCTGTACGCTTTCTGGGAACATCGGAAAGTTTTGTTCCGTAATAAAATCGTACAAAAAACCTGTCTGATTATTCTTGGAACTGCGGGTTTAGTCTTTTCTCCAATTCTATTGGTAGTTTCACAATTTGGCTTTATTGCAATGGAAAATCGAATAGATGTTCTCATGAAAGAGGAAGATATCGGTAAGCGTGTAGTCCTCTTAAACGCTCCCGACCATCTGGTAGGCATTTATTATCCTGTCATCAGCCATCATCTAGGCCGTAGCAACCCCGAATCGTGGCGCATTCTATCCCTTGCCCCCTACGATCATCAGCTCACACGTACTGGTCCACGCTCCTTTGAACTGCGAGTTCTAAACGGTGAAATGCTCACCTCAGATATAGAGCTGTTTTGGAGGTCTCAAAGCCTTCCCATGAGACCCGGCGACACAATCCCGCTTAATGGAATGACAATTGAAATCATAGAAACCCGCCAAAATAAACCGGTATGCATTGCTTGTCATTTTGAAAAGGATATCGAGCTCCTTGCCGATGAGTTTTTGACTTGGAAGGAAGGAAGGCTGCAAAAAATCGAGATCCCTTCCCTAGAGAATCACCTTCTTATCCAACACTAGCCATGTATTAGCACTATAGCCAAATCGAAACTGTTTTTTCGGGATAGGTGCTGGATCGATCCAATTTTCCCTCGTGAGCCTGTTTAAAGAGGCGGTACATGTGCGGCATGATAAGGTCAACTTCTGTCGAAATAAATGGGCGTTCATCAAACTTTTCAATATTGGAAGTTTGCATCTCAAGGATTTCTTTGTCCTGTTTCATTCCCACAGTAAAAAGGGCTTTGATGATGCCGTTATAGAGAAAGTTAGGAATCATCCAATGAGGCCTATGTGTGACTGTGATGAACGCGTTGACCGAACATTTGTCGATAGGGCTAAAGTGTGCTGTAAGAATCAATCTCGTTCCCTTTTCATCTCGATACTCTAATTCCGCTACCGTGGGCAGAGTGAATCTTCCATAACCGGTGATCTTGCCTTTGCCGAAAAGACGGGAAATAATACCCGACTGTTTATGTTCATTGCGATATTCGATTTCAACACCATTCCAAGAAGGACGTATTAATGCTTGCACCTCTTTGCGTTTGGATGTATCCGAGCGAATCAAGCCATTATGGACAAAATGTGTGTGGGTCGAATCAAGAAGATTTTCTATTGCATTTATGACGGCACCTCTGGAAGAAGTCTGTAAAGTAAACGAGATATATCCTTCTTCACCATAATAAGGGAGCTTTGGGGGTTGAGATGTCGGTGTTTCTCCAGAGTCGCTACAAAACACCCAAACCAATCCCTCTTGTTCTTTTACAGAATAAGGATCAAGGTTGCGCGCCTGCTGACACTGTTTTTCTTTGCTAAGCCCCGGAACAAAAGCACAAGAACCTTCCCGGTCAAATTGCCACCCATGATAGGGACATTGAATATTCCCCTCGATCACTTTTCCCTTGGACAACGGAGCATGGCGATGCGAACAACGGTCCGGTAACGCGGAAACAACCCCATCATTATTTCTAAAAAGAACGATAGGTTTTCCCATTAATTGCCTAGCAAGGGGCTTACATTTTAATTCCCGCGACCAAGCAATCGGGTACCAATAGTTTTGTGGGGCAGAAGAAACATCCATCGATCATCATCCATATAGGGTTTATTAGAACATATTAAACGTGATTCTGTTTATTGAAAAGAGTATTAGATTTCACAGCCTCAGAGTTAAAGTAGATATCAAGAAGGCTGCTTTTTTCGCATCATCGCATCATTGAAAATTGACTATAATACTACATTTTGGTACCATAAAGTTATGAATAAAAAACATCAGCGCACATTGGAAGCGATTTTTAAGCAACCCGTCCAATCGAATGTTGTCTGGAAGGATGTCGAGTCCTTAATGCTACACTTGGATACCGAGATTACAGAGGGTGAAGGGTCGCGCGTGCGGTTTGCATTAAATGGAGTCCGCGCTACTTTTCATAGACCTCATCCTAAGAAGGAAACTGATAAAGGAGCCTTAGTCTCAGTGCGTCGTTTTTTAGAAAATGCAGGAGTAAAACCATGATGAAATATATGGGCTATACTGGCCATGTTGAATATGATGATGATGCCAAGATTTTCCATGGGGAGGTTCTTGGAATTAAAGATGTTGTTACCTTCCAAGGCACAACAGTTGATGAGATTAAGCAAGCATTCAAAGATTCAGTAGATGATTATCTTGCTTTTTGTAAAGAGAGAGGAGAAGAGCCCGATAGACCCTTCTCTGGCAAGTTTAATTTACGCATTCCGCCCGATTTACATGCAAGGTTGTCTATTGCGGCGCAACTCAATGGAGAAAGTCTTAATAACTATATCACAAAGATGCTACAGAGGTTTGTTGCTTAATTTGATACCATTGGCCGTGGTGCCGCTATTAGAATTAGCTTCCGATAATACGTGATTCGTTTCAGCCCACGTCTTGCCATTTTTTTTTAAATTTCGCCCCCCCCCCCCACTCCAATTTTCATATTACCGTTCATAATTCATTGGAGATTTATGTGGAGTGTGCTTATCATCCTCGTAAAGCTGTTAGAAATTACACGATCGAGTGAAAAAACCTACAACACGCAATTCTGATAATATAGGTAGGGTATGAGTGGTCTTACAGTTGGATTTAAGGATGTCGGCGCCGCGTCGAGCTCGAAAAACCCCTCTTCATATAGCTCAGGGGTTTAAAGCAGCAGAAGCGCGAGCTATATGATTGCTCGCATTTTAAAAGCAGTCCTTTCAAAAGAATCTTTTTGTTGGGTTTCCAGGGGGACCATACAACTTCAATCTATGCTTCAACCTATTAAATGGTCCTATTGGTCTAAGCTTGATGAGAAACTATACTTAGGAGCAATGCCGTTAAAAAACTGGGGACATCTAGACGAAATTACGCAACTAGGTGTGAAAGCGATATTATCAATTAATTGCGAATATGAATTTCAACCTCAGCTAGGTGCTGATCCTGTGAGGGGGGATGATTGGATGGGTAGAAATATCAATTTTATGAATATCTCTAGCCCAGATCTTGAACCGATCGAGGTATTAGAGATTGCTAGAGCCGTAGATTTTGTAGCTCAACAAATCCGTTCAGGAAATCCGGTTTATGTTCATTGTACGGGAGGTCGTGGGCGAAGTGTTTCTGTTGCTATATGCAGTTTGGCTAAAGTGAAGAATTGTACCTTGTCAGCAGCAATTCAGCATGTTAAGAGTTGTCGTCCTCAAGCAATGCTTAATCAAAGCCAAATGGATAACATCGTGAGTCGGCATGAGCTGCAACCAAGTTCAGCTGAGGCATCTGCCTGAATAGAAGTACTACCCGCTATCACTCGAGAAACAGGAAATGCACCTGAACAAACCACTGGGGGCGTTCTTAGCAGAGCTTTCAAAGTGATCTCTGAATATCGCGAACCTAACGCAAATCGATACTCACGTGGGGAGGGTTTTTGGAGCCACCCTAGTGAGGAACAAAACACAAATTTTTTCACTAAGCTAACCTATCCTAGAAGCCAAAGAGAAAACTGGTATGCGGTGACTCCATACATTGCAGAATTTTGGTGTACGGTTTCTAATGCTGGATTAATCTCTGTGGGCGTCCAACAGAATTCCCCCGCGCTTCTATTCGCGGGTGTGGCCTCTGCTGTTAGTCATAGCATCCCTAAGCAATGGCTTCTAACACTTGATAAAGTTGGGGTAATTGCTGTAACTCTAACATTTGCAAAAGAGTACAAAGTCATCGCAAAGCATCCCTTTCTTTTAGCCCCTGCTGCGTTGGCTGGAGTGATAAACCTTTCAGATTCCTATTTATCAAGATTCGAAGGAAGAACTTTTCCCCATGTTTTGTGGCACTTATCCTCCGCTTGTTTAGCAAGTGTGGTATTACAATATTCAGAATCCCTTTAGGAAAACTTTGATCAGGGTCTGGCCTGGGGCGACACATTTGACTTGTTAGAGCCGTATTTTTCACTTTAAAAATCGGGTCATTTCTGGAACCAATTATGTCGTCCCCCCGGGACTGAGGTTTATTTATTGCCTCTACCCAGGCTTCGCTCACCCCTCCGGGGTGAGCGAAGCCTGGGTAGAGGCAAAAAACACATTTAGTCCCGGAGGGGCGACACATTTTGTGCCAGAAACGACTGAGAAGTACATTCGAGGGGTTTTTGTATATGATAAATCTGCCTGATTAGTCAACGCTAGCAAAAAAATTAACCTAATATTACAGGGACGGGGGGAATGGTATGAATTCTACCATCAAAGAAATTGCTGAAGAATACGCAAATCAAGTTTGGAATAAAAAAAAGATCTGTGCGGTCGATAAATTAGTGTTTCAGGATGTGGTCATTCACAGCCTACTCGGTGATTGTCATGGGGCAAAGGCCATGAAAGACGTTGTACAAGTCTGGTTAAAAGGGTTTCCCGATCTTCGCGTTGATAATGACATCATTATCGAAGAGAATGAAAAGAGCCGTGCCTGCATAACTGCGTAACTTATCGAAAGTTACGCAGTTATAGGGGCACGGCTCTTTTCATTTCACACTCAAAGCCATTAAAATATCGTCAAGATAGTGGTTTGCGGAGATTTTAATTCGATTTTTCAAGCGTCCCTCCTCAATAAACCCCATTTTTATATAGAGTGATATGGCTCGTTTGTTTGAAGCTCGGACGTTCAGTTCAATTTTTTCAATGTTACTAGAATTTTTTGCCCACTCAATCAATCGACGCATCAGTTCGCTTCCAATTCCTTTTTCTTGCCACCCTTGATGAACGCCTATGTTTAGGCTTGCGACATGACTAATCGATTTGAGGGGAAGCGGTTCTAAAAAAGCGTGTCCAACAATCCGTCCATTTTTTTCAGCAATTAAATAAATGCCTTCTGTAGACTTTTCCAAAGCAGCGATTGTATGTGCGACGTTTTGTTCACTTAGTTCGCTCGGTAGAGAGCAAAAAAAACCGGGAGTTTGTGCGATTTCTTTCTCCGCATTGACAATAGCGGAAGCGTCCTCTAAAGTGGCTTGCCTAATAAAAAGATTTTCTGGCATAAACTTAAGTCCACTCTCATCTACGTTGTGATTTATTCCGTTATAACTCGACTGATATGCCGTTCCGAGCTTCCTGGATGGCTCATTGTATTAAATTCTAATTTTGTGAAGTCTGTCAAGGTTAATAGCTCAGCAAGTTTCATTTGAGTGATCGGGGCCGGGCCCGATCATTCACATAAGACACCTGCTCTGGTTAAAATATCCATTGTATTATTAAATGCAATTTGTTAATCTATTTTTTTTAAAAAAGTGTTTGTTTAACTATTAAAACGAAGTTTGAAGATGAATCATGAGTGCAGTCCGTGGTCCTGTAATGTATAGAGAAGTATCCCCGCAGGAAAAGAAAAACACGATCATTTATTAGATTTACTATCATAAAAAATTAAAATTTAAGGACAAAAGAACATGACTTATTTATCTGATGGAATACAACAAAGGCTTCAACAAGCTTTTATATCCAGCGATATAGCGCTTAACGTGAAATCAGACCATATTATTTTAGAGAACTCTCAAAATCAAACTGAGGAAAAAATCCGGCAAGTTATTGAATTAGCTGGTTTTCACCCCTTAATCTCTGAAAACAAGATCGATAACAATTTTGTATTTACGATTGAGCCTTATAAAATTCCAGCGTCTTTTGTTAAACTCCATCTTTCTCAAGTCTCTAATCATCTCAAAGCATCTTTAGCCTTACAAAACACTGAAGAACAATCGACTTTTGGTTGGATTTCGACTAGTGGCGAGGCTGAGTCCTTGGCGGCTTCCTCAAACGAGCCTTGCAGCTCTTCTAGTCTGTGCGAGGTTAATCAAACACCTGAAAAAGCTAACTATTTTAACTTTGACGAAGTTTCACTCTTATTGAAATCTGCTGCTTTTGTTGATGAAAAAAAAGATGCAGTCGGTAAAGACAAGTGGTCTGGAGTTAATAACTTTAGATCTTTCGTCTCACCAGCGTTAAATAAAGGACTGTCTGAAATCATCTCACAACACACTAAAGGTGAATATCCAATCGTTGAAATTGGAAGTGGAATAGGATATTCCCTTCCTAATAGCATATCAACCAGAACCATCAGAATTCAGCCTTCTAATTCAGAGTGTCAATTATTAAGGAAATCTATCGCGGACCCGATTTATCGGATGGATATTGATCGGCTTTACAATAGCCTTTTAGAAAGCGGAAAAAAAATCCCTCTTTTTTTTGCTTTAGATGTTTTTGATACGATGTCAACAAATGCACGAAAGACAAGCTTTTCTCAAATCTCTCAACTTCAAAATGCCGGCGATCGTATCTTAATCATGCTTGATACAAATCCTTGTTTAGATGCAGTAATTGGGCAAATAGAAGCTTTATATCCAGAGCATGTTGCACTACCCTATCTTCCATTGTCATATGAATGTGCTAAACATTCTGTAATAGTTGTTCCTTCAAAGCTTGTCGAACATAAACCCGCTATAAGTCAACTACCTGCAATTATAAACAGAGAAGCGACGGAAACCATGAGTGGACGTATTCCACAAATGCAATACATGCTTCACCAACTACAAAATAAACTTAATCTAACTGTTATAGATCTTGAAGATTTTTATGCTGAACTCGTGAAAAGTGAACTAGAACAAACGGGTTACACCGTTAATGTCAATTATCACACATCATTCACAGTTGGAGATCTTCCAGAAGGAATTTCAGGCATTAAACAGGACCTTATCTATAAACCAGTCACGGACATAGCAACAGTTCGACAGTGGTCTTTAGATGATAAAAAACTCATAAGTTATCTAGCTAAAAAAGGACTTAAATTACCAGACCATTTTAATGAGACTTTTCTTAACGATATAAGAAAGAAAGGTCAAAAAATATTTGGCGCTGAAATTCTGGTTATTGAAGCAACAAAAACTTAACAATTTGAAGAAAAAAAAGTCAAGCCTCACACTTCCAAATTGGAAGTGTGAGGTGGGGTGTGACCCCTTCATCGCTAAGCCTCAAGGAATTGATGGAATCTAAATAACTCCGGATCTGTACATTTAGAAAAATCCAGATAGTCTTTTAGAAGATGGAAAAATTTAGCATACAATGCGATCATCGCTTCACTTTCTAGCCCAACACTGATCCGAAGACCCCTTCCATCTGATCTCATTGCATTAGTCGTCATAAAGCCAAACGATTGACGATATGTCAAAGGAAGCCCCTCCCTTTCGGCAAAGTAAACCAGATGATTCAATAAATTACTTATCGCCTGGTATTTTTCGAATATCACATGAATAAAGACCGTGTGCTCATCTTGAATAGGGACAATCTGAACCGGATAGTCCTTTTCGTTCGATTTTTTAATCAGTTCTTGAGGCAGTTGCCGGTATAATTTTTGAGTGTTATCCATGATTTGTTGACGGTATTTGTCGATGCAATCCCCTGAGGATTTCTGTAAATGTGTGATTCCTTGATAGCTTAAGCCTCCTAATTGATCATCAGGATGATTCATTCTGGAATTAAATGACTTGAAACTATTTTTTTCGTTTACAGTGATTGTGAGGCCTCCATAATAATTATCCATTCCATACATATCGAATTTTTGTGCACTCCTGAATAAAACCACATTAAGAGCACCGCTATGGATCATTGCCTGAATTTTCGGATGGAGAAAAAACTCACGAATTTCATCAGACTGCTCTAACGCAATCGTGGTATCTATTGCGACGGTGCACTTTGACGCCAATAGCCCATCTTTATCCAACATAAAAATCTGTTCTAGAATGGACTCTGGCTTATAAATGCCAGGTGAGGATGAGATGTTATGACGAAACTCGCAAACAAACAGATCAACAGGGTTTGTGGGGGGGTTATCAAAATTGAGAGGAAGTGCTGTTTCATCTGACGAAACATTTCCCTCACAAGTATGCACCGAATAAGTAGCAGATGTTTTTATAATGGAATACAATTCAAAATACATCCTATCATTGACCACAACTGTCAGATTATTAGATCCTTTTTCCGCTTCCACAGATGATAGAATACTTGAGATTGCACGGCTAGCTGATGCTTTCAAGTGAACCACAGGTGATGGAAGTTCCGTTGAAATCGTCGGTTGCGGTCCCTTTGTCAGTCTCGTGACTACCCCCTTTTCCAGTTCCTTAGAATCATAAGCATAGGATGTCCCATCACTCTTGGCCATTAGCAGAACGAAATGTAAGTTTTGAATCTGTTGATGAATGAACTCCACTTGATTAGTAAAATTAAAAAAATCATGTTTACAGTCTATCAACGAATTTATTTCGCTAAGCAATGAAAAATAAATCAACTGTAGAGGTTCATTTAACCCCAACTTGTTAAAGCATTCATCAATAGAGCAATCTGAAAACCCATCAAGGAGGCGATAAATCGATTCAGGAATAACTTTCAAATAAGGAGGGGCATTATTTTCAGTCGATAATGCTCTAAATTTTTGAATGACTGGTTGACACAAGAAATCGTTAAAATCTCGACAAACAGTGGGAATGCTTAATCCCTGCATTCCGATATCCGTCATGGAAATTTTATTATCCGAAAGGATCTGTAAAAGCGACTGATCATCAAGTCGTGCTTCCGATACCTGATCTGGAGTTAAAACAAATCCATTGTATGTAAGGGTACTTCTAATGTTGTATTCTAGCGAGTTCTTGCCTCTAGAACGGTCAAAACATCCACCCATTTGTGGTATCAATAAGGTGTTAACCCCTTTATAACGGTCTATTGCGTAAGGAATAATATAAGCGCTCAAATGTCCACCGCGCCGTAGCAGTTCTGCTTTTAAAATATCGAATGATTTTTCATCTTTTAAACAGGCTGTGATGTCAATCATGACAGGTACACGATTTTTTTCAACGACTGCATTGACGCGATTGAACACCCTCCACATTTGCTCCATTGTTTCGATAGGTGCATAGGGAAAAGGTGCCGGATAATTTCTTGCCAAAACTTCACTGTATAGAGGACTATCAATCGGAATGCATATAACATCATTGCACAAATATTTCTTTTCCTTATTCAGAATAATAGCTTTTTGAATAAGTTCTTGCTTATAAAAACGATGATAAGAACCGTGATCATTACCCAATGGGGTTGACGAAATATTTAAACGATGGAGCGTTTCCACAACCGGCGGAGCCACCTTCTTAAGCGAGCTGACCAGCATGAAAGCGAGTATGCTTTGGATGTGTGTTTTTAATTCCGTAGGATAGCGATGGTAGTAATATTCTAAAACAACTGATTTAAAGCTATTCCACAATTCATAATGCTCTATAGGTAATATATCTTGTACATTAACAATGTAATTTTCGGATGACTTGTATTCCCCTGCTGTTTTTCCGTTGTTATCTTGAAGGGTGTCATCGGCACCGTACGACATTAAAATTCTAGCCATCCCAAATTGATTATGCGCGACTGCGCGATGCAATGCAGTTTGTCCAGTGACGTCTTTGTCATTGATGTATGCGATTAATCCACAATCATTGAGTGCGTAATCAAGTAATTCAACCTTAAAGCGATCCGTTCGGGTGATTAAATGTAAAAGAGACTCTTTTGTTTTTGGGTGTCGCAATTGGGAAAGATCTACGCCAAAATTTATTTTACAATCACTGCTGAAATTTTTAAGCATGCAAATCGATTCGTTTTTCACAATCATCATTAGCTTACTAGACAGGGAACACTGTATATTGTAATCCAGAGCTTCGTATCCCACTGATACGACAGGTTTCTTCAAAGGTGGTGAGTCGTTCGAATGAAATGGTCTTTGTGGATAAATTTGCCTCCAATTGGATTGACTCCCCGTGATTATTTCGAGCATATCCCAGCAATTTGCCACCTTCAAAGTCATATCATTAACCCATTCAGGAGTTATCTTTCTTTTTAATTTTCGCGTTCTCCACTTCTTCACCAATTCTTCAAATTCTTCTTTTGTAATAAAATCTGGAATGACTATTTCTTTTGATTCATTCTCTTCCCACATCTCTCGTACTGTCTTCCAATCTTCCCACCCTACTGTCAACAACTCCACATCGTTTTTATAATTACAAATAATTTCATGATAATTAGAGCGAAGTTCCGGTTCATTAGATTCAATATCAATAATTTCCCCTTTAATCCTACAGTGTAATAAATCAATATAATCCGGGATATCTCTAAACATGTAATTATAAAGCATAACGTTAAACCATAATTTAAAATTTTATTTTGCACTTTATTATATCACGATTATGTTTTTAATTCAACAAACAACTCTCAAACAACTCCCAACTTAAACCTAAATTTACTTGTACTATCATTATTTTTATTATCATGAAATGATTGTGGCCGATCATTATTTTGTTTCTTTGAGCTTAAGATACGCCCTGAATAGAGATCTGACTTCAATTCTCAGGCTTGAGCAGCGAGTGCTGTTGTTTCCCAAGCTGCGCACGCACACGGAACAGATATTATTAAATTTGTGTACTGAACTGGATTGATTTTTTGAAAATATTTTTACTGCTTGCGAGATCAGTCACAAAGTTACGCAGCTTACGCAGGCCCTGCCCCGATCACTAAAAGGAGTCTCTTCGCTTCCTGGTCTGAGAGCCACAGCTTTTCGTTGATGATGGTTTCATACTGCAGCTCAGCCACTTTTTCATCAATAGGATCAAGATTTTTTGGAATGTAGAGGAAGCCAAGGAATGGGATACCACGCATTTCAAGTGTTTTTTGGACGTTCTCAATGTGATTTTTTCCGTCGTCTATGAGAACAATTTGCTCTGGAATCCAATCGAGCCTGTCTAAGTACAAGGAAAGGATTTTTCCTTTATTGTCTTTGTTTTTTTTATAAAAGTTACCGCAATAAAGAACTCCCTTCTCGAAGGATGCTGGAACGAATCCATTTTGAACTGAGAAAACGATTTCCTTTTCCATAATAAAGTTTAGTCCTAGTTCTTGCAAATGCCTAGAACGCCAATCGGGGATTGACTTAACAAGCTCCGATTCATCCATAGCAAAGGAGGTAAACCCGATTGTTGGAACGCCATTTTCATTTAACATGTTGATAAGGTTCGGTCCAGAAGGATCCATAATTTGGAATTTTGTGTTCATCCAAGCGATGGTATCTTCTTCGGCCGTCCATGCTCTCGCGCCCTCGGGTTTCCATTCATTTCGCCAATTTTGCAATAAAGCATCTTGCGGGTAAATAAGCACGTCATCAAGATCAAACATGACCAATGTTTTAGTTGAAAATTCACTTGTAGAAATTTCATCAAGAGTATGAATTATCCTAATTTCCGAAGATGCTGAGATTGTAGAAAATAAGCAACATAGAAAAAAGCACAGTAAATGGATTTTTCGTCTTAGAAAGGAACCAAAATCTTTGAATATTAAAAAAGAAACAATTTCTGATTTTTTTTCTGCAGAAAGTATAATTAAACTAATTGTGTCCATAGAAATCCTTTTAAAAATTGTATCACAAAAACCAGAAGATTTCAATGAAATTGTGTCGACATGCAAGCTCCTCTGGAATCCTTTGTTGATCCCCCCCGATCATTGAAAAAGTGCTCTGCGGAATCCAGCCCTCTGAGGCTGTGAAAAAATAAAGATCCACTTTGCTTTCGCCGTAGATCGTTAAGAAAGGACGTTGGTTAGGCGGCGTGTAACTTTTTTAGAATGTAGGAATTAATACTTAGACCTTCTTGCGCAGCCTGTGCCGCTACCTTTACATACATATCCGGTGGCATTCTAAGATTAAATTTGCCGGAATATGCTTTTTCAGGTTCCTTACCCCTTTCTTTGCACCATTGTAAAGGGTTTAATTTTTATTTCAACAAAAAGATAGATGATCCGTGACGGGCCTGATCACTGAAATTGGGTTACTACGAGTTATAAAAAATTTAAAGGATCGACTTTGAATTTTTTGCCTAATAGCACAGCTTGCTCATAGCTGAGTTTTTTTCGTCCCTTTTTCTGGTGCAAAAATTCAGAAACTTGACTTTCATTGGGAAAACACTCAGGGACTAGGCTTTTCTGCGTAAGATTATCTTCCAGAAGAATAATTTTCAAAAATTCATGAGGAGGAATATTTTTTGATGCTCTTACATGATGGATATCATCATATTCCTGAAGTAGCATTGTCAAAATATGGAGATAGTACTCCACTTGCTTAGGGAATTGATTTTCAAAAGCACGTCCAAGGTACTCTAACATTTTTTCAGCTTTACAGACTGAAGCTGTGTTTAAAATTGGTTTTAGCGGAAGTGCATGGAGAAGCGCTCCAAAAATATTTTCCGCAGGAAATCGATTTAATTTTTCTGAAATGCTCTCTAAACCGCAGATCGTGGGAAATTCGTAGATGTGCATTTCTTTGGCAATTTTTCTCGAGGGAAGCATAAATTGTCTTTTTCTTCGCGCTTCCTGTTTTAACATAATCTAAACCCTCCATTGATGAGCACTTTAAAGTCCAACTGGTCATAATCTGCATGATTACCAAACCATTTGATAAATACATGTCCTGTGTTGAAAAAGACGTCAGCAGCAAGACGATACTCGTTTCCTTTTATGTTAAAAATAGTTAAATACTTAAAGTGTTGATTGGGAACGTAGTCAGCGTTTGAAAATATTTTTATTAGTTCGGTGTGGTTATAGCACTCTGCTGCACAAATTCGTTCTTCCCATACTGCTAAACTCGGTTTGGCATCTGGATATTTTTTCCAACATTCAGTAAGCGATCGATTGGTGATGATTCTCATCTCTTCATTTTAGTTCTTCGCAATTTGCGAATCAGGTTTTTTCGATGAATAATTCCCGAGTTCAAGATGAGGGCCGGTCCTGCGAGATGCATCACCAAGTTATGCAGCTTACGCAGGCCCCGATCATTGGAAGCTTAAGACTTGACTGATTCAAATTTAGCTTGGTCGCGCGATAGATTAAACTTTTTTGGCTATAACATTAAACACATGCCAATGTTTTAAGCCTGAACCGCTCATTCCATCCCATTCCTTTTCTTCACAGAGTTCTACAACGAATGGACCGGAGAAATAATGGAGTACCTCTGACTTGTTTAAGAATGTCAGAGAACTGTCCCCTGACCATGAATCATTAGGACCAAAGAAATGACCGGCGAATCGTCCACCTGGGAGAATAGCGTCGGAGATCCGTTGCATCACATCGCTAAAGGCGGAAGGGGAACAAAAGGGAAGAGCATAGCTGGCATTGATTAATTTTACTTTTTCGGAGAAAACATAATCTTCATATTTCGAGGCAATGAAAGTCACTTGCTCTTGTTTATCGCTGGGGATTTTTCTTCTTAAATATTGCTCGGAAATTTGTTCGGCATCGACTGCTGTAACTTGCCAATTGTTTAAGACTAAATGAGCTGTATCTTTTCCAACACCGGAACCCAAATCTATTGCAGTGCCTTCCAAAACACCTTCGTTATTGAATTTTTCGACAGCGCTGCTTAGGGTATCCCAGGGTGTATTCCCCTTACTTGTATTTTCATAATACCCAAGCCAAGGTGATTCCGATACATTTACATTTTGTGTTACGCTCATTAATAACCCTCGTTGTTTAATAATAATTAGGAAGCAATGGTAATAGTTTTTACCATTGCCAGATCAATTATTTGTTGGAAAAAACTCTGTTTAATACCACTTCTGGGGGTTCTACAAACCACCCCAGATCTGGGTTAGACTTGCTATATTGATGGAAATGTTGCTTAACTGCATCAGCATTC
>CAZENM010000044.1:0-18542 GCA_964513575.1 uncultured bacterium | reverse complement strand
AGATGTTTGACCCTTCCAAAGGGTGTGCCTTGAAACAAAACTTTCAAGGGGATCGGTTGGTCAGGTTCGATGACAAGGGGAGATAATATTTGACAGGCAAAAGTTTCAGAATGAATTTGCAGGTGGAAAATCTCGTACAATCTTCCTGATGGGGTGGTAATAATCGTACCCAGATGATGTTTACAGAATGAGGGGTCCAGCTCTCCTTGGTTCCTTTCGTAATCCGGATCAAGGAAATAAAATTTTTGCCCGTAGGCTGCCTTTCTGGCTAGATACTCGCTATTGCGACATTCCTGTTCAAGAGGATCATAGGTTGTTTCCGTTTGATTTTGATAGGGGCTGATTTGCGCAAATAGAATGTATTCTTGAATTTCTTGAGAAGTCACTTTTTCCTGAGAGAGCTCTCTCTCAAAAAACGAGATTAAAGGATTTATTTTTTCGATAGGCAACTGCCCGAGTGATTTATATTGGATCAGCGCGCTATAAAATCCCCTTAAGACAGAAATCCGACTCGCTTCATTAGAAAAACTATTTTGTGATGTCAGAAGGGCAATTCCCAACGAGAGTATTGCCATTCCATTCAGGGTCGGTTCCCCCCTGAAAAGAGCCGAATTCAAGGGGTTGTTCAGAAATTGACCCGCCTCATGCAGTAAAGGAACTTCAATTTTAGACACTGATTTATGTCCCCTCCAAAGGGTATAGGACTCTAAATCGACTAAAATCTGCAGGGTATTGACGCAGTTCTTTTCCGCATAAGTTGTTGCGGGGAGCGTCCTTATGTAGTTTTGGGAAACGTTGTATCTTGGTGCCTTGAGCGGTACCTGAAAATACTCGTGGAACTTCTGTCCATTGGGAGCGCGCCGAAAAAAATGCAATGCGGTTTGGAGCTCCTCTTCTGTGCAATCTGCAAGTTCTTTTTTAAGATGCGCCGCAAGGTTTTCTTTCCTTACATCAAGGGCGATTCCATAAAATAAAAACGCAACTTGTTGCCCCGTGATATTTTCACTTTGGAAGCTTCCTCCTAGATATCTGTTGCGTACTGACGCGACTAAATTTTCTCCGTAAAGCTTCCCAAGATCCAAAAAAACTTGAGCCCCATTAAACTGTTTCATAGGATGTAGAGGATAATCGAAAATAGAAACCTCCACTTCTCCTAACTCCAGCTCGGGCATTAGGACACATTCTTGTAAAAATACGTGGTACTCGTAAAGGCTTTTACAATCTAGAAAAGCTTTCGCTCTAGAGTCATTGATGTGGCTTTGGAGTGTCGTTTCGAAATTTTTCAGGGAGCTTGTTAGATGGTTTAATCCCTCCGTAACCCCTTCATATGGAATACCATTTAGAAAATCTAGCCGATTGAGCCGTTTTCGAATCTCTTCGGTCTGCTTGATAAGTTCATTGATCCTATGAATGTATTCCCTGGGCTCTGCGTCTGTTAACTCGAACTCAATTCCCAAAGCAGGCATAGGATTTTCGGTTTCAAAAAATTTACAAAAATAATTCTCTAAAAACTGTTGAATCTCTTCTTCTTTTTTATTTTCATTGGAGAGCTGAAAAAAAATCTGATGAATCCGACACGTTGCCATGAGCTCTTTGAGAGATTTTAAAAATGACGAGTAATCAAAACAACTTGCCAAATAGGACTTTTCATAAGCCTTAAGGATATTTCCAAGGCCCTCTTCTAGCTTGATGGTTCTTTTGACTCTTTTAGAGTGTTCAAAAGACCCAATCCAACCAAAGGCCTCTTCCACAATAGTCTTGAAAACTTCTGCGTTCACGGCTAGATTATCCCAGATCGCCACAGGCTTTAATGCGTGATCCTCAATCCAAATCGATTGATTTTGATACCGTTTGATAAATCGGTAATTTTCCTGGGGAGAACATGCTGCCATGAAATACCTATTAAACTCGACTTTTTAGAGTCTCAGAGTGGATTTAATCGTTCATTTGCGGATCTCTGCTAATAAGCTTTTAGCCTTTTCATTGCCGGAAAAAAATTCCAGAGCTTTGATTAAATCATGCTCTGCCAGCAATGGGTCGGACTGAAGGATATACAGGTTTGCCCTTTTTAAATAGAGGTTGCTGAGTTTTTCCGCACGTATTTTATTTGTTCTACTTTTTTCAATCGCGCTAGACAAAATCTCGTCGGCATCGTTGTACAAGCCCTCTCTTGTGAAGACTTCCGAGACAATTTCTATGTCTTCTGTAGAACTTAGCTGAATCTCCAGGCCCGGTCTCTGCCTTAGGATGCGAGTTAGCTCGTAAGCCAACTCCTCTGTTACTCCGGAGGGAAGATAGAGTTGCTTGACCCCTGTATTGTGCAACGATTTAATCAAAAGGTCTAAACCTTCGCAGTTCCCTTCAAACGGGAGCATGTTGCAAGTAGAAATGTCGTCATTGGCGACAAGTAATTTTATTAAATTCTGCATCCCTTTTTGACTGATTGCCAATCCACCGTCTTCCACTTTTCGGATTCCTCCTTTCAAAGGAAATTTATCTCTTATCCAGTCTACAGACCTATCCAAGCATAGCGCAAGTTGCTGATGTATTTTATTAGACCTTCCAGAGACATCCACGGCATTGGAAGAGAATGCGAAAGGTTTAATAGGTTCCTGAGGGAGTGCGCTAGGAGAGGCAAGGGTGTGTGTGATCAATGAGATGAAATTTAAGGGTTTTCGCGGAGTCAACGCGGAGGAATCCATTTCAGGAGGTTTCAGCGGATAAATATTAAATGGCGCTTCTTCGTTAATCCACGCCAATTCCCTTCCCTGAACTTTATGAAATTCCGTAGCCATCCAATCTTTAATTTTGATCGATCCTTCTGTATTGTATCGATCTAAAAATTCCGTGCGCGCCTTCTTTCTAATATATAAATCAGGGGCTTCATTGGAAATTTTTATCAGCGATTTGGCCACCTGCAAGCGGATCAAGGTGTCATGATTGTTTATCTGCGGCTTCTCAAGATGAACTATAGGTTTAAAATTAAGGTGCTTACCTAATAACGAGCAACCCTTGTAGGCTAGAACCCCCGGGAATTCTTCAAATAACCTTTTACCGATAAACGCCTCTTTTCTAATTTTAGGATCAGGGCTGTTAATAGAAAGACAGGTAAGGATCTCTATAGCCTGATATAAAAATCTCCAATTCAAATCCGGCGCGTGGTCATAGACAAATTTTTGAAAAACTACCAGCTTTGCCGGCTCCGTGAGAGATTCTCTACCCAGTTTTAAGATCGTGATCGCAGCATCATACCAACTGAATTTCAATTTTATATCAATATTAGAAAATGCATTTTCTGTATATTCAGGGGCGTGATTTAAATCGCGAAAGTAAAACGAGACGCCTAACATCGCGAGGTTGTAAACCCTGTCAAATATCTCGTAGAGGCTTTTATGGTCATCTAAAATTCTTTTGATCCCTTCCAGCGCACTTTCTACATAGAAATCAAGACGCGTATCCTGTAAACGGTTTAAATCTCTTAAGGCTCTGGCAGTCTTCAGTAATTGGGATCTTAAATCGTCCGTGATGGCATTTATATGCTTTTTTCCGTAATGCCTTTGAATCAATTCAGCGACTAATCCGTAAATTTTTGCGACCTTCACTTGAACTTCTAATATTTCAGTTTGAATCAAATCCCGATCCAATTGCTTCATAATCGTAATGGCTAAAGCCACAAGTCGAATAGATGAAGGTTCTGTGATGGGATCGTTCTCAAGAAGGTGCTCCAGGTTGTTTAAAGCCTCTATCTTTAATTCATGGTGGTTCAGTCCCGTTAATAGAGCAAACCCCATACGCGCGGAAGGCACATCAATTTTATTCGGATCGCTATCCGGGTGCAGCCCGGCTAACTTTTTCATTTTTTTTATCAACCGCTTCGCTTTTTCAATGTTTTGCTCGTCGCCAATTATTTCATTGAATTTCCGAATAAATGCTTCATTCAGGTATTCTCCGTTATTATGTGATTTGTTATGAGCGCAGACAATGATTGCAGAAGTGTTTTCTCCCGGACACAGCGATTGACTAATGACCTGATTAAACTGCGCTGCACTGGAAGATGCCGCGGATTGAATCGTAAAACGGCGTGAGGATGGCGAGGAATGCAAAGAATGATCTCCATCCGTCATACTGTCGCTGACAATGATTGTATAGTCTGAGTTGTCATCGAGGTTAGTGTCTGATCGTAAGCTCATATTAGCCCCCTTGGGAACACTTGTTGTTGTATTTTTGTTTGTAAAATTATTTTTGCAAAAAGTCAATAAAATGTTGTTTTAATTTAATGTTGTTTTGTGTTATAATATTGTTTAATCTAAAAATAATATGTGTAAATGGAGAAAGCGAGCTGTGGTTGCACCTGTTAAAACAAACATGACTTTTGAGTCAGATTCCTACGATAGAAACTCGCAAACCATCCGAAATCTTCGGGAAAAAGCTCTGTTTTCCAATTGGGAAAAAGTCTTCTTTTCCAATTTTATTTTTAATGGAGAAGAGAAACCAATTAAGCCGGAATACTTTACGTTTCTCCCCGAAAACACCATTGTCATTCAATTTCTTCCCAATACCTATAATTTTGTGTTAAAAAAATGTAATGCAAAAGAGGTTGTTTCCGTACATGCCTCTGAAGGTGATCTGAAAGCTATTTATGAAAGTTTTTATGAACAGGAGAACGTACGTAAGTTTCTTTCCACAAAATTTGAAGTGAAAAATCCTCTCTCTGTAAAATTCAAAGTCGAAACATTACCCCTCCTTTCCGAAGATTCATTTACCAGCCACCAGCTTCAGTTTCTGGTGAAGAAATGTTTAAAAAATCGAAAAACTCACCAATATTATATCCGGGAACTTCAGGTTCTGGGTCAGTTGATAGAAGAATCTACAGACACACAGAAAAAAACAAAAGCGCTCCAAATTGTTGCTGATGGATCTTCCGAGTGCCCCGCAGGATGGTTTAATGATGTCATTCGAGCGCAAAAATTGCTTTTAGGGACCTCTGAACTCTCAAGCTTTATTCATTATCTTAAAGAAGAACTGGCGGATCTGTTGGTCGACCAAATGGTTTCCGAAGATCTTGTCGCTTGCCGCGACAAAAATGTCCTAGACTCTAGAGGTTTTGCTACCGAAACAAGTCATGCTGAAATCCACTTAAAGCAAATTCTCTATCAACAAAAAATTTACGTTTCCCATGCGGATCTACTGCTATTCAAAGACGTGACGAAAAATCAAAAGTCTTTCGGAGTCCATGGCGACCCCAAAAAAATTACCGAGCAATTCCTGCTAAGATTTTCCGGACAATTTGTAACGGTTCTGAGAGAAAGACTTCTTAAAGAGTCTTCAAATAATAACACGGAACTCATGTCCCAAGTCAAAACCGTCTTTCAAAAGACCCATAAAGATGAAGCTCAGGAAAGCGAATGGCTTGCCAGCTACGATGAAAATGGCATGTTTACCGATATCACCCCGCTTGGAATCTTGCAGCTTCTCGAAAACCTGAGTCTATAAGGATTCTCTTCGAGTTGAATTGCTATCATTATCCCAAATAATGTATAATCCCCCCATCAAATAAAGGAGATTCCGTGCAGACAACTCAATCAAACCAATCAATCGCTACCCTCATCTCAGCAATATTTCTAGTGGGTGGTACTTGTATTGGCGGCGGAATGCTAGCCCTGCCCATCGCTACAGGAATCGGGGGATTTTACCCCTCTATCGTGATGATGATAGTCGCCTGGGCCGCCATGAGCGCAACCGGACTGCTTCTGCTAGAAGTCAGCTTATGGATGGAAGAGGGGGTTCACCTCATTACAATGGCCTCCAGAATCCTCGGACCTTGGGGCAAAGCTGTCTGCTGGGTTCTTTATCTCTTTATTTGCTACGCCTCCATTGTTGCTTATACTGCCGGAGGTGGCATTCAAATCACTCACGCTCTTAACGTATTACTCCCTTTTCAGATAAGCCGCGAGGTGGGGTGTTTTATTTTTATCACCATTTTTGGCGCGGTAATATACCTGGGAAGTTCAATTGTTGGTAGGGTCAATTTAATTCTCTTCGTTGCCATGATTGGAGCCTACGTTCTTCTGATCGGGTCGGGGGCCGGAGAAATTAAACCCTCATTATTGCAACTCAGAAATTGGCCTCAATCGCTGATGGCCCTGCCGCTATTGTTGACAGCGTTTAGTTTTCAAACCCTAGTTCCCAGCCTAACTCCCTACTTAAAGCGAAATATTCGCCATTTACGAATTGCCATTCTTGGCGGGACCTTCGTCGCATTTATCGTTTACGCTATCTGGCAGGCCCTTATTTTAGGAATCGTCCCCGTTGAAGGGCCTAACGGACTTGCCGAGGCCATGAGACAAGGGGAAACCGCCACATTCTTCGTGAAAGAACACGTTTCCTTCGCCTGGGTGGGGCTGATTGCTGAGTATTTTGCCTTTTTTGCAATCACGACTTCATTTTTGGGAATGGCCTTAGGGTTGTTTGATTTTCTTTCCGACGGCCTTCATATTCCTAAAACCGGGTTCGGCAATGTCTTTTTGGGTTTGCTTATTATCGTCCCCACCTTTGTTTTCGCAGCAAGCTTCGAAAGGATCTTTCTGGCAGCGTTGGATTCCTCCGGCGGTTACGGCGACACAATACTGAATGGAATTATTCCGGTATTATTAGTCTGGAAGGGGAGAGCAACCCTAGAGATCAACAACGGCTTTCGAGTCCCCGGTGGAAAACCCCTCCTCATCCTGCTTTTTATTTTCTATAGCGCTGTGCTTATTCAAACTCTGCTGGCTCATTTAGGATATGTGACTTCCATCTATGATGCCTATTATGATACGATCCAAATCTACAATCTTGAAGAGGTACTACAATGAGACTAATTAAAGCCTTTAAAGCATTCTACAGTGAACTCATAGGGAAGACCGAAGAACCCAAAAAAATCGAAGAGCATAAAGAAGACCCCTCCCACCTTCAGCTGCTGGCTATTCTACAAAATTCCGGACGCTTGATCGATTTCCTAAAAGAAGACATCACCGATTATAGCGATGCTGACATAGGCGCGGCTGTCAGAAAAATTCATGAAGATTGTGCCGAATGTCTCGAACAGCTTGTAACCATTCGCCCTCTTATCGACGAAAATGAAGGTTCAAAAATTACTGTAGGAGCTGGCTACGACGCCTCCGCAATAAAATTAGTCGGGAATATTAAAGAACCCCCCTTCACAGGTATCGTTGTCCACAGAGGATGGAAAGCACATAAAAAATCTCTACCTAAACAAGTTAAAACACTTCATGAAGTGATCGCCCCGGCGGAAGTGGAAATTAAAGGATAATCGTATGAGTAAAAAAAATCCCCCGGTCTACCTCATCGGTATCGACCTAGGCACCACACATTCTTCCCTTTCCTATTGCCCGATCGACCAATCCACACCCATTCAACAACTTCCCATTCCCCAAATCGATGAAGAAGGTTCAGAAACCGAACCTTCGATCCTTCCTTCTTTCCTCTACTTTCCCACAACTGAAGAAAAACTCAATTCCCCGGAAATCGGTCTCCTCGCACAAAAGAAAGCCGAAGAAGTTCCGGGAAGAGTCATATCCAGCGCGAAATCATGGCTCTGTCACGTTGGCATCGATCGCAGAAGCAATGTTCTTCCAATCGGCGATGATATTCCGACAGAGGACAAAATCAGCCCACAAAAAGCCCTGAGCCTTATCCTGCTCAAATTAAAACAAAGCTGGGACAGCGCCCATCCAAAAGACCCCTTCAATCAACAAAAAATTTATATCACCATTCCCGCTTCTTTCGACCCCGAAGCCCGTCAACTCGTTCAAGAAGCTTCCCAACAAGCCGAATTCCCCGAAATCACACTGATTGAAGAACCCCTGGCAGCTTTCTACGCTTGGCTGCATCGCGCGCAAGATGCGTGGAGAACTCACCTGAAAGTCGGCGACTCAGTCCTTGTTGTCGATATCGGAGGGGGAACAACAGACTTTAGCCTGATCGAAGCCACCGAAACTAATGGGAATTTAGAGCTTAATCGCGCCACAGTGGGAAACCATCTGCTGTTAGGTGGTGATAACATTGATCACATGTTAGCACATATCGCTCAAGGTCAATTAGAAGCCAAAGGAACAACATTATCAGAGTGGCAGTACCACTCTCTGGTTCACACCTGCAGACGTGCCAAAGAAAAATTGTTTGGTGAAAACCCGCCGGCTAAAGTTGATCTGACAATCCTAGGACGTGGTTCTAAGCTGATCGGAGGCTCCTTAAAAACAACTCTCGAGCTCCCTAAAGCCGAAGAAGCTATTATTAACGGATTTTTTCCTCTGCTAAAAATAGAGGAAACCGCAGTCAAAGAAAAACGACACGGCTTTGCTCAAATTGGACTTCCCTACGCTCAAGATGCCAGAGTCTCTGCACAGCTTGCTTCCTTCATGCAAGGACGAAACCACCCTTCCAAAATTCTATTCAACGGAGGCACCATGAAAGCCTCCGCTTTCAGAAAAAGAATCACTGAACAGCTCAATCAGTGGAGCTCCCAACCCATTGAAGAACTTGAGGGTGCAGAATATGACTTTGGAGTCAGCATCGGCGCGGTCTGTTATGCCCTCGCCCGCGAAGGACGCGCAATACGTATTCGCAGCGGTGCCAGCCGTAGCTACTACATTGGCATCGAAGAAAACGCCCCAGCCATTCCCGGCGTCGCTCCGAAAATTAAAAAGATTTGCGTCGTTCCGTTTGGAATGGAAGAGGGGACTGAAAAAGTTCTGGAAGATCAAGAATTTGCCCTTTGGCTTGGCGAGCACGTCACATTCCGCTTCTTCAGTCAAGATGGCCAAGGGGAGTTCGGTCGCTATGCACAGCCAAACGAAGATTTGGAAGAGCTGCATCCTATAGAAACTCTATTGGATCAAGAGGGCGCCGAAGGTAAATCAGTGCGAGTGAAGTTAAAATCAAAAGTGACAGAACTCGGGTTTTTAGAGTTATGGTGCCAGACACCGGAGAATCAACACTGGAAGCTAGAATTTAACCTAAGATCACCCACCGAAAGCTAAGCGCATCACAACTACTCATGACCGTGCTAAGCCCGGAGGGCTTGAATTTCTCAGCACAGGCTGTGGCGTGCCCCGGAGGGGCCGCGAAGCCTGGGAAGATGAAAAAAAAAACGATCGAGTTCCGGAGTGGTGGAAAATATATAAATATTTTTAATCATGTAAAATTTTGTTAGCCTGTAGCGCAATGTCAACAGTTTTATTGTATAAATGTCCACTTTCATGACCATTTTTAACGCTAAGGCGCAAAGACGCAAAGGGGAAGCAGACTTTTAGATAGCCTCAAAACAATAAATTGATTGTTAGTTTGAGGTTTGCTGAAAGCCCCCCCTCCTTTGCGTCTTTGCGTTTCAAAAAAATCAGCGACTACATGACCTACCAAAAACTGTTATTTCCCAATAGGGGGGCCGAAGGAACTGTAACGCTTTGCGTTTTTTTTAATCTTATCTAACCTGTTTTTAATTTTAGAATAAAATAAAAAAAATCGTTATTATTTCAATTTATTTGTTGTAAATGTTCGTATTGCGCATAATGATTTTTCATTTTAATGTTTTAGGTAATATCAGCATGGATCCGTTTAATGGAAATAATTATAATAACCCCTATTTATACTGGGGAGAATTTGATCAGAATGATGTAGGCGATTCATTAGAAAACAGTAATCTAGATGTTTTTTCCCTTGATGAGGAAGACTCATTATTAATTCCGGATTCTTTACCAAGGTTTGCACTAGGTCATTCTTATTCACCACACATTGAACAGCAGCCTGATCAGAATATACTCACGACACCCCCGCCAACAAATCCAAACACAAGTAGTCACTTCAGAGGGTTGAATGTTGAGCAAAACAATAATATCACTTTACCAATCCCTACTCAACATCAGTATCCGGTTTCATTGAATATAGCCTCGTCATCAACATGGCATCAAATTTTGACTCAATGTGATTTAGGCTTAAGTTATCAAATGACACCGGAACAATTTCGCGCATCTGATTACTATCCAAAAGAAGAAGATGATAGACCGTACACAAGGGAAAGAAGAATCAAAGGACGCA
This sequence comes from uncultured bacterium, assembly GCA_964513575.1. Taxonomy (GTDB): domain Bacteria; phylum Chlamydiota; class Chlamydiia; order Chlamydiales; family Parachlamydiaceae; genus CAMFKA01. Next base: position 8,447 of record CAZENM010000044.1, on the reverse strand, counting down.
ATGCTATTGAACAAGTATTGGCCGATTATCCTAAAAGCGCGGAACGTCTCCACAGTCGATTTTATCGCCTCATATTTTTCGGCTCTCTTTTGAAAGACTCACCTCATGAATTTATACAAACATATAAGGCTTGTTCACATATAGGACATAATGGTCCCAAACAAGACCGAAGATTTATGATGCAAATAAAAAATAATATCGATTGGATAGTAAAGGATTTTGGGTTGTATTGTGCCTTTCCGTGCTGCTGGAATGGTGTTGATTCCGTCGGAACAGTCCTGGGAGAACTATACTCCGAAATAAAACCGATCCCTTCACACTTTCGTAACTGGTCTCATTACTATACTCAACAAGGATCAAAAAATTTAAAAAGACTTTTTGAAATTGTCTTGGAAAAACGACCTGAGGATATTGGCTGTTTTAGCTTTTTAGGATATCGTTCCAGTGCATTGTTCGGTGAAAAAGCAAAAAGCTTTAGCAAGTTATTTGAAAATATTGTTGATAAGCTAAAACCCAAAGGGCTAGAAGCCAATCATTTTCCTAAGAAAGTATTGACCGAAGCGGATTTGTGTGATTATGCGTTTTTGCGAGATATTTATGTAAAGTTTGTGGATGGAAATCGTAAGTGGTCTACTAAGTATAATCTAATAAATGAAAAGTTGAACATTTTATTTAATTCAAAGCCTTGGTCACCTTCAAAATCTTATGTGATCTGTAATGAGTACTCACATGAATATAATGAGCAAGTAATCGAATTTTCACCGTCGTTATTTTTATTAAATGAAATTGAAAATATGGATGAAGTGATTCCTGAGAGAGTCGTTAACATTACAAAATGGATTGTTGAATTTAACTACAAAAGTTCGCAGATTGATCAATCATCTATTAAAATGGTGGTTTGGGGTAATCAGATTGAATCAATCAATATTGGGAGGCTTGTTCAGATTCTTCTCCCCTGTATTGAAAAACAAGGTTACAATGAATTTCATTTTTATTATTTATTAGGGTTTTTGTTTAACAGAAATCCTTCTTACAAAGATACTAAAATTTTTCCTGTAATTCGCCTGGTCTATGAAATGATTAACACTTTGCTGATACATCATCCGGATTTCAGACAGCCTACCCCTCAGCAGGTTACTAGCATTAAATCTATATCCTCTTTGGAGTCGCAAAATTCCCTAACCGGTGTCCCTACCGGTCGTTCCACAGAAGACTATTCGTACGAGCCGCCGCCAATCGAATCTCAAAGAGATATACCCACCGCGCCAAACTCACTGTTTTCAAGCTTATTTAACGTGGAGAGTGAATTAATAGGGAATTCAGCTCCGGCAATAGCGGATATCGAGAAATATAGGATAAATGCAAAAAGGTTACTCACCAGCCTATCCAAAGAGCTCTCTAAAGAATGGTTTATGAATTCAAGCGTGAGGGGCGCATTTTTAACCTCCTACAGCAAAAGATATCCTCAAAACTGTGGAGACCTTTCCGATAGAAATCTTTTGGGAAGCCAATATGACTCCATCAAGGCACCGCTGCTCCGATTCTTAGAAAAAAATAATCAGTCTATGGAAGCGCAATTAGTTGTTTCAACCGTGATGAATCATTTTCAAATTTACTACTCACAACAGGGGATCAATCAAATTTCACAAGTTCCCCTAAGGAATGTCCCAGTACAGGTAAATAACGAAAGCACGGTTTGCGAGCTATTAGGACCCACTCTTTATCAACTGGTGCGAGAAGACTTCAATCGTTTGGTCGGAAACCCGGACCTGTTTTTAGCCAGAACGGAACCCGATCCGATCCTCTACCAGCCCCTTTGCATAGTCGTTGATCAAGATGGGCCGCAAGCAAAAGCATTTGCTATTGTATTAGGTCTAGACAAAGACTTGATGCTACGTTCGGTAGCTAATAATTGCGCAGCAAAGGCCTCCAACCTATTCCGTTCAATAGGTGGAACAGAAATAATGACATCCAATCAATGGGGGGTCACGGAAGCGACTCTTTCATTAGAGCAACTTGATCTGCTGAACAGTAAAATTAGAGACTCTGCACCGAACACACTTTTTGTATTAAACCTAAAGCGTGAAACAATATCACAACGTGTAGAGGAAATAAATCCACCCCCCCTACAATTAGAAGATAATGATCGCCTCCCGGAAGAAACCTCAAATGATGAATCCGATCAACTTTCAGATGATTTGGAATTTTCCGAGAAAAATGAGACCTCTTTCCGCCACGTTGAAAAGCGTAACAGGGAGAAGAAAAACACAACCGCAAACTCCAAAAAACAACGCGCTCATCCATCCGCTCCGGGGGGGATTGAGGAAAGAAGCTACCAAAAAGAAAGGAATGTGTTTAATCCTTTAACCTTGTTGAAGTCACAGAAGCAAAATAGCCCTGTGACCAAAGCAACAGGCCCCCTTCCCACAGGGGGAGCTCAACATAATGCCGTTCAGGATAATGAAATTTCTCTTGAAGAGATAGATCTTGATAATCCTTGGTTAGGGCGAAGCCTCAATACGCTCAATATTCTAAAAATGAATCTTTCTAAGGAACAGATGCGTCGTAACGCTCTTCAAGGGAAACCTTTGAATTATCCTATCATCAACGAACTTGCCAAAGCCAATACTAGGCAAGTCTTACCCCCCGGAAGACTACATCCTAGTATTAAGTTATACCAAGAAAATATGGTCAATGAGTGGTTACGCCTTAGGGGGACTGCTTCCCCGATCATCGCTGCCGAACCGGGATTGGGTAAAACTTGGATCGCTTGTGAAATCCTCATTCGTGTGTTACTTGAGCACTACAAGGATGGCATAGCCTTCTTCCTTGGACCCGTTTCAACTGTGAATCAAAGCTGTGAACGGATTCAAAACTACTTGTTAGATCTTTACGGGTTGAGCTGGAAAACGCGCGACTCCCTCTATCAACAAAATACTCTAAATGATCCCGCGTTCCTTGCAGATTTCCAGAATGAACTTTCAACCTATGTGACAGATCCAAATACCCTTCCCTACGAACGATGGATAAGATTGCTGCCGATCCTAAATAAATACTGGGATCAACTGGTTCAAACACAGGGTTTTCTTTCATGGGTTCATCATCATGAAAGGAAGATTCAAGAGTTAAACCTCCAAGTCGTACAGCAATACCAAACGTTAACTAAATCCCTCCCTATAAATACACAGGGAACATTACGTGACCGGGTTCGAAACGCAGCGGTTTTGGCCGAGGGGTGGTTGCTCCCAAAAGGAAATCCCACACTCTCGCTAGACCACGCAAAGAAATTAGGCTGTTGGCCAATCCCCCAAGTTGTAAGCTGCCCTACACGGGAGAGTCTGAAAAAGAAGTGTAACAGTCTTAATTCTTCAACACATCCCGGCGGTGTTCAGATAATTGTAAGCAGTCCACAAGCTTTCACTAATATTCCCACTTCAAGTTTTCCGACTCAAGTCACCCCAATGGTGATTTTAGATGAAGCCCAAAATGCACATAATGATAAGTCTGTAGTCAATTCCTTACTAAAAGAACGCATTTCTCACTTGCGTAAACGGGGAGATGTGAACTTTCTTCTCATGACCGGAACACCTTTAGAAAATAATATCGCGGAGTTGTGGACTCTGATGAATTTAGCGCATTCGGATCATTTGTTTCCCAGTGAAACACAACAGGCGCTAGCAAACTGCTTATCGATCGTGGAGACAGGTCTAAGAGATATGACCATAAAGGTCGATTCCACCCCCGGGCAGCTAAAGGTGGATATGTTAAATGCCTTTGCACACTTGCACATATTTAGTCATTTTGCCCGGCAGTTGGTGTTAACTCTGAAAATGGATTCCGAGGAAGTAAAGAATGGTTGGGAAAACCGTCTCCCCGAAAAGAAGGTTAAATTCAAAGCCTGCGAGCTCGATGAAGAATCAAAAAATAAGATTCTGACAAGTTTTCGCTGCGTTAAAAAAGGAAGTGCCCTCTGCCAACACCATGATGTGGCCAAAGTTCTATTAGGTGTGACTCATCTAATATCCAACCACCCAGAGGCTCAAGATCATATTAACGATATTATACACGAGCGCAAACCAATAGAAGCCATTGTTCGCGAAATTCCTATCCTAAGCATTCTAACCCAAAAAGGATTTAAAAATGGGATAGAAAATAAACAGCCTCTAGTGATCGCTACGGATCACATTGTTTCGACAGACATTATCCACGCCTTTGTGAAGAAAATATTTCAAACCTCAAGGCCGGGTGAAGAAAACTTGGTATTGAAGCTGACGGGAGAACTTAGCCCCGAACAGCGAAAAAAAGCAGGTAAATTGCTCGAACAAAAGAGGGGAGTGTTAGTCATGACCGCTCAGGCCGGTGGAGAAGGTTTGGACTTACCGTTTGCCCATAAACTAATCGACGTTACCTGTGGGGGATGGAATCCGGGCGCTAAAGAACAATTATGGGGCAGAATCAGTCGCGTAGGACATCCCGGAAAACGAACGGTCTACGTTCCCCAGTACGGAATTCCACAAGAGCAACACTTTAAAGCATTACGCGATGGAAAAGAATTGCTGAAAGATTTTGTCTTTGGCAATACGTCTCAAACCCTGAAAGATCACTTAAAGTTGTTTGGGGAATACCTAAAAGCGGGCATTTACAAGGAGCTATTGAATCGATCACGAGAAAAAGAGCTGCCCGACTTCAACCAACGAAAGGAAACAGTCGATAACTTTATTTCAGCTGTTTGTGCCGATGCAAATGAGATAGATTTACAAACCCTAATTGATGCTGTCACACCAAAAGTACCGGTGGAAATAGAACAGATTCCCTTAATCGCAGTGGCAGCAAGCTCCTACGAAACTATCACATTCGCTGAATCACAGTTTTTCATGGTCCCATTGCCTAGCAATTGGTCACGGGAAAAAAGACTTTCTATTGGCAGATATGCAATGCAAAATCTTGAAACAATCAAAGAAGACATTTACTTCATCAACTGGGCACAGAATCAGGAAAAGAGCTCACGTCAGAATGTGCGGAGGGGAATAGGGGCAGGCCGTGCAAAGGATATTATTGACCATCTGGAACGATGGGAAAAAAATTATGAAAAAAGTGAACTGCCTCAAAGAGAATTGCCTCACCTGGATTTTAAATTTGAGGGAGGGGAGTATCATGCGAGATTACCTTCAGATGGTTTTGTAATGGGGCAAATGGTCTGTTTTTACCGGTCCATCCGTCCCTGTGCAACGGGAACAATGCAGGAGCATTTTGATCTGTTAATACCGATTTCAACGGGTATAATCCCGAAGAGACTGCCCAAAACTGCCCAAGGTATTGAAAATCATAGCAGTTGAACTCGCTACCATCATAGCTAATAAGACTTCGGCAGGTTCGTTTGGATCGGATTGACCGACAGATAATTGAAATAATCCAATGCCCAAAATCAATAATCCTACTCGATTAATGATCTTACTGCGCGCCTCAAGATAAGGCGAAACATTAGAGAATCCTACGCCAAACAACATAAAGACCGAAGCAAGAAATAATTCCCCGGTATTGTTGTACGGTGGGTAAGATGGCACGGTTCCCAAAAGCTGCTCAGAGACTTGCCCAAAAATAGTTTGGATCAACCCAATAAGCACCGGGACCGATCCTGCTGTGAATATGACTATACTTATCTGATTATTCGGAATATGACTCGTTAAAGCCGCTGCAGCCGAGGTGATCCCCACGGTAGTTGTAATACCAATCACGGATTGAGAATTCATACCTTCCGCGATATTCATAGCAGCTAAACCCGCCAATCCCCCTGCTGTCATCAATCCCGCATTTAAATAACGCCACTTTCTAGAAAAATAAAGATCGAACTTTTCATCCTGCGTCAAAATCGTGTTGGGATTGCAGGGCGCAAAGCACATAATACAATACTCTCGCCTAAATTCTAAATAAGCCTCCTTTGCACACACGCGATGCAAGGGGTGCTTTCTCCCTTCTCCGTGATGGGCAATTAACTGATATTCTCCCCTTTCTTCTCCGGTCAGCTCTTCAAGGCAAATCCCGCATCGATTGTTTAGGGTTTCTCCAGCTCTTAATCGGAAATCTACAAATGATGCCACATATTCCTCGGATCAAAATTTATGTTTTTTCAGTTTTTCATGCTGTCCATCAGCAGCTTTAAAGCTTCTTGCTTCATTCTTAGGTGAATGCTATACAGCCCATTAGCCCGATTCGGAGTCAAGCTGGCGCTGATTCCTATGGTCTCTAAATAGTCTGGAGGACACTTTAAAATAACTTCCGAAGTTTCTCCGCTATAAACAGCAAGCAGCAATTCAGCCAATCCCGCCGAGATTAATGCATCGGATTCCCCCTCGAAATATACGCGCCCCCCGTCAATCCAAGAACGTAAATACATAGTGCTCTGACACCCTTTAACTAGATTTTCAGGAGTTTTATATTCGGGTAATAACCCTTTTGCCTTGCGGCCTAACCCAATGATCACTTCGTACTTTTCCTCTTGGGAACTACATTTGGAAAATAACTGAATCATTTCGGCTTGCTTTTGAAGACAACTTTCTAACATCGGATGCACCTTTTATTTGTATAATCGCCAATTATAGCCAATTCGAAATTTGTGTAGAGTTTAAATAAAAAATTTGACAATTTGAAAAAAAAATAGGCATGGCATTATGGTTACCTTTTTTGCTCTCTATGGCGCAGCATTTCTCATCTCTTTCTTCATAATGCTTTTTCTGTGGGTCGCCTATAGAACTCAACGAAGCGCGGGAATCGTCGATATAGGCTGGTGTCTCTGTTTCGTTCTAACTGCATGGGCCTGTTTTCTTATCGGCGAAGGGGCTTTTCTTAAACGAGTTGCCATGACCGCTATGGTCACAATTTGGGGCGGTCGCTTGGGATGGCACCTCTATCGCCGATACCTGCATTCCAGTGAAGACCCACGCTACGCAAAGATGCGTGCTTCTTGGGGTGGGGATCCTTCAGACAAACTTTTTTTGATGATGTTTCTTTTCCAAGCGATTTTAGCCGTGCTGATTTCCACACCTATTATCATCGTCGCGGGATTTGCTACCCCGGAGTGGAACTATTGGGAGCTTGCAGGAATTGCGCTCTGGTTAATCGGCGTCGTAGGGGAGTCTTATGCTGATCAACAACTTTCTTCCTTTAAAGCAGACCCAGCTAATGCAGAGAAAATCTGCGACTGCGGCTTATGGAAATACAGCCGCCATCCCAACTACTTCTTCGAATTTATCGTCTGGATCGGCTTTTTCTTATTTGCCAGTTCTTCCTTTGGTGGATTCATTGCCGTCATCTCTCCCGTGATTATGTATGGCCTCTTAGTCAAAGGATCCGGGATTCCCCTCGCAGAGGAACAATCCATTCAAAATCATGGCGATGCCTATAAAGAATATCAGGCGCGCACCTCATCTTTCTTTCCTTGGTTTTCAGGACCCAAGAAACTCTAAAAAATACATATTATTTGTAACGTGTTCATTTTAAATGTCTTTTGAATACGTTAAAATTGATCTGTAACTAACTAATTGTTTTGATTTATTCACTTTGTTTATTATTAAATTAACATGCTTTAGCTTTAATGTATTTACGGAGGTTTCTATGTCTGCTTCAAATATTACACCGGGTTCGGGTGGAATAAATCAAAACAATACAGGCTCAAAGTCACCAAATATCCCTGCAAAAACTCCAACACCCGAAGAAAAAAAAGTAGCGCAACTTCTAGAAACTGCTGAATTGCATGGCCCACCTTCACCCCCCAGAGCCGCAAGCTCAAACGATAGCGGTGAAAAAATTTCACCATTGCACCAACTCCGTGCCATGGGTAGAGTTTCCCCAACAAATACAAGAGCGTCGAGTCGCGCTGCAAGTTCCTCAACAGTAGTCGAAAGTACCGCTTCGTCAGCAGAGCCGGTGCGATCGGACATCAAAGATAGTATGGATAAATGGAACGAGTTAATTAACCCAGCAGGAAAAGGGGAAGTGAGCACACCGGTACTGTACATAAAACGGGACGATAAAGGGACAAAAATTTTGTGCACCGCAAGGGAAGCAATACGTGTGGGATCAATAAGGGAGAAATTTTTCATTAAAGGCCGAGGTGAGGAAATTCAAGGCGGAAAAACGGTCAGCTATGTTTATGACCCGGTTGAAATTGCTAAAGAACTGGTTTCTATGAATTTGACACCTGAAGAAAAACTGGAGCTTAGGCCATTTACCAATAAGGTTAAGGAAGAAATAGAAAGAAATCCACCTAAGGCGTCAGGGGGATTAAAGGGGCTATTTAACCGCGCAATTGGTCGAGGTCCTTCTAGCGAACCGGTTGAAGAGATTATAAAAGTGCTTAATTCGTTGAAGCCGCCTCCGGTCGAAAAAGTTATGATGTTTGTTGACGCAACCTATCCAAACGCAATCGAAGGGGTAAATATATGCGACTA
>CAZENM010000043.1:0-18665 GCA_964513575.1 uncultured bacterium | reverse complement strand
ACTTCCGTTGACTGAGAAGCAGAGTCAGGATGGGTGTTCGATTTGTTACGAGGAAAAAACGCTCTGGCCAACGGGGCGTTGGAACTTTACCGATGATAATTAAAGGAAAATGAAATTTTCGGGATTTTTTGGGTAAGCTTAGGTTATATTTTCCATTATCTTTTTGATTTGATTTTAGAAGATGACCATGCTGAGTGCGCCCGCGAAGCTTATGATAGAGCTTCTAAACTCACCCAGGACAATGACCAACTTTGGGTTAAGTGGGGAGCATTACTCGTAGGCATGGGGAAAATTGGGGGGAATCTTCCATTAATCCAAGAAGGAATTGAAAAATTCCAGGCCGCCGAAAAAATCAACTCTCGCCACCCAAAGCTAAATGCGCTTTGGGCAGATGCCCTGCTGATCCTTGCAGGTCAAGAAGAGTCCTTAGAAAAGCTTAAGGAAGCGGAAGCAAAAATCATCACAGCTTTAAAAGATGGATCTCAAGACGCTCGGTCTTGGTACATTTATGGACTTTGCCTTAATGAATTCGGTCGATATTTTGATGAGCCAGCCTACTATCGAAAAGCGTTGGAAAAATTGAATAAAGCAGTCGAAATTGACCCTAAAGACTCCTCGCTGTGGCACGGTATTGCCATCACACACCTAGACTTAGCTGAAAGCAGCGATCCGCAAGTTGAAATTAATAAGTCCCTGCGGGCATTTTCACGCGCCATCGACCTCAACCATAAGGGGTGGCCCCAACTCTGGAATGACTGGGGAGTCGCCCTAATGAAGTTAGGGGAGAGAACCGGCGATAAACATTTTATCGAGGCGGCTCTAGTAAAATTTGAAAATGTGATGAAAACAAGCCAGCTCGCGGGATATGAAGAGCAAGATCTTCAACCTGATTGGCTCTATAACTATGGATGCGCGCTGGATTTCCTGGGAGATTACTACTCCGATCAAGATTTCTACGAAAAAGCCGTACACATGTTAACCAGAGCGCTGCAGCTTGATCCTAACTACCACCACGCCCGTTATAACCTAGCCATCACCTTAACACACTTGGCGGATGCTGTCGGCGACCTCGATTTATTCTATAAAGCTCAAGAGCAATTCGTCAATGTGATCGCAGAAAACGACGAAGAAGAATTCAGCTGGAACGAGTGGGGGGTGATGTGCATGCACGCGGCTGAACTCGTCGCAGAAGATTGCCTGCCCGAAAAGTCAAAAGAATGGCTTGAGCAAGCGGAGCCTAAGCTTCTGCAAGCAGCGTACCTAGGTTCCACAATCGCCTACTACAACCTTGCTTGCCTATATGCGATAACGGATCATCCCGCACAGGCATTCCAATATCTGCATAAGGCTAAACAGGCAGCGGCGCTTCCGCCGACAGAAACGCTTCTAGAAGATCAATGGTTGGAAAATATTCGCCATACCGAAGAATTCAGAGATTTCATCGCCCATTTATAGGACATTTGAAACGCAAAGGCACAAACATATTTTAACGCATAGGTCTAAAAGTATGCTTGCGCCTTCACGTTTCAAAAAATCACAGCCTCCACGACCAGCCAAAGACGTATTAGGGGTGCCAGTTTTTTTCTAGGTGTCTCATAGCAAATTCTTGAAATGAATCCATATCTGAAAAATTAGCACGTAGAATTTCTTCCCTAATGCTCATCAACCGTTCATTTCCTTTAAAGAGAAATCCCATTAGTTGTTTCATTTTGCCGATTCTAGATTTCTCATGCATGTCAGGAGAGGTTTCCGCGAGATAAACCTCGAAGTAGCGAGCGAGGCTTTTCCATGTGGGAATGTAGGGTTGTTTCGAGAAGTGAGCTTTGATTTGCTGGAAAATAAAGGGATTGATAATGCTTCCTCTGCCAATCATCAGAGCATCGCATCCGGTGGTTTCCAGCATTTTAAGCGCGTCTTCGACATTCAGAATATCCCCATTGCCGACCACAGGTATTTTTAAAATTGATTTAGCTTCTGCGATTAAATCCCAATGTGCCGGCGGGCCATATCCTTCTACCTTTGTTCTTGGATGAAGCGTAAGGTAACTGATTCCGCTTTCCTGGGCGGCTAGTATATTTTCCCTGAATAGGGAGGTATCCTCAAATCCCGACCGGAGTTTCGCCGTAACAGGGACAGAAACAGCTTTCACCATTGCTCTTGCGATCTCGTAAAGAAAGTTAGGCTCTTTGAGTAAGCTGGAACCCGCCCCTCTCCCTGTTACAGTGTTAGAAGGGCAGCCGCAATTTAAATCGATCCGTAGAGCTCCCCGCAATTCCATTTCACGCGCCATTTCTGCCATGTGAACAGGATCGGAACCCATCAGCTGCGCAGCCAAGGGAATAGGAGCAATTTCATTTGCCTGATAGCGCGCGGCTAAGCTCGGGATGTGGGGCTTGGCTGGCACCCTTAAGAAGTCTCTGACTCCCTCATCAAAACCGCCGATCGAGGCCATTGCTTTTCTAAAGCATTGATCTCCAACACCTTCCATTGGAGCAAGGATTAGAAAGGGGCAGTTGTCTTTATTTTTAGGCAGTAATGTCATGGAATGAGTAAAATATACGTTTTTATTTGATAATTAGTTCATTATAATCAAAAGAAAGGTCTTCTGTCAATGACGTATAAAATACAACTTCCACATGATGATGATGCGCTGCTCGCACAGTGTAAGGTAGACACTTTTCGCGCCAGCGGAAGTGGGGGCCAGCACGTCAACGTCACCGACAGCGCCGTTAGGCTTACTCACGTTCCTACGGGATTGGTTGTCACTAGTCAAAAGGAACGGAGCCAATACCTAAATAAGCGAGAATGCCTGATCAAACTCAGGAAAATTGTTGAACGGCTTAATTACAGGAAACCAATCCGCCTTCCCACAAGAGTTCCACGTTCTGTCAAGGCAAAGGATAGTAGGAAAAAAATAAAAGATTCGGAAAAGAAGCGGCTCCGAAGGCCGCCAAAAGAAGATTATTAGCTCGACTTAAAGCAAGTGCACAGTAAAATAAATAACAAATAATCTTATTTGAAACCATAAGGAAAGGTCTTAAAGCCAACCGGCACATGGTGAAATTGGGCCAATATTGGAAGTGGGGGGGAGACTATCACAAAATGCAATGTGTACCTCTATAATTCTCGCTCGCAATTTGGCATAATGCTGAAATCGTTCGATGTTGTTTGTTGACGCTATTTCTTTAACTTTACTGATTGAAAGCCCTAATCTGGTTGCTGCACTTCGTTTGTTAATGTAAATATCTTCCCCATTCAATTGCATTTTGACTTCTGTAAAACAGTAAAGGATTTTTTTAAATCCTGAGACGTTTATACCAAGTGCGGAGCTGACACTAAATCTAGTGTCGACAACATTCTGTACCTTGAGCATATGGGCACGGGGCCTTTGTTTCCCTACACTAACAGGAGCAACATCAAGGCCCCTACGAAAAGCTATTTCTTGAGCATTTGACACTGATAAATCATTGTGTGTATTGAACATTGTATAAATTCCTTTTGTTATTGGTCGTTTATACCTAAATTATAGTCGTTATGTGTTAATGTTTTATTTAATCGATGTAAATTTATTATTTAAAATGAGCGTGTCCTCATTTTCCATGAAAATTACAGCTCATTGCGCAAATGAGTACCTAGTTAAATAATAAATGCTGATCAAACGTTATTATCAAGTTAACTACAGATTTTGACTTTCTCTAGCTAAGGTGCTCGTATGCGCGATGAGCCAAAATAACCCTAGCACACTGGATCCCGCCCCTACCTGTTCCCCACAAGAGTTCCACGTTCTGTCAAGGCAAAGGATAGTAGAAAAAAAATAAAAGATTCGGAAAAGAAGCGGCTCCGAAGGCCGCCTAAAGAAGAGTATTAACTCCAAAAGTCTATTTTGGAGTGATAATCACCGGAGTTGTATCCACATGGTGAGAACTTCCATAAGGACCCTGCTGTTTACCTGTGAATTTATAGCGTAGGTAGTCAACGGCGTGACCTAAAAAACTCTTGAAATCTACAATCGGATTTTTTTCCAATTGGAACCAAGATAACTCCTCGATATCGCCAAAATTAATCTCTTGTATTGCAATCGTTGTTTTCAATTCTTCGTTATATTCCTTGTGTAGTCTTCCATGCGCCATATCTTTTGAAATTTTCGAAAATAATAGCTCTTTAACAGCCGTTCCCTGAAAGCTATAGGCATATCCCTCGCTGGAAGGATGAGAAGAGATTCGCTGACTCGATGATTCTTTAAACACTTGGTGAAATGTTCCATTGTCGACAAGCAGAATATGCGCGCGCTGCAGGATTTTTACAGTTTGCTCGGCATCTAGTTCATAGTTTTTAAATAAAAATGTTAACGCTGTTTTCTCGGTTTTATCGACCGTTGACGAGAGCCTGTTGATCACCTGGTCATAAGTAGCCGCTCCAAAACTGTTATTTGTTGCTTTTGCTTCTTTGAGTTTCCCAAGGAATTCTTCTCCGAACTCTGTCCTAACAATCTGTTCTCGTAATTTAAGTGATAGATGACTGGCTTGGATTGAATCTTGTTTTTTGAAAAAATTTGAAAATCTCACTCTGATAAAATAAATTGTGTTCCAGATTGCGCTTGTTTTGCGGTTTATGTGAGTCGGAATTTGTCGTTGTAGGGCTAAGTTTGCAGGGGGATTGCTATCTATTTTGGGTTTGTTTTTATTAGTTATAATCATTAAATGTCTCCAAATTTATTACTTATTAAGTTTAATATTAATTCTTTGCCGTTAATTCACGTTCAAGTTTGTATTAATTTAATGTAAAGGCTGACAGTTCTTGTTTTTCTTGACATCAACTAGCACAGGTTTTAACTTGATTTTATATATAAAGTTATTCACAAACCCTTGGGAGCCCTATGAAAAGATACAGCACCGGAGCTATGACTAAAGAACAGCACGCCGCGCAAGACGCAATCTACAGCCAGAAAAATAGCTATGATTATCTTATTATAGGGACAGGAATGGCCGCGCTTTCTGCGGCTGCGCTTTTGGCAAACGGCGGGTTTCGGATTTGCATGTTGGAAGCGCATGATATTCCAGGGGGATATGCACACACTTTTAAAATGAACGATTTTAAATTCTGCGCTCAAGTGCACTACATTTGGGGATGCGGACCGGGGGAAACAATCCACCGTATTTTAACAAAATTAGGACTCCAGGATGAAATAACTTTTGAACCCCTTAATAAAGATGGGTATGACCATATTATACTACCCGACGGAAAACGTATTAAAACCCCCAACGGCTTCGAGAAGTTTATTAAAAATATTGATGCGGTCTACCCAGGGAACCAAACCGGTCTAAAACGTTTTTTTTCCACTATCGAAAAGCTTAACTTGGAGATGGCACAGCTTCCGGAAAAGATTCAATGGTGGAACTACATCACCGATAGCTACAAATTCCTGACCCTTTTCAAATATAGAAATAAAACACTCCAAGATCTTTTCGATGAATGCGCCCTGCCCAAAGAAGTCGAGGCGATCCTAAGCGCGAACGCCGGTGATTTGATGAGCCCCCCCGAGGAATTATCACTTTTAGCCTATGCGGGGCTTGTGGGAGGATATAATGCAGGCGCCTATTATCCCACCAAACACTTTAGTTTTTTTATTGATAGACTCGCGAAATTTATTACAGATCATCCGGGTTGCCACATTTTCTACGAAACGTCTGTTACAGAGATAGCCGTAGAGGGTGATCAAGTCCAATACGTCAAGACCCAAGATGGAAAAATATTTAAAGCTTCTCAATATATCTGCAATATGGATCCTCAAGCCGCGATAAAAATGATCGGTAGAGAAAAAGTCCCCTCACAATATCTTTCTCCATTAACCTATGAATACACGCAATCAGCCCTCTTCGTTTATTTAGGTGTCAAAGGAATTGACTTACGCGACTATGGTTTTGGCAGCCACAATACTTGGCATCTAGAAGATTGGGATATGAATCATTGCTGGAAAGAAGCTCGCGCTAACCGCTACGATAAACCCTGGATCTTTATGTCAACTCCAACACTCCATACCAAAGCCCCCGGCGTTGCCCCGGACGGTTGTCAGATATTAGAGTTCGGTACCGTCGCTAACTATGACTACTTTAAAAAACTTCACGACCACGATCCCAGTGCCTACCGAAAGGAAAAACATGATTTAGCTGAAAATCTTCTGAAAATCATCGAAGAAAAACATATCCCAAATATTAACCATCACATCGCCCTAAAAGTTGTAGGTACACCGACAACCAATGAAGAATTCTGTCTTGCCCCTTACGGAAATGCCTACGGATCCATAATGAACCCCGCAAACATGGGGTTGGGAAGGCTTAAAGCAGATACTCCTTGGAATAACTTGTTTTGGTGTAACGCATCTAGCGGTTTTGCTAGTATCTACGGTACAGCTCTAACAGGGGCAAACCTTTACGCAAAATTGACCGGAGATAAGGTCTAATGATCCCCAAAAACCTTCCAAAATCGGCAGTCGTAATCGGAGCGGGACCTTCCGGCCTTTTCGCCGCACGAAGGCTGCGACAGCTAGGCATGAAAGAAATTACCATTTTTGAAAAAGAAGATGATATCGGCGGCAAGTGCAGCACTTTTTCAGATCCCGCTCACCCCGGATTGATCACGGAGCGCGGTGCTGTTGTCATCGCCCCTAATTATGGCGAGGTGATAGACGCCCTCATTGAACATGGAATTACCACAGAAAAGGCTCTGGGCGTCAGAAGTGATAGCGTGGAGATCGTATCCCAAATTGAAGGGTTAACCAGATTTCAGCGAATGCAATACATCGCCCAAATAGGGAGTGAAGTCTTGAAGTTTAACCGTCTCGTAAGGAAATATCGAAGAGCCTGTGCTCGCCTAGAACCCTTGCCTGCAGATTTAGAGATTTCTTTCGCGGAGTTAGCAAAAAGGGAGGGGATGGACCATATCAATCTTTTTCTAAAGCCTCTCGTTTCAGGATTTGGTTACGGCGATATGAACGACTGTCCAGCATACAGTGTTTTGGAGTACATGGGAACAATGACAATTCCTTATCTCATCGCGCAGCATTATGGATTTGAATCATGCGAGCTGAGGAGTATTACAGGGGGCTTTCAACACTTGATGAGGAAAATGGGTGAAAATTTCACTCTACAGACCTCCGCAAACATTTTTAAAGTTAACAGAAGCGGTTCAGGGGTAACAGTAGATTATTTAGATAAGCGGGGAGTTAAGCATTCTCACCATGCTGAGATGTTGGTTTTAGCCATCTCCCCAAAACACTGGGAATCAGTATTGGGGAAGGAGTCTCTAACACCCGTAGAAAAAGAATGCGTCGATCAGCTTACCTACTACCGCTATCCTGTCGTGATCTGTCGCCTAAAAGGGCTTCCTTTGAATAATATCTACAAGCCCGAAGCATTAGATAAAAAACAATTTGGCCATGTCGCGCTTGTCTCTACACTGGATAAACGGGAGAATCCCCCCGAGGGCAGGCTTTGTTCAGCTTATATTAATTACCTCCCTCATCATACCCACGATCAAGAATCAAAGGAAAATACCGATAGACAGGAAAAAATATTGGCAGATCTAAGCGCCTTGCCGGGGGTGACAGGGGTGGAAATTATCGAATACAAAATTTGGGATGATTATTTCTCCACATTGCCATGGAAGGTAAGACTTGACCTGGAAAAACAACAGGGGGCCCCTTCGACAAAAACAATTTACGTGGGAAGTTACACATTAGGAAGTTTTGAAGACGTTGCTTGCGTGGCCAACCGCGCGACTTTAGTCATCAATAACCACTTTCAAATTCCCGGCTCACCCTTAAAATCCTTTCAAAAGGACTTGTCCCGATTTTTTAGACTTCGGAAGCTTATGAGGGGCTAAGCGAGATGATCTCTGTGTTGTTTTTGAAGAAGTTTTCAATCAACCTGATGGCATCTTCATCCGACTGACCAGGCTTTGGTCTAATTGTATACTGCACACCGGAAGAATCGAACGGCCCCGAATAGTAGAGAGCGCCCATGACCTCGTGCTGACCCTTGTAGTTGTACACAATTCCAATTGTAGACTGTTCGTAAGAAGGTTTTGTGACGTTAGACTCCAACCATACTTTTCCATCCGTTCCCTTCGCAAGCATTCCGGTTTTTAAATCTCCAACAAATTTTATCGCGGAAATGTTTTTCCCTACATATTTATTAAGGGTAATACTTTCGGTCCAGCTGCTTTCGCTCTCCTTTTCCGGGATAAACTGATTCGATTCGGTTCCGGATGAGGCTAATGAGTTTCCCGGCTGAAGAGACTTATATCCACCGGGAATAGTTACCACCATCGCATATTTGGGTGTCGTGGACCAATTAACAGGAAGCGCAAAGGTTCGTTGGTAAGAAAGAGCTTCAACAGTGGCTAGCGCGGCGGCATCCACCTCTTTTTCAGCTCCCGATAATGTGGAGGTTAAAAAAATCGCGGACAACAAAAATATTTTTTTTCATGGAAACGAGTCCTAAATAGAATTCATGGTTAAATGCACTATCGTCAAATGAAATTTCTCTGTCAAAAAAAAATTACTGCAACTTTATCCAAATTAATTTTTCACAGGCCTTGGCTGCTTAATAATAAACGACGCAATATCTAAAGCCTCTTCGACAGACAACCGAGCATCTTCATAAGGCATATTATACAAAATAAAAGGTGCTAACATCTCCAATTGATTCATTCCTGCAGCATCGTTAAAAGAATGAGGCCCCCATAAGGGCGGATATCCTAAATCATACTTCCTACGCTGTCCTTGCCCATCTGACCCATGGCACATTGCGCAATATGTTTCATACTTCACAGCTCCCGCTTCTGGATTGGGTAGATGTGCGCTCGACAGTTTTTTCAACCCAAGCCACGGAGCTTTAGAAACATCTGTAATCCCTTCGGAAATCCATTTTAAATAGGCCAAAATGTCATTCATGTGAACGCTGTCAACCGGAAGGGGTTTTCCATTCATGCTTTTTTCAAAACAGGAATTAATACGCTCCGCTAAGGTATATTGACGTTCATTTCCTAAGTCGATCGGATATTTTGCCGTAACTCCCACCAAAGAAATTCCCCCGTTGATTCCTCCTAGATTATTTCCTCCGGAAAAATGACAGTTCGTGCAGTTTAGTCGGTCTCCGGTGTATTCGGGGAGGTGTTTTCTGGTTTCTAAAACGATGTTATAACCCCGCATTACAGATTCTTTGATAGGCTCAGGTGCCATTTCAGGATCAATTAACGAGAAATCGTATTTGGGGGCTGAATTAATGGTCTCGGAGTCACTGGATAAGGTGTAAAAGAGAAGGGAAGCTGCCCCTGTCAAAAACAAGAGCCCCATCATTTGATTGCGACTGAACATCAAAAACACCTTGAGTTAGATTCATCCCGATCCTAGCAAAATAGGGGTGATATCTTAAAGGATTTTACTCGCCCCTAAATAATTTTTAGAGAGCTCCTTGAATGAATTCTTGAAGTTGCTCTGCTTGTTTGGTTTCAACTAAACGTCCTTCATTGTCAAACATTTTATCTGCGTAAGGGAGGCTAAACAGCACCTCATTAACGTGACCCCGAAGAGATTCCAGGTTTTCTTTTAGATGCCGCAATCCGCTGACTCCACCTGTTTTTCCAGGCGACGCGCTCATAAGAAGGAATTTTTTTCCTTCGAAAGCTTTTTTGCAGTATTCTTTCGCCTCGTTCCTTGAAGCCCAATCAAACGCATTCTTCAAAACACCGGGTAAGGATCGGTTGTAATTTGGGGATGCGATAAGGATGAGGTCGCTAGAGATCATCAATTGTCGCAGTTTTGTGACATTGTGGGGCATTCCTTCTTCCTCTTCAAGATCTCCATCATAAAATGGAATCGGTTCATCTTTTAAGCTGAAAAAAGTCACATGAGCTCCGTTTTCAGAGGCTATTCTAGCAGCTTCTTTCACAAGCTTTGTATTTAATGAATCTTGTCGAAGGCTTCCCGAAATGGCAAGTACGTTGATTTGCGCTACTATAGGGGAGGTAATTGCAAGTAGTATTAAAATAAGATTCTTTATCATATTTAATCCTGTTTTTTGTTTTAATAGCGTTAATAATACTGCATTTTTGTTTAGTTATCAACAAAAATAAAGCTTTGAAGCAAAGATAGCCATTGAATTTTATGGTTTACATTACTAGTCTGGGCTCTATGCGACTATTCATATTGCTGTTGTCATTTTTAGCCGGGCCCTTCCTTCATGCCGCAGAGCCTCCACTCCGCGTGGGGATGGAGCTGTCTTATCCTCCATTTGAAATGGTCTGTAATGACGGCACACCCTGTGGGATTAGTGTTGATATGGCCGAAGCTTTAGGCCAGTTCCTACACAGAAAAATAGTCATCGAAAATATTTCTTATGTGGGTTTAATTCCTTCGTTAAACAATGGAAAAATTGATCTTATTATCTCATCCCTCACAGCAAACACCCGTCGGGAAAAAGCAATCGATTTTTCTGAACCCTACCTGACCACCGGGCTTTGCCTTTTAGTCAGCGCCCAATCGAATTTACAGAGCATTGAAGACGCTAACGAACCAGGACGGGTCATCGTCGTTAAATCCGGGACAACCGGAGAAATATACGCGATGCAGCACCTGAAAAAAGCCACTTTGCGCGTTCTTGACAAAGAATCTCTTTGTGTTTTGGAAGTGATTCAGAATAAAGCCGACGCGTTTATATTTGATCAGTTATCAGTTTTTACACACTGGAAAAATAATCCAACAACAACACGGGCATTGCTCACACCATTTTATGAAGAGCAATGGGCTATAGGAATTAAAAAAGGGAATAAGGTGCTTTTGGAACAGGTTAATCTATTTTTATCAGAACTGAAGAAAAATGGAGGTTTAGAAAAACTTGCCGAAAAGTATCTGAAAGAACATAAAGCAGAATTTAAAAAACTTAATATACCTTTTATATTTTAAATAAAAAGATTATGAAAATCATTCAGGTTTTGTTTACAGTTCTATTAGTTCTGGGAATTGCCTACGGGTTGTTCTTCTGGATAGGGGTCCATCTTGATTGGAGTGGCGTATGGGAATACCGGGAATTGTTTTTCCATGGATGGCTCATCACCATCGCCCTTTCCATATGCAGCCTCCTTTTAAGCTTAGCCATCGGTTGCGTGGGAGCTTTATGCGAACGGTCAGGCATCTCTGCTCTGAGAGTTTTGACAAGGGGATATGTTGAACTTATTCGAGGGACGCCTCTGCTAGTGCAAATATTGTTTTTCTACTACGTCGTTGCTCATCTGGTGGGGCTCGAAAATCGTTATGTCGCCGGGGTGATGATCCTCTCCATCTTCCACGGTGCCTACATCTCCGAAATGCTGCGCGCGGGGATTGATGCCGTGAGTTCAACACAAAGAATGTCCGCAAGAGCAATAGGACTCACCAGATTCCAATCGTACCGTTATGTCATCCTACCACAAGCCATCCGGCAAACCCTTCCTCCTCTTGCCGGACAATTTGCTTCAATTATCAAAGACTCTTCACTTCTATCCGTCATAGGAATCAATGAAGTCACTAACAGCGCTCAGCAGATTAATAGCGCTACCTACAGCACTTTAGAAAGCTTCCTACCCCTCGCTGTTGCTTATATGATCCTGACCCTTCCAATTTCTATTTGGAGCAAATACCTTGAAAAGAGGTTTCATTATGAAACTTGAAATCAGCGGTCTGATAAAAAGATATGGGGCTCAACAGGCAATCTCCCTGCCCTACCTGTCAGTGCCATCCACTCAAATGCTAGTTTTAATAGGTCCTTCAGGGGGCGGAAAATCCACTTTGTTGAGACTGCTTGGGGGGCTTGAGTGCCCTGAAGCCGGATCCATAGAGTTAGATGATGAACCGATGATTTTTAAAGAAAAGGAATTAATCGCTCATAGAAGAAAACTAGGAATCGTCTTTCAATCTTGGAACCTGTTTCCACACCTAACGGCCCTGGAAAACATCGTTTTACCTCTCTATCACGTACAACGCATCCCCAGACAACAGGCGGAAGAGATCAGCATGCAGCTCCTGAAGCGATTTGAACTAGATAAACATGCCCACAAGAAACCCTACGAATTATCCGGCGGGCAGTCCCAGCGAGTGGCGCTTATCCGGGCAGTGGCAGGCCATCCTAAAATGCTGCTTTTAGATGAACCCACCTCCGCTTTAGATCCGTTGATGACTGCAGAGGTGTTAGAGCTAATCCTAGAACTGAAAAAAGAGGGGAGGGATCTGATTCTCTCCACTCACCACCTCACCTTCGCAAAGAAAGTAGCCGATCGGGTGTTGTTTTTAGCTGAGGGTGCTGTCCTAGAACAAGGCACCCCCGCCGAAGTTTTTGATCATCCCAAAACTGGGTTAGCAAACAACTTTATGACCACAATCCTTTCTTATTAAACAGCTGCAACAACTCTAACGAAGATGGTTTAATAACCAGTCAGCCTCTTTGAAAAGCGGGCTTTCCGATAGGAATGGTCGATAAACTTCTAAAACCATTCTGAGGTTGTTAATGTCATTTCTGAAAGCATTGTACTGTACAGAGTTGGGGTTTATCCAACCCATCTCTATCATAAATTGAGCAACCGCATGAATCCGAGATAAATACCTGGGTTCCATCGTTTCGCTGTCAAAAAACACTTCAATATAGTCAGGGTGGGAAAGGTCGTATCCTCTACCATTAGGGATAAGGTTCTCGCAACGGCGTTGCAAGTCGAAACCTATGCTTGAGTGATATTCCTGATACGCTTTTTGATGGATGTCTTCCATTGCCGCTTTAATGGTAGGGATATTGTCAAACACCTCCATCTGATTATTATGTCGTGAGTTCAGGCCGTACCAGCTTTCGTTTTGATTCTCATCTTTTTCATAAATAAGAGTCGTCCAGTGTCCTTCAGCTCCAACAATAAAGACATGATTAAAAGGTCCTGTTCTCTCCGCAACCTGCTTAAGATTCACAAAAGAGACCAACGACGTCTCGTCCGTTACTTTTAATGAGGGGCTAGATTTACCGTTATCAAAATCTTCACCCACATGGAAGATACTCAAATCATTGATTTGCCAGTCCGCTGGTGTTGATCCGGGGAAGGGGTTTTCCTTCTTTTCAACAATTGCTTTCCAAGCAGCTCTTAATTGCGGATCGCTTGCGTCTAGTTGATCGTTATTTCCTCTGACACTCGAGATTAGGATTTCAATATGCGAGTACAAATCTTCATCTAAAAATAAATCAGTGCGTGGCCCCACATCATATCCTTTAACAATCGCTAGCGCGCAGAGCGCGTTTTTTAAAGCGTGAAAGCCGCAGCGATCGCCGCCAAACTCAAGTGTACTTTGGTCCAGGCTGTGAATCAGGTGAATATCACTCCCAAAGGACTCGAATGCTCCCGGAATCATGTCTTTTAAACCGACAAATTTGGAAGCGCTATACCCCGCGCTACTTGAACTTGCTACCGGTTGACCGCTGTAACTTGAAGAAGCCGCGTTAGATAGGAACGAATAAGTGGGAGAGGGAAGGTTTGGGTATAGCGATGAATTTTGTAAAGCGGTGAATTCTTCTTCAGAAATAGGAGGAGCGCTGGGCATATTCGCGTTATCTTGAACGAATTCTTGAGTAAGTAAGGAGTCGACAGAGCCATCTTCAAGACTAGAATCGCCGGCGATGTAGGGAATTTCTACAGGATGGGACATTAAAAAATTATTCGGCGCTATTTCATTCACATAAGAACCAGATGACTGCCCAGCGTTGTGTAAAGTCATTGACCCCAAACGATTAATTGTAGCTTCGAGCTCTTCTTTAAGGGTTCTAACGGTGATTCCTAGATTGTGAAAATTATCAATTTCCGCAGGTGTTGCTTCAGGATTGTTGGAGATTTCATTTCTCACGAAATCAAATAAAACCTTTATGTTAGAGAACTGACATTTCAATTCTTCTGTATTTGGATTAGGAGCGTGCAGGGCTTCAATCATACGCACCGCTTCTTCAAACGCCATGTTAGTAACTGAGCTATTATCGTAAATCATATAAAAACTCCTAATATTTTTTTGACGACAGTAAATTTTCTTTAAAGTTTTAATGTATTATATCTTAATTAAATGTTTTATTCAAGCGAAATAGCGGGTTTGTTTAACAGGTTTTAGTTGTCTGAAAAACCTTTGCGTGTTAATCTTTTTTTCTTTGAAGGCAAGAATGTCTTGTCAAAAGCAATATGTCTCAGTTTTATAATCACTGGCTAAATGTAAGGTTGTGCACTTTATGAATATTCGATTTTTTTCTTGTTTGTTAACACTATTTTTTCTGTTGAATTCCCATGGTGTCTATGCAGAAGCGTTGTATTACGCAACAGATGTAGGAACATTAGAGACAGAACACAGCGAAGCCAGATCACTCAATCAAAGCGGAGCCGTAGCCGGGAAATATACGAATGAAGGACATACCGTTGACTTTATATGGACCCCTGAAAATGGACTGGAAATTATCACCACAGAAGCAGATCTCGAGTCCTACCCAAGAATAAACAATCTTAATCAAGTAGTGGGATTTATTGAAAAGAGAACAAAATCATGGACAGGGACTAAAGTAGAAATCAGCAATTATCGGTATAATTCACAAGAAGGATTTGCTTGGCGGGGAGAGCCTTTTCCTAGAGGCAAAGGCTATTCTTACCAAGGATTTAATGATGAAGGTACGCTACTTTCCATAAATCATATAGACCTGTATCAGTCCACCCGCAGCTGGGCTTTTTTTGGAACAAATATGATTTACTTTGCGCCATACACTGAAGAAATAGATTACAAATACGCCTCCGCGCTGAACAATAAATCCCAAGTTTTGGTAACCAGTATCAGTCCCGGGATGTTTGGTACTAACCTGCTCGCAGTATATGAGCTTTATATTTATAACTTATCAACAACCGAATGGATTCCTATAGCAGATGACACGGTTTACTACGGGATTGGTTTGAATGACAATACTCAAGTGATCGCTAGAGATAAAAAGGGGAGTGAAGGATTCTTTTGGTCCCAAGATAAAGGAATGATTAGCCTTGGAAATTTTATCCCCCTGGCCTTCAATAATCATGGATACATTTTAGGAAAACTTTATTGGAAATCAAATAACAAAGCAATGTTTCGGTTGCGCGATCCCGACGGAAAAATAATAGATCTCAGCGAGTCTATCGATTTTGGAGCCCTACAAGTGAAAAAAATAATGAACGTCTGGTCCATTAATGATAAAGGACAAATTTTAATCACAGCAATGATTGAAGGAAAGACTCACGCATTATTATTAACTCCGAAGCAGTGAAACAATAGATCTAGTTGATTGGTTGAGTTCTAGAAATCTCGGTTGCTGCGGGAGGCCTTAAAAATATCTTTAAGGTTTTTTCCTTCTTTGAGATTGCCTTGAGAGGGGTGATCTCGAAGGAAATTATTAATATCGACGATGCGGATGTCGGGATTAGGGTGCGTTTGAAACATTTCGATCGTATGCCCCTTGTCGCCGGCAGCTTTTAAAATTTCCATCACTTGAATCATAGCCCTTGGGTTGTACCCCGCTTGTTCCATTAATTTTAATCCCCACATATCAGCTTCTGTTTCATCTTTTCGGCTATAGCGCAATTCGACCATATGATTGACGAACGATGCGAGCTTTGTGGCATTCATTGCGTACTCGGGGTGGTTGGGGTCCGCGGATCCTGTGCCGACAGCAAAAATCAATGATTGCCCCAATTCGCTTTTTGCCATCTGTTCCGCGGAATGTCGTTCTATTACATGACCCATTTCGTGGCTTAAAACGCCTGCGAGCTGAGCCTCTGTTTGGAGTTCATTGAGTAGGCCCATCGTAATAAAAATCTGGCCGCCGGGGAGTGCAAAAGCGTTAACGGTTTTTGTGTCTGCGAGCACGTGAAACTTAAACTTCCAGGGACTCGTTCTTGCAACAGTGTTTGCGACTAAAAAAGCTCCCATTTTTTCCACTTCTATGTGGTAAGGATTCTGTGGGGAGATTTCTCCTCCCATTTTCTGGGCCATTGCCGGTGCTGACTGCAGACCCAATCGAATTTCCTGAATCGGGGATAATGAAATATGTTGTCGTTCTCCGGTTACGGGATTTTGTTGTACCTGCATGAGATACATAAAAAATCCTAGGGCCGCAATAACAATCGCCCCAATTAATCTTGTTCGAAATCCATTGTTGTCGTTCATAAGCACCTTCATGTTATGAACCTCAACATAGCGAATGGTTGAATATTGAGAAAGTTTACATAACCGACATATCAAGAAGAGTGTTCATTAGAAGGAGGTGAGGAGTTGGGATTTGGGATATGTACTCCATGAAATAGAATAAGGTTTTGAAGGATTTCAAGAGGTATGGGAGGAAAATCGTCTTCCGACAGATCTTGATCTTCGCTCTGGGGATCAATTTCGTCGTTATTCACGGTTTCTTGGGCGTTGGCGATAACTGTAGATTGCGGTTGAGTGGGCGATGGTTCTTGATATTGCGAAAATGGGTTTGTGTTGTTTGGAGGGGGGATATGCATCTCATTTCCTAGGTTGAGTTTGATTTGTCATCTTATGAATCAATAAATTTCTTTGTCAAGGATCTAATCTGTAGCCTATGTGCATAAGATATTTCGGTTTTTGAATCACCGGAATGAACAATTAACATCGATAACACCCTTTTCAAGAACACTCCCATTTTAAGGGGCGAAGTGCCTAAACATGACAGTGTAAAAA
This sequence comes from uncultured bacterium, assembly GCA_964513575.1. GTDB lineage: Bacteria > Chlamydiota > Chlamydiia > Chlamydiales > Parachlamydiaceae > CAMFKA01. The sequence goes on along the minus strand of CAZENM010000043.1, from coordinate 1,906 downwards.
ACTGTGTAAATGTATTCAGGCAACTGTTATACCTTCTACCTAAATTATCGTTTACCTGAAAAATTTAACGAGGACCAAAAATGAGTGTGTTTTATTCCGGAACCTATTCTGCAATTCCTTCCGCTTATTCTGCGATTAGTATTTCGTCTGTCCAGTTAGGAAGTGAGACTTCGTTAGCTATTGACGATCGTATTCAATCGTTAATAGAGAAAGGAAAGATCTTCAAAACGAGTAATGGTACTGCAATTGAACAAATCTTTTATAGCAACGATGTTGGAGTAATCCTGCAAGCAGAAAAATGTGTAAATCAGCACACGGGATTAAACGAATGGGGAATTTATTTTGCTAGCAAAGACGCAGATGAATTTATCAGATGCGATTCCGAGTTTATATTAGGCTGTCTGTGCATACAGGTAGATTGTGCATTTTCAGTTTTCTTACCCGGAGAACTGAAAAAACACACCCTAAAGATTGCATTAGCTCGTGTTGCCCCACAAGGTCACGACATTGAGATATCTTGGGATGGAATGTCTTTGGATTATATTGATCTTCGTCAATATTGATCCGCTGCATGAGTGATCGGGGCCGATTATTTGTCGTTGAATGGATTCTGCAAGACAGCGCCCATCCAACGAAAAAATAGGTTTATTCTAGATCTAAAACATATTGGACTGTTTGAGATTCTTGCATAGTAATTTTCTTGGGATCCCAGATCTCAAATTTCTTTTTTGTTTTCTGCGCCGCCAGTGACAATATATCCTTCCATTCCAATGACGGTGAACCCTTGAATTCCAAAAAACCTATTTTACACCACTCAGAGTAATCCACCACTTCATCGATCGCTTCCAACAGGCATTGAGTGAAGATTCCAGTGACTGAACCCTCACCAGGGCTTGAACTGGAGATAGTAATGCTTCCACGAGGTTTCACGTATAATTCATGATAAAAATCCAAAATCTCATCATCTTGTTTTTGTCTGATGAAGACAAGAGTTGGAGACTGCCGAGCAAATTCCACGATCGATGTGGGTCCGGTGGAATTTAAAAAAAACTGATGTGCTTCTAGCTCTTCGGGTGTGGCTTCAGTCTCTTCATAACTCGAATCATCACTCTCGTCCTCATTTGAAGCGTCTTCGTCAACTATGCTATTACAAGCCTCTGCAATAGAGATGAGTAATTTAGGATTTTTACCCTTTAAAATTTCTACCAAGTCATTAAAGTCGATAATAACATGATCTTTAGTGGCAATTTGATCTAATGGAAAAATAAGATTCGGCCATTGATTTGTTTTATCTTTGTTACGAGAACCGTGATTGTTGATATAAAAAATGACAATATCATCAGGCGCTATGTTAATTTCGTTGAAGTATTTCAGAATGTTTTTAACTTTAACATTGTATTCTTCAAACACAGCGATTGTTAGTGGGAGGTTAGTATAAGCGGCAATCTGTTTGACTTCACGTTGCATTGCATCGATATTAACTTCCATTCCTCGATTGCCCGCGCCAATTAGAGTGTCAGCCACAATAATGGCATGAACCTGAGCAGCGTCTAAAGAGCTCAACTGTAATAGTGAATACGCAATGACTAAAAATAAGTATTTTTTTAAGTAACTCATATTAAACCTGTTTAATATTTGATTGATTTTGTATCTTATCATAAAATATCAATAACTTCAATTAATCAAATTAGTAACCAAATTTGTAAAGGGGTCAAGCCCCACACTTCCTGGTTGAAGCAAAACAGGAAGTGTGAGGCTTGACCCCTTTTCTCATCTCAAAGAAGTTTTGCAGGCCGGGCCTAGGCTGTCAAAAATCACTAGAAAACAACGTCTGACTTTGAATCAATATACCTTCCAATAAGTAGATTGCCCTAAGTCCGGAGGACGTCTGATTTTAAAGCCCATT
>CAZENM010000042.1:0-18908 GCA_964513575.1 uncultured bacterium | reverse complement strand
GCAGAGGAGTGTGGAAAGAACAAGGAAAAATAGATATTTATACATCGTCATGACTTTAGTAAAGATTGATATTCTTGATTAACAATATTCCATATCGCTTTGGATCTTGCCTCGCGGCACTCGTGCTTACCTAACCCTTCTAAGGAGGGGATATTGTCTAAATGGATCTCTTCTCCAAAAGAAAGAAGAATCGGCGCACAGTTTGCGGTACGGGACTCGGAGAGTTTTTTTTCTAAGCCGGTGGGAGGGGGGAGAAGTCGATGAGTCGAGAGAGCTAACGGATAAAAATGAGTTGTTCGCTTTGATTGTTTAGCCACCAGACGGAACATTTCGATGCTTTGCGGGTCAAATGGTGAAACGATAACATTTCCTTCGGCGTCAGGACGGTCGCGTCCGCCACTAGGGGCGACGTAAATACATTTCCCTCCTTCGGCAAGGAGTTCCTTCATCTGTCCCATGGTTCGTTGGTTATGCAGAAGTTTTTCTGTTTTTTGTTCGGGTGGAATTTCAATATGCTTTTTCGAATAAATGCAAAGGAGGTTGCAACCAAGGCTAAAAGGAATCGCCAGTGGATCTGTTGTCACTCGGTGGCCGGCAACAAAGATGATATTCTCTACAAAAAGAGGATGAGAGTCTTTTAGCATTAAAATGATGGCTTGCGGATCGGGTTCAATTTGATGATTGGCAAAAAGGATCACGTTATCGCCATTAGCCATTTGTTCTTGTATCGTGTCGACTCTTTGAAGGTTTTTTACTCGGCTTTTTTCTTTAATTGTTAAGCAATCTAGAAAGTCTAGGCCGAATTGAAGGTAGTCGATGGGGGTGCGGAGCGCGCGGTGGTAAGGCGGGAAAGTATAAGGGGTGGAGGCTTGTTCTAATACATACTTGAGGTAAGTATTAAGAACTTTCTCCGCCCTGGCCAGATTTCCGTGAGTTTCTTTGACAGCTCTGCAATAGGAGTCGAAGAACTCTCGGATAATAACGGCAATATCGTTAGAAATTTTGCCTTGTTGAGAGTATTCTTCGAGCTGTTTAAAACTTTGCATAGGCACTAAATTTCAATTTTTTTATGATTCGAGCCTGAAATAAAATGGTAATCATTTAAGTGTAAGTTGTCGTCTACGGTAAATTCCAGAGTTGCGCTGTTTTCTTCCGCAATTTTTTGCAGGAAAGAACGGTCGACATTTCTTAGGTAGTGATCTAACTCGGGATGCACAACTAGTTTTAGGGAGAATTGCTGTGAGCAGTGGATCGCTTTTTTCAGCGAACGTTCGATTTCTATCGACATGCTTTCGTGTGACTTGATCAGGCCGCTGCCGTGGCAATAAGGACAGCTTGTGAATACCGTTTGGACCAGGGATTCTCGGTTTCTTTGACGGGTCATTTCGACTATTCCGAACTCACTCATTCCTAAAATTGTACATTTTGCGGAGTCGTCTTTCATGCAATCTTTAAGCTTTTCTAGGACACGTCGCTGGTTTTTTCTCATTCTCATATCGATAAAGTCGCAGATAATTAATCCGCCGATGTTACGCAATCGGAGTTGTCTAGCGATCTCTTCGGCAGCTTCAAGGTTAATTCTGACCAATGATTCTTCAACATCGCCTTTACTGTTAGAGCCTCTTCCGGAGTTCACGTCGATTGTGTACATCGCTTCTGTGCGTTCGAAAAATAGGTAGCCTCCGCTAGGAAGCCAGATTTTTCGTCTAAGCGATTTTTCGATTTCCCGCTCGATGTTGAATCGTTCGAACATTGGAATCTTGTCGCGGTAGTACTCAATGCGCAATGTGTGTTCGTTCGCGTAGCGGCTATACATCTGTTTAATCGCTTGATAGACGTTATAATCATCCACCAGGATTCTATCTAATCGCTTATCAATCGCTGTAATTAACGCTCTTTTGATTAAGTCGGATTCTGTATAGAGCAGGGTAGGATCAGAGGACTTGTTAAAGTTCTCCATAATCTGCTGCCAGGTGTTCAGGAGGTCATGAGCTTCTTCGATCAACATCTCTTGGGTGGCTAAGCAGCTTGCAGTACGGCAAATCAGGCCCATATCGTTTGGCATTTCAAATGCGCGGATCAATTTCTTTAGACGTTCTCTGGAAGTGCGATCTTCGATTTTGCGCGAAACGCCCCTATGGGAGGAGTTAGGAAGTAGTACGAGGTAACGGCCGGCAATGGAAACATTGGAGGTTAGCCGGGCTCCTTTTGTGCCGATAGGTTCCTTAACGACTTGCACTAAGACCGGTTGGTCGATCTTCATCACCTGATCGATCTCAAGATTTTGCTTCATGTCTTCTTTGGAGTTGTCTTCCAACTTGAAGTCCATGTCGAATAGTTCTTCGAATTTGCGAGTGTTTTCAACGATATCGGAAATGTGAATAAATCCGTTGACTCCCTCTCTAATATCAACGAATGCGGATTGGATGTTTTGCAAGATATTGGTGACCCGGCCGCGGTAAACGTTTCCGGTAAGCTGACGTTCCTTTTTACGCTCTACGATTAAATCGTGAAGCTGTCCATTTTTTAGATGGGCAAAACGGATCTCTTTGCTTTCAATGTTTAAAAGAATTTCTTGCATGCGTCAAACCTGTTACAATATCGATTCCATATTTTACTTGAAAAAAACATCAATTTCCAGAAGAAAGATTGATTAGGTCTTAATTACCCCTCCCTCGCAGTCTAAAACCCCGGCCGCGTGAAGCGAATAGTGGAGTATCTTGATTTTTCAGGTACAAGACTCCGCTGTTTTGTGGTGAGACTTCGCAAGTCCAATTCGTGAATGTAGCTTTAACATGAGCTTGAATTACATCTCGGAATTTAAAAAGGTTTCCACTCAGCTCTCTACCTTTTCCGGGGATCACTGCTAATATTTCACCCGCTCTTCGTTGGGGACTTTTTAACACCTCGTTAACAGCAATGCAACCTGCGCCGTGTGAGAATCCATGCAAATCAAAGGAGGCAATGTTGTTGATCCGCTTCCACACCAGATCTGGTTCCATTTCTTTATACGCCAAGAGCGCGCCTTCATGCCGGCCCATATTAAAAAGAATATTGATGACACTCATATAGGTTATTTCATCCTCAAAGTCATCATCTCTAGCCTGATAAAAAACTTTCAAGGCTTCACTGTTATCACCATTTGCATGGAGGCTGTTCATATAGGTGGTATAGGTGACAGAATCGGCGATTTCTTTCTTTCTGGCTTTTAAGAAAGCTTTGGAAGCTTTTTTAATCTGACCGTATTTACCCATTACGTGGATATATGTGTTGTAGACATCCACATTATTTTTGACATAGGAATCATTTTTGAAATTTTTAAAAGCCGCAGTTGCGCATTCGATGTTTTCATGTTTTCCCGCTGTTCGGATAAAGTTTTTGTAGGTGTCGGCGGTTTGAATGTCTTTGGTAGTGGCAGTATTGAAAGCGTCGCAGGCGGCTGTAAACATTCGATCCATTAATTCAGGATCTATTGTTTTCACACGGCCCATTGCTTGAATAAAGACGGCGAAGATGTTACGAAATTTTATGTTTTTTTCTTTAATTTTAAATTTGTTTTGTACAATCGAAAATGTATTTAGCGCTAAATGAACCTCTTTGTTTTGGCCCGCGGCTCTAATAAAAGCTTCATAGACTGAAAGCTTCATAAATTCGCGCTCTTTTGCCGCGTCAAAACCTCGAAGAGCTTTATTAAAGAGACCGTTAGATCCTGAAATTTTAATATAGGTTTCATACAGACTATCGGGAAGGCATGTGTGGTAAGGGGTTTTCTCTTTTGGATAGAGTTCATGATAGGATTCGAAAGCTAGATTCAGTATGTTTAAATCTGTATCTTTAGTCGCATAGAAAATTTTCCAAGAAATTTCCGTTGTTCTAAAATGTTTTAAGTTAATGTCTGTGTTGAGTCTTCGGAAAAGCTCGGTTGTTACAGCATAACCATCTGAGTAACGTCCCTTTGAGTGTTTTCTAAACAGAGCATTTATCACCCAACTATTTATCCGTCTCTCATTTATCAGTTCTAAAGCTTTCATGCAGCTTGAAGCTCCTGCAATATCTTTGCAAAGTTGTTGGGAGTCGTGAGTCGTAAGATATCTGGAGCCATTTAATACTTTATCTACCAATTCGGAAATCTTTTCAGATTTATTCTGGAAGTTTTCATTTATCGAAAGGTGGTGAGCGTACGCATTTGAGGATTGTGCCGGGTAAAAACCTCTTCCTCTAGTTGGGGATGCAGACATCCGTGTCTCCTTTAAATATTTTGTGTTTAGGTGGAATTAGTATACATTAACAAATAGAAAAAATCCATATGTTTTATTTTAGGATCGTCACGTAAATGAATGTGAAGTTTAATTAATAATTTCCTAGTTTTAAAGAATTGCGAACCATTTAAGATCATGGCTATAATTAAAATGTAATCGGAGACACCAGTGTAAGCTTAACAGCTTATATCGCACCTCATTTATGTGACTTACGGTACTGGATTGAGGAAAAAGTTCGGAGTTGCTATAGTGCTTTGTAATTTTCCAAACCAATCAACACCAAGCAAGTACACATGCTCAGAAAAACTATTATTACATTATTTTCCGCCCTATTATTGCTTTGCTACTCAAGCACCGCTAACGCAGCATTTAATGGATTTGTCCCTCTTAACAAAGCTTGTCGATTCGATGGCTGCACAACAGCATTCAGCCTTTATGCCGGCCATGTTGACGTGAAGACCGTAGAGCTTGTCTTATATCCCGGCGCCTCGGAATATCCCGATCGTACAATCAGCAAACTCGATTGGACAGCCAATAATATTTGGGTGTTGGGGGCAACCGGAAAGCTGAGCGCTTATGAAGACCGTATCTTTTTTACAGTGGATGGGTGGAGTAGGGTTTTTGGAAGTAAGGGAAGATTGGAAGATCGCGATTATTTGAATGATTATGATCCATACGATTTGACACACCTCTCTATTCACTCCGATACAAAGCTTAAAACGGCGGTGCAGTTGGATGTGCAATGCGGTTTTAATTTTTACTCTCTAACTAAAGAATGCAGTCAGTGGAATTTTGGATGTTTGATTGGATATAAATTTATGAAACTCCACTGGGATGCCCATGGCGGTCATTATGACTACGATACAGATACCGGCCCTATGATTGGAACATTTCCTGCCGGTAAGAAAGTCATTGCTTATACCCAAAAATTTTCCATACCCTACCTAGGACTTCAGGCAAATTGGAAGTGGGACTCTCGGCTAGATCTTACCGTTTTTGCCAAGTATTCCGGTATTGGAGATATCAATTGCCTCGATCACCATGTTTTGCGATCCATCTTTTTTACAGATAAATATTCTAATGGAGAATATTGGGAGCTTGGAGGGGAGGCTACTTGGAAACTTTGCGATCGAGTTGATGTAAATTTGAAATATGCTTACAACAAGTTAAATAAGACGAGGGGAGATACGACAGCTGCTTTCCCAACAAAAAGGTTTTCCTATAAAGATTCTGCAGGGCTGTCACATTCCTATCAATTAGTAGCGTTGGGGCTTTCAACCACCTTTTAAAAAACATTGCAAAATTGTAGAAAGTCGGGGTAATACTCAATAAAAGCCAAAAGAAGAAAGGTTTATTACGTGAGTGTTCCCCCTTCTGACAATCCCACCCCTTTTTGGCAACAGAATTTATCAGTCCTATTCGAATACTATAAGTCAACTCCGGCGGGGTTGACAAGCAAGGATGCCGCTAAACGTCTAAAACGTTATGGCCCCAATCTGTTTCATCCTCAGCGAAAAAACGCATTGCTGCTTCAGTTTCTGGCCAAATTTGCCAACCCCCTCGTGATTATTCTACTCGTAGCGAGCTCAATATCAGCCCTCACCGGAGATCTCGCTAGTTTCATCATTATTTCGCTCATTGTCCTCATGAGCGTAACTCTCGATTTTATTCAGGAATATAGGGCCGGTAAAGAAGCAGAGAAATTACGCCAATCCGTGACCGTTCATGTGCAGGCATTGCGAGATGAGAAGTCTCAGGAAATTCCTCTACCTTCTCTAGTTCCCGGAGATGTTGTTCTACTTGCAGCCGGCGACCTGGTTCCTGGCGATGGACGCTTATTAGACGCAAAAGACTTTTTTGTGAACCAAGCCCTTCTAACCGGAGAGCCCTATCCGGTAGAGAAAAAACCTGGGGAATTACCTGATGAATCCGAGATCCTATCAGCCGACAATACCGTCCTGCGAGGAACTTCAGTAGTCAGTGGAACGGCAAAAGTTTTGATTTGCAATACCGGGGAAAATACGCTCCTTGGCGATATCATCGACAGCCTTATTGCTAAGGCTCCCCCCACAGCGTTTGAGCAGGGGACACGTAACTTTGGCCTGCTTATTATGCGCTTTACAATCTTCCTTGTGCTGTTTGTTCTTCTAGCCAATGCCTTCTTCCACAGGCCATGGCTTGAATCTTTTATTTTTGCGGTAGCGCTTGCTGTTGGATTAACTCCTGAACTACTTCCAATGATCGTTTCAGTGACTCTTGCCCGGGGAGCGCAACGTATGGCCGCTAAGCGAGTCATTGTCAAACAGCTTGCCTCCATACAAAACCTGGGAAGTATGGATGTGCTTTGTACCGACAAAACCGGCACCCTAACCGAAGCGCGTATTCATCTGGAGCGTCACATCGATGGGCTTGGACGGGAGAGCAAAAGGGTTTTAGAATTGGCTTATATGAACAGCTTTTTTGAAACAGGCTTGAAAAGCCCCTTGGATGACGCAATCCTGGAACATAAAGAAATCGATATGACAGGCTGGCATAAAATCGATGAGGTGCCTTTTGATTTTGAAAGGCGACGGGTTTCAGTGCTGGTTGATAATGGAAAAAAAAGAATGCTTGTGGTTAAAGGCGCTCCTGAAGATATCTTGCGCCTTTGCACAAGTTACGAGAGGGATAGTACCACCAATTTTCACCCTTTAGATGCCGCAGCAATGGCCTCGTTGAAAGCGCTTTTTAACTCTCTAGGAAGGGAGGGTTTCCGAGTGCTCGGAATTGCTTGGCGTCAGGTAGATGCCGATTTTCCCCACGCTGTAGTAAGTGACGAAACAAAACTTGTTTTTGCAGGATTTGCCGCTTTCTTTGATCCGCCTAAAGAAAGTGCGAAGAAGGCTTTAACAGACCTGGCTGCCGGCGGTGTCGCCGTTAAGATAGTAACCGGTGACAGTGAACTTGTTACAGAGCATATTTGCGGCCAGCTGGGATTGTCGATCACCGGGATTCTAACCGGCGCAGATATCCATAATATGGATGATCAGGCCTTGATTGCACAGGTGGAAAATGTGAATCTATTCTGTCGTGTTACGCCATCTCAGAAAAATCGGATCATTTTAGCCTTGAAGAAGCGTGGTCATACTGTAGGATATCTTGGAGATGGGATCAATGACGCTCCATCTCTCCACTCGGCAGATATCGGCATTTCCGTCGATAGCGCCGTGGATGTCGCGAAAGAGGCGGCAGAAATGATTCTTTTAGACCGTGACTTGGGAGTGCTCCAGAATGGAGTCATTGAAGGGCGCCGCACCTTCGGAAACATCATGAAATACATCATGATGGGAACCAGCTCCAATTTCGGCAACATGTTCAGTATGGCAGGAGGGGCCTTGTTCCTTCCCTTTCTTCCGATGCTTCCCACTCAGATTCTGCTTAATAACATGCTTTATGATATATCTGAAATCCCTATTCCACTAGATAATGTCGATGAAGAATACCTGACGCGCCCCAGGCAATGGGACATTAACTTTGTTCGCAAATTCATGCTGATTGTTGGCCCGATCAGCTCAATCTTTGATTTTCTTACATTTTATGTGATGATCAAAATTTTTCATGCCGATGAGTCTTTGTTTCATACTGGTTGGTTCATCGAGTCCTTGGCAACTCAAGTGCTCGTCATCTTCATTATCCGCACACACAAAAATCCTCTAAAAAGCCGCCCCAATCCTTGGCTTACTATATGTTCTCTCCTAGTCGTGGCTGTAGCTATTTTGCTTCCATTCACTCCTTTTGCAAGTGTCTTAGGGTTTGTCCCGCCTCCCCCGCAATTTTTCCTTATCCTGGCAAGTATGGTAATCGTGTACTTGGTGATGGTTGAAACGGTAAAACAATGGTTTTACAAGCGATATACCACACGCTAATGTGGTGATTCCGTAATTAAAAAGTCTTGGATTTTAGTGCGTTAAATTTCATTAATGCTTTCGTTTGAGATTCTTCACGTTGCTCTCTAATGCCGTACTTCGATCACGCACTTTTTTAATGCAAGCTGATCAATGAGTTTCGATAGCTCGCCTTGATTAAAGGTGTCTAGGTTGGCATCCCATTCATCTAATAGAACGATCGGCGCGTTTAACCTATGGAAGATCTCCGCCAGCGTTTTCTGGGCGAGTTGGCCTGTTGAGGAGGCCGTTGACGATCTTTTAAAGACTAAATCATGTTTCACAGGGAGGAAGAAAGCATTTTCTCCATTCAGCATTTTCAGATGAAGCAAAAGCGCTGTTTTCCCGCTTCCATTTTCACCTTTTATCGTATATCGACCTGTGGCGGGGAGTTGATTAAGAAAAGATTTAAGTTGGACTTCATTTTCATTAGATGTCAGTTGAATTTTATCCCATTTAATACGGTTGCTTAGGGCATCCGAAGAGTTTTCCCCAACAGTGTGTGATAAAATATTTAAATGCTTCAGAACTGTATTTAGGTATCCTTTCTGCATTGGGTAGTCTGCCAGTTGGTAAAGTAAATCGTAAGAGTAGGAAAGTATCTGAAATAGGCGAGGAAGAGCAACAACCATCATCGCTAGGTGTGTTAGGTTGTCCTTGTAAAGGTATGGAAGACTAACAATAAGTAAGCAGGAAGGTGCCAGAAGCGCAAAGGCCATGGATATTCTAACCACCTGTGTCAGGCTTTCTAATCGGACTCTGCTTCCCATTAGCCGCTTACCACGCTGATCCATTTTATGACGCCACATCGTGAGGTTGTAATCGTTGTTCAATAAAATGTTGTCCCATGCTTTCAACAACATAGAAATCCATTTCATACGCCCTTGTTGCGCTTTTAAAGAGGAAATCTTTTTCCGTTTAGACTGCAGCTTAAGGATTAAAAAAGCCAAGAGAAGCCCGGTTACATAAGTGACAAGCAGCAAAGGTTCAACAATAATAGCAATGACTAAAATGTTGATGGCTGAGCTAATCCCATAGGAAGCAAAGTAATAGAGATAATCGATATAGTTATTAATCGTTTGCGGGGCTTCGCTAGTCATGATTGTCGATTTGCTCGAGTGGTGAGCCGTATTCGTCCACTCGATCACTTCCCCTTTGTGTGTTTTAACGAACAGGTCAACAAAGTGAAGGTTAGCCTTAATCTTTGCCCTTTCGAGCTGAAATTCCGCTCCTGCCCCCGGGATATAGGGAAGCAATAGGGAAATAAGATAAAGGCTAAGCAGAATATAAGAGAAGTTTCCCTCTTGGATCTCTTCGATCAAGCGAACGATCCAGACTGTGGAGGAAGCCATAATAATCTGTTGGAGGAGCAAAAATCCCACAACGACCATCACAGTACGATTAAAAACAGATAGTTGATTGTTTTTATACACTCTATGTTCTTTTTTTCGCGATTTGTTAATCTTACTTTATATTGGGGACAGCCGTTGGTGTTTTTCTTTCAGGAGCTTCGTAGTAGTACGCCGAAAATGTGAGATTTGCAATTCCTATGATATATTCATTGTCATCCACTTTTAATACAGCTTGGTATTCTCGCATAGCCCAATCATTTCGGATGTAATCGAATAGATTGGGAAGGGTTTGAGCGCCGGTGAATTTCACGATTAACTGCTCACCAGGTGGAATGGAAGGGACTTGGACTTCTTCAGTTTTGAAGAGAAGGCTATTGGGGTTTTGGCTTAGTGGGCCTGGGTATTGAAATCGAATCCATAAAGTCCCCGCTGGGCTTTTTTGCACTCCAAGATTTTTGATTTTGCACCCAAAAGATAGGGAGGTGCCCACTTGGAATTTTGTGGTGCCGTCTCCGGTGAATTGAATCGTTGCTAGCAGGCTTGAAGAATTAACCTCTGCTTGTAAAAATCCGCCTAGGAGCATCATGATGGATAGAAAAATTAACCGCATGCGAGACCTCAACCAAAAATAAATTTAATGATATAGTAAATAACAACTGTGAATACTGCTCCGGCAGGAACGGTAACAATCCAGGAAACAAAAATTTCTTTTGCCATTCCAAGGTTTAGAGCTTCGATACCTCGCGCCATTCCAACCCCCAGAACAGCCCCGACTAGTGTATGGGTTGTGGAGATCGGCAAGCCTAAATGAGAAGCTAAAAGTGTTGTGGTGGCGGTGGCAATTTCAGCAGAAAAACCGCGTGATGGGGTTAGTTCGGTAAGTTTTTTTCCGATTGTTTCGATGACTCTCCAACCCCAGGTTGCCAGACCGACAACGATTCCTAGGCCTCCCAGCGCCAATGTCCATGGAGGGACAGTTGCTGTCGCGACGATCGCGTTGTTTTGGATGATGTTAAGAGCTCCGGCTAGCGGTCCGATGGCGTTCGCAACATCGTTAGAGCCGTGGGCAAATGCCATCAGGCAAGCGCTGCATATCTGTAGATAGGCGAAAATTTTCTCTACGGCCTGATATTCTGAAGCGGGAACTTCGATTTCTTTTTCGACAAGTTTGGAAAGGTCATCGGCTTGCAGCATCAGATTTCTTACGGAGTGTTGAGGTTCTCCTGATGCTATCGAGTTCATTTTATTTAGATGTTTTTTAACTTTTTCCAAGGAGACCGCAAAAGAGGCGTCAATTGTTTTTGATTTCGCCTTGTCGGTACGGGGGGTGAATTTTCGTATCAGATAATAGCTGGATATGGAGCCTACCAAACCCATTCCTAATCCGATTAAAATCGTTTGCCATAGAGAAAGGTTATGGTGAATGTTTTTAAAGCCAGTTGAAAACATGATCACGGACAGGATAAAAATCACAAAGAAAATTAACAATGGAGCAATTCTTTTAGCGGCGTTGAGGGGGGAGTGGCTATATAAAATCACCCGTCGAAAAAAGCTGAAAATTAGAAACGCTAAAACTCCACCCATTAAAGGAGAAATCAACCAACTGGTGACTACGGAAATAATGACTGACCAGTGAACGGCATCGACACCTCCAATAAGTACGCCAAAACCGATTATTGCGCCGACAATGGTGTGTGTGGTGGAAACCGGCCATCCATAATAGGAGGCAATCTGCAGCCAAGCTCCGGCTGCAATTAAGGAAGCTAACATTCCATAGGCTAGAATCATTGGGTCTGATTGGAACATTTCAACATCTATAAGGCCGCGTTGCATCGTTTCGGAGACTTGTCCTCCAAAAAAGTAAGCACCGGAAAATTCAAGCACCGCCGCAATGACGACAGCCTGTCGCAGCGTTAAGGCGCCGGAACCTACGGAAGTTCCCATCGCATTTGCCACATCATTGGCGCCGATGTTCCACGCCATATAAAAGCCGGCGCATATTACTAAGATTAGTAGGATTAGCTCCATAAATTTTTACTTCAACTCCAAGGTCATTCGGATTCTATTAGCTAATTTTTCTGAGAGATCGGAAATTTCAGCCAGGGATTTCATTCCTCTTACCCATATGTAGAACGTAGCGTAGGTCATTTCATTTTCTAAAGAAAATAAAATTTTCAGCAGTTGTTTTTGAATTAAGTCAGCTTCATGTTCTTTATAGGAAACGTGTTGGACCATGTTACGGACTTTTTCAGCTTCAATCCCCCCAAACGAGGATTCTATGAGTTCATGAAGCTCCTTCACAATAAGGAATGTTTCTTCGAAAGTTTCAATATTCACCTGAATAAAAGCATCGAGTTCCTTCTGAAACTGGTGAGGGATTTTTATCTCTTTGAGGTTGAACAGAATAGCAAGGTCTTCCACGCTTCCGGCGATATGGTCTTGCAGTGAGACTATTTCTAAAATCTGTCTTCGGTCAATGGGAAGAAATAAACTTTTGGGCAGGTGGTTCCTGATGTCATTTTTGACTAGGTCGGCATCATGCTCGAGTTTGGAAATTTGCTCTTCGATAACGGGTAATTCATCATAACGACCCTCCTTTAGTGCCTTAAAAAGGTGTGGCACTTTTAATACACATTCCCGTACTTTCTCCATATGGGTCTGTAGGGGAGTGAAAGGGGATCTTCCGAATAAATTTAAAAATGTCCTCATAAAAACTGTCCTTGAATAAGTATTAAAAATACTAAATAAAGAACTAAAATTAGAAGAGAAATATGCACCCTCTAATCGAAGTAAAAAATTTATCGGTTCAAATTCCCATAAAGGGAGCTTCTTGTGCAGTGGTGGACCGTTTGAATTTTTCTTTGTCCCCCGGAAAAACTGTCGCAATTGTCGGGGAATCGGGGTGCGGGAAGTCGATGGCTGCTCTCTCCATCCTTCGTTTACATCCATTTCCCATTTCAGGGGAAGTATTATTCGAAGAAAAAAATCTTGTGACCCTTCCTGAAAAAGAACTTGTAAAAGTCAGAGGCGCTAAAATCGCCATGATATTTCAGGATCCCTCAAATACTCTTAATCCTGTGTTTACTATTGGGGAGCAACTCGGCGAGATTCTTTTTCAACATTCTGATTTAGAGGAGGATGAGGTTGAGGACCGCATTATTGCGGGGCTTGCTGAAGTCGGGATTCCGACTCCGGGTGAATTATTAGAACGCTATCCTCACCAACTTTCCGGAGGAATGAAACAACGAGTCATGATTGCGGGGGCCCTTTTATGTAAACCCTCTATCCTTATTGCCGATGAACCCACGACGGCTTTGGATGTGACCGTTCAGGCGCAGGTTCTGGATTTATTGCGTCACTTAAGGGATACCTATTCCATGGGGATTCTACTGATTACTCACGATATGGGCGTTGTTGCCGAAATTGCTGATGAGGTGGTCGTCATGTACGCGGCTCAGGTGGTTGAAAAAGGGAGCGCGGGGCAAATTTTCCGTCACATGTCCCACCCCTACACACAGGGACTTTTTGCCTCTCGTCCTTCACTAACTGATCCCAGAAAAAAACTGCAAGGAATCCCCGGATCCGTGCCGCCGCCGAATAAATTTCCCTCCGGTTGCCGGTTTCATCCTCGTTGCCCCTATGCCATGGAAAAGTGTACAAGGGGAGAAGTGCCATCTTTTGAAATAGCTCCCCACCATCACGCAGCATGTTGGCTTTATGAATGATGACATTGTATTAGAAGTACAACACCTGAAAATGTATTTTCCTGTGACGGAAGGGCTTTTGCGTAGCCGGGTCGGAGAAATCAAAGCTGTCGACGATCTTTCTTTTAAGCTTCGAAAAAAACAAGTCTTGGGGATTGTCGGGGAATCAGGATGCGGAAAAAGTACCGCCGCTCGAGCTTCCATTCGGTTGATTGAACCCACATCCGGAGAAATCCTTCTTAACGGCCAGTCATTGCTTGCCTTATCGAAGCACGAATTAGTCCGAGTCAGAAGGCAGATTCAAATTGTCTTCCAAGATCCTTACAGCTCCTTGAATCCAAGGAAATCGGTTTTCGATAACTTAGGCGATCCGGTTTTGTTCCACAAATTATGCGCCCCCTCAGAACTTCGCGATTACCTTCATGAGATCATGAAAAAAATCGGATTGGATTACGATGCGCTAGACCACTATCCTCATCAGTTTTCCGGAGGACAGCAGCAACGGATTTGTTTAGGGCGCGCGATCGCGCTGAAGCCGGAAATATTAGTCTGTGATGAGGCTGTTTCAGCGTTAGATATTTCTATCCAGGCGCAAATCTTAAATCTCCTTTCGGAACTGAAAGACGAGTATCATCTTAGCATTCTCTTTATCTCGCACGACCTGTCAGTGGTGCGTCATTTTTGCGATGATGTGATCGTTATGTATTTGGGTAAAGTAATGGAATCGGCCACCAGTCAGGATCTTTTTGAATCTCCGCGGCACCCCTATACTCAAGCCCTTCTTGCTTCCATTCCCCGGATCGACCCCGATCATCAAGAAAAACGTTTCATTCTAATGGGCGAGGTGCCTTCTCCGAAAAACCCACCCTCCGGTTGTCCTTTCCGTACACGCTGCCCTTATGCGCAAGCGGTGTGCTCCGGGGAAATTCCCCTTAGAGAATGGGGTAATGGCCATTTTGATTTCTGTGTCCTGCCAAAACCCTAGACAAATCATAAAAAATAATCAACGACGCGAATAGTTACGAATCCTATTGACATTCTCCCCATTTTCATGAAGATTCAAAAAAATACTATTATGAACAAACGGAGGTCTTTATGGACAATGAATGTTGTAATGTTGTGCTCGTCAAATCGCTATTGGACGTGCAAACATTCAAAAAAAACTGGGGCTGGTTTTTTGCTCTGGGATTATTTTTAGTTGTGTTGGGAGTCTTAGCAGCGGGAGCGTCCGTCTTTACGACTTTGTTCTCTGTTGTGTTATTGGGTGTATTGCTATTAATCGGTGGGGCCGCAAAAGTAGGTTATGCTTTTTGGTTGCGTCGTTGGACAGGATTCGTCCCGACACTTCTTGCCGGGATTCTTTATTTAGTGGTTGGGGGATATACAGTTATTCATCCGGCAGCTTCGGCAGTGGCTTTAACTCTTCTGCTTGCGGTACTATTTTTGATCAGCGGAATATTCCGTGTGGTGAGTTCATTGATGCTCCGTTTCCAGGATTGGGGATGGGTGTTCCTTAGCGGACTCATTTCAATTGCCCTAGGAGCGATGATCCTTGCTGAATGGCCAGGAAGCGGACTTTGGGTATTAGGATTATTCGTCGGCATCGATCTGATTTTTGCCGGATGGACATGGATTTTCTTATCCTTAGGAGCAAGAAATCTAGAAGTCAAATAACAGATTTCCTGTTATACTGACTTTTTACTCTGCATGTTGGATGATTGACATGCAGAGAGAGGCTGTGAAAAAATTAGAATCCGTTTGATTTCGATCGAGATTTTTTAGGATTTTCATTCAACCGCCCCCGCTCACAACGCTGACATCCGTTATGAGCGGGGGCGTTTGAATGAAAAGACAAAAAAGATCGGCGAAAGCAAACTGGATCTCTATTTTTTCACCGCCTCAGAGTCCTAATTATTATGTAGAATAAAGGTAATTCATTGGACATTGATTATTATCAACGAAAAACATGTTCCGCCTACATCTGGACACATGTATTGAATACCCCATTCTGGGCTGTATTTAATTTGTTGGTTTTTTACCTTTATAACGATTTGCATGCTTCGTTGTTACAAGTTACTGTAATGATCACAATAAAACCCGCGAGTTCTTTGATCGCTCTCTATTGGGGAGCGCACGTCAACCAACGAAGAGATCGCTTGCGGGCTAATTTGGTTTGGGCGCGCATTTTAAGCCACATTCCCTTTTTCTTTTTCCCTTTTGTCGACAACCCCTGGTATTTTATTTTTTGCTTCGGATTTTACATGGCTCTGTCTAGGGGACAAGTCCCGGCATGGATGGAAATTTTAAAACAGAACGTTCCTGACGGGAAAAGAGAAAAACTTTTTGCTACGGTCTCCAGTTTTAGTTATCTAGGCGGCGCGATTCTTCCTATTGCCCTTGGCCGATTGATGGATGTACATTCGCAAGCGTGGAAATGGATTTTTCCGGTCGTTGCCCTTGTGTCCCTTGCCGGCACATTTTATAAGTTGCGGATTCCAATCCGCGAAGAACCAGTGGTGATTCCCAAAGATCCGATTAAAATTTATGACGTTTTTGTAAATCCTTGGAAGAGAGCTTGGAATCTTATTCGATCCCGTCCGGACTTTGCCAATTACCAAGTGGGTTTTATGTTGGGAGGCGCCGGATTGATTCTTATGCAACCCGCTTTACCCGAGTTTTTTAAAAATGGATTACATCTTAGCTACACAGAAATTGGCCTTGCCCTTGGCCTGTTTAAAGGAATAGGATTTGCCTTTACCTCTCCCTTCTGGGCAAATCATCTTCGAAAAATCGACATTTATAAGTTTAATGCTCAGGTGACATTTTTAGCCGCTTTATTTCCTCTATTCTTGATACTCGCGCTCTATTCCCCCTCCTTTGTCTATATTGCCTATTTGCTTTATGGAATGATGCAAGGAGGGAGCGAGATGAGCTGGAATCTTTCTGGGCCCATATTTGCAAAAAAAGAAGACAGCTCCCTTTATAGCAGCATCAATTTATTAGCCGGCGGCCTGCGAGGCTGCATCGTTCCCGGGCTGGGATCTCTTCTTATGAGTTTCTTAAGCCCCGTTTACGTGCTTTGTATCGGAGGCGTCTTTTGTTTGCTTGCCGCCATTAAAATGACCTCTTATAGCCGTCAAAAGAGTGAATTATGCAACTTGAAATTGGACCCGACCACCCCTTAACGCTATCAAAATTTCTAGAAGCCCTGGACATAGTTCAGAAGGTTGTTTTATCGGAAAAATGCTTAAGCAAGTTACATTCTACCCGTCGTTTTATCCAACATCTTTTGGATATGAAAAAGACTGTGTATGGATTGACAACCGGATTTGCGGATATGCGCGACAGAGCTGTCGATCCGGCCTCCGCCGCTGAACTCTCCCTAAATCTTATCCGCAGTCATGATGCCGGAATCGGAAAGCCCCTGCCATCTAAAATTGTTTTGGGGGCAATGATCATTCGCGCCAACTCCCTGGCAAAGGGGTTTTCCGGATTCCGTGAGGAAAGTCTGCAAACCCTTTTACAAATGATCCACCATAGAATTATTCCGGAAGTGCCTTGTACAGGATCTTTGGGGGCAAGTGGAGATCTGGCGTTTTTAGCCCGTTTGGGCAGAGCCATGTGCGGAGAAAATGTACCGGTTGAGTGTGAAGGAAAACTCATAAGCGCCGACCAAGCCCTGCGCAGGTTCAATATTCCCCCCTTTAAACCCGCAGCAAAAGAAGGGCTGGCCTTAACTAATGGCACAGCCTTTATGGCGGCAAGCTTAGCGATCGCCTATCAAAAGCAACAGCAACTATTAACGCGTACACTTAATTCTATGGGGTTATTTCTAAACGCTGTAAGAGCTACTCCTGCGGCATTTAGCCAATGTTTGCAGGATGTTCGAGGGCATTTAGGCCAGATCCATATCGCTAAAGAGCTGCGTAAAAGAATGGAAAATTCCCCCTTTGCCGACCCCATAAAAATCCAGGATGACTACTGCATACGATGTCTTCCCCAGCTGCTAGGTCCTAAATGGGAGCTGATCGATTCTTTTAAGGCGACAGTCGAGCATGAGCTCGACGCGGTCACAGATAATCCCTTGCTGTTTTGTGGATCTGAATTGTCCGATGATATTCCCAAACAGAATCGTTTTGAATTCGAGGGACAGGAGTGGGCGGTATTGTCCGGTGGAAATTTTCATGGAGAAGTGATCACCACTCTATGTGACGCCCTAGTTGCAGCTAACGCAAAAATTGGTTTAATTTTAGAAAGACAAATCACCTACATGCTTAACCCTTGGCGCAATCGCGGGCAGCTTCCGATCTATTTGATCCCTCATCAGTCAAATGAAGGGCTTCATTCCGGTTATATCATTACACAGTATACCGCAAACGCATTAGCCCATAAAATTTGTCTTTTGGCGCCTCCGGTTCAACCATTTAATTTGACCAGCGGAAATGAATCGGAAGATATTGTCAGCTATGGCGCCACCGCGGTCGAACGACTCCAAGAGCAGCAAGAGCTCATGGATCAACTTCTTGCGATTTATGGCACGGTAGTGATGCAAGCGTATTCCTTGCAAAGAGAAAACTTCGCTGGTGCAGTAAGAGACGGGTGTTGGAGCGAAGTATTTTTTCAACAGGAACTTGAGCGCACCGGCCTAAATTACCCCTACAAAGATGATGATTCTTTCGAAGAAAGGTACCGATTACAAGCTGAAAAGGCGTTTGTTGAAGGAATCTATGAAAAAGTTTAACACCCTTGAAGAAGAAATTTTGATCCTGCAAGAGAAAACGAATGGCGCTCCAGTTTCTGTTGAAGAAATCTTTCAGATTCTCTCAGAGAAGGGGTGGGCGCTGATTATTCTTCTTTTAAGCCTCCCTTTTTGTCAGCCGATTCAAATTCCCGGATTTTCCACACCCTTTGGCCTTGCTATCGCTTTTTTTGCCCTAAGATTAATTCTTGGAAAGGATTTGTGGCTTCCAAAAAATATTTTAGCAAAGTCTATACCCTCGGATATTCTAGGAAAAATTACAGATAAAGCTCTTTATCTAATTCGGAAAATTAAACCCTGGATCCATCCCAGAATTGATTGGATGTGCCACTCCTTTCTGATGCATATGATTAACGCCCTGATTATCTTTATTATGGGGATTATACTGGCTCTCCCTTTACCGATTCCTCTCTCCAATCTTACCGCGGCGTGGTCTATATTTTTTATTGCTTTGGGGGTGTTGGAGGATGATGGAGTTCTGGTTCTAGTGGGGTATGGGGTTGCTTCGTTAACGTTTGTTTTTTTTGCGTTTGTAGCTTTATCTTTGGAGCGTATTCTTCCGCAGTTTTTGAATTTTTTTCAAGCCTCTACAGGTAGCTAACAGTGTTATTTCTCTGTGTCGAGTTTTTCAACAGCTAGAGCGGACTCTTCGAGTACGGCTTGAAGGGATTTAATCCTTGTTCCCACCTCTTCGAAGGCTTGAGCATGTAGATTAGTGTAGTGGATAATGAGGGCTATTAAGGTTAGCAGAATATTGGGGTCTAGCTTTCCATCTATGCTTGGATAGGTATATTGATAGTAGGCAACCTTATCCATCTCGCTCATTCCAAAGCCGGGAACCGGTAAGATCTTATTTAACATGAGTATCAAACGGCTTAGATCGCTAAAAGCCGGTTCGAAAATTGTAAAAG
>CAZENM010000041.1:16626-19266 GCA_964513575.1 uncultured bacterium | reverse complement strand
TTAAATATCATCCCTCGAAGATTCGTAACTTTTCCATCATTGCTCACATTGACCACGGCAAGTCTACTATTGCAGATAGACTCCTGGAACTTACTCACACTGTCGCCGCTCGGGACATGGAGAACCAGGTCCTGGATGACATGGACCTGGAAAGGGAACGCGGCATCACCATTAAAGCACACCCTGTTACAATGTACTATGAAGCAAAGGATGGGGAAACCTACCAAATCAACCTCATTGACACCCCAGGACACGTTGACTTCACTTACGAGGTTTCAAGATCCTTATCTGCCTGCGAGGGGGCGTTGCTTGTTGTTGACGCAGGTCAAGGCGTACAGGCGCAAAGCTTAGCAAACGTCCACCTGGCCCTTGAAAGAAATTTAGAAATCGTTCCGGTGCTTAATAAAATCGACCTTCCCTCTGCTGATATCGAAGGGGTGAAACAACAGATCGAAGAAGCTATCGGCCTTGACACAACTGATGCGATTTGCTGTTCTGCCAAGTCCGGAATAGGAATCGATTTAATATTAGAAAGAATTTTGACATGCATTCCGCCTCCAAAAGTTCCCGAAGACGGCTTTTTACGGGCTCTTGTCTTTGACTCCCATTACGATATTTACCGGGGGGTCATGGTTTATATCCGCGTGATCAGCGGAGAAATCAAAAAAGGTTCTCAGATCAAACTGATGGCCAATAATAAGTTTTTTGAGGTCTTGGAAGTAGGAACATTCACTCCCGCTGAAAAACCGGTTGATATTCTTCGCCCGGGTGAAGTGGGCTACATGATCGCAAACATTAAAGCTGCTGCAGATGTGAAAATTGGGGACACCGTCACAACCCAGAAAAACCCCGCCCCAGAAGCTCTGCCAGGTTTTAAAATTGTATCTCCCGTTGTGTTTGCAGGAATTTACCCTATCGACGCAACAGATTTCGATGCTCTCCGAGATGCTCTTGGAAAATTGCAACTAAACGACTCCTCACTCCACATTGAACAGGAAAGCAGCTTGGCGTTAGGCTTTGGTTTTCGCTGCGGATTTTTAGGGCTTCTTCACCTAGAAATCACCTTTGAAAGAATTCAAAGAGAGTTTGACCTAGATGTCATTTCAACAGCTCCAAGCGTTGTTTACAAGCTGGTCATGAACGATTCAAAAGAAATTCAAATTGATAACCCCGCCTATTACCCCGACCCTTCGCTAATCAGCTGGATTGAAGAACCTTGGGTCAAATGCTACATTATTTCCCCTTCCGAATATTTAGGGAATATTATGGCGCTTTGCATGGACAAACGAGGCTCTTTGCTTAAGACAGAAACATTAGACGCTAAGCGGTTAATTCTGACCTACCGCCTTCCAATGAACGAGATCATCACCGACTTCAACGACAAACTTAAATCGACAACGAAAGGCTACGGTTCTTTTGACTATGAACCTGACGGTTACGAAGAAAGCGACATCATTAAATTGGAAATAAAAGTCAACGAAGAGCCTGTAGATGCCTTTTCATGCCTAGTGCATCGCTCCAAGGCCGAATCAAAAGGACGGGCCATCTGCGAAAAACTCGTTGAAGTGATCCCAATGCAACTCTTTAAAGTACCCATCCAAGCCGCAATCGGCGGAAAAATCGTCGCGAGGGAAACCATCCGCGCAATCACCAAAAACGTTACGGCAAAATGCTACGGCGGAGATATCAGTCGTAAACGCAAACTTTGGGAAAAACAGAAAAAGGGTAAAAAGCGAATGAAAGAAATCGGAAAGGTAAACATCCCCCAAAGCGCTTTCATGGAAGTATTAAAGGCTTAAGAAATGAACCTTAGATATTTTTCCCAAGACCAGCACGGACAACTCCACCCCGAAAATATTCCTAACCACATCGCTATTATCCCCGACGGCAATCGCCGCTGGGCCAAAAGCAGAGAGCTCAACCCATCCAAAGGCCATGAAGAAGGGGCATCCACGCTTGTAGATATCGTATGCGCAGCTAAAGACTTGGGAGTTAAAACGGTTACTTTTTACCTATTTTCAACAGAAAACTGGTCGAGACCCCCAGAAGAAGTTGACGCCCTAATGTTCCTTCTTCATATGTTTCTGATTGATCAACGCCCCGTGATGCTGCGTGAAGGAATCCATCTGCAAACAATCGGTGAAACATCAAAACTCCCGGCTTACGTCATCGAAACAATCAACGAATCGAAAACAGCTACAGAGCACTGCAACACGATTAATATGGTGCTGGCGCTGAATTACGGCGCTCGTGACGAGTTGCGAAGGGCTATTACGACGATAGCTGAAAAAGTCAGCGCAGGAACTATCCAGTCTCATCATATCACCGAAACCATGATCGCTGAAAGCCTTGACACTGCCGCTTATGGAGATCCGGAACTTCTGATTCGCACAAGCGGAGAACTTCGCTTAAGTAATTTTTTGTTGTGGCAGTTATCTTATTCAGAAGTGTATATTTCGGATGTATTATGGCCCGACTTTAGACCGGTACACCTCTTTAAAGCGATCTTAGATTATCAACAACGAGAACGAAGACTCGGAGGATTATGACAGTTAACTGTATTATCATCGTAAACTAAAACCTTGTAGAAGGATTCTGGACATACCTATTGTCCCTACGTTACAACTACCTTTAATCATC
>CAZENM010000041.1:0-16616 GCA_964513575.1 uncultured bacterium | reverse complement strand
AAAGCGAGCTTAGGTTGTCAACAAGGAGAACGAATGCTCGAGGGAGGACGACAGGTGAACGAGTAAGGCCACTCAACGAAAGACTTCTAGTCGGAAGCTGCGCATTTCTATTTGCCTTACTTTCCATCTTCTTTTCAACATCCCCCTACTTTCGCCCTTTTTTTGTGATATTATCAGCGGCATTTATCAGCACATCAGTTTGGGAATATTGCCAAATGGCGTTTCACAAAGGATACGCACCTCTTAATGGCCTCAGCATTATTAACACAGTTATTTATGTCTTTGCTGTCTTTTTAGCAACCCAAACACCCCAAGCGCACGCTTTTCCGAACATAGCTCTTATGCTTATTCTGGGAAGCTTTTTTCTCTATTATTTCTACAAAGGCAGCGATCCTTTCATTAACACGGCACTATCTGTTTTCCCCTTAGCCTATCTAGTGATCCCCTTAAGCTGCATTATTCGAATTAATTATTTTGAATTTCCTGCGGGATCCGTTCAAGATGGCAGGTTTTGGCTTCTATACGCCATCATGACAACAAAGATGTCCGATATTGGAGGCTATTTCTTTGGAAAGCAATGGGGACGCCATCTGATGAGTCCTATGATCAGCCCAAATAAAACCTGGGAGGGAGCAGTCGGCGGACTTGCCTGCGCGCTTTTCTCGAGCTTTCTTTTTACCTATTTGATTGACATGAACTGGCAAACTTCCGTTCTCTTGGGTGTCATCATCGCGGTTTTAGCACAATTTGGCGATCTTGCCGAATCATTACTAAAGAGGGATGCCGGGATTAAAGACAGCAATCAGATGCCGGGATTAGGTGGTTCGTTAGATATTGTGGATTCTCTTGTGTTTACCCTTCCATTTGTTTATATATTCTTATTAATCACTGCTAAATAAAGAAACCTCATGATCATTACCATTGACGGGCCTGTTGCGACGGGAAAAAGCACTATTGCCAAACGGGTGGCAGAAATGTTGGGTTATATCTACCTGGATACGGGAGCAATGTACCGCTGCCTTACCTTTGGAATTATCTCAAAAGGAATCTCACCGGATGACACTGACACCATCAAAAATATTGTTTCCTCTTTTGAATTCGAATTTCGAATGATTAAAGGGGAACGGCACTACTTTTTCAACCACAAAGATGTCACCTTAGAAATCCGCAGTCCGGAAGTGACTGCAGCCGTCTCTCGAATTTCCGCCATTCAAGAAGTCAGGGAAAAACTTGTCGGTATCCAAAGATCATTCGCCAAAGGTGTAAATGCCGTTTGCGAAGGACGAGACTTAGGCACTGTGGTATTTCCAAATGCGGACCTGAAAATCTTTTTGACCGGAAGAGATGATGTCCGCGCAAAGAGAAGGCTTGAGGAATTCAAAATAAAGTTTCCCGAAGAAGCCGAGACTCTGACCTTAGATGAAGCTATCAACGACATTAAAAAAAGAGATCAGTATGATAGTCAACGGGAACACTCCCCTCTATTAAAGGCTGGCGATGCCTTTGAAATTGACACCTCCGACCTGACCATCATCCAAATTACTGATAAAATTTTAGAACTCGCCGAACGACGTAAGGCTCGCTAATGCGCTTGGGATATCGATTGATATCGGGGGCATTAGGCCTCTATTTTAAACTATTCCACAAACACCGCATTTATGGCCTTGAAAACCTTCCCAAAGGCGCGGCAATTCTCGCTCCCAATCACCTTTCGTTATTCGACCCTCCTATTATTGGAGGCTCCATTCGTGAAGAACTCCACTATTTAGCAAAGCATGAACTGTTCGAGTATCGTTTATTAGGGCCGCTCATTCGCTACCTCAACTCACACCCCGTCACAGAAACTGGAACAGACCTCCAGAGCCTAAAAATTGTGTGCCGGCTCCTAAACCAAGGGGAAAAGGTTGTGATCTTTCCGGAAGGCTCTCGTTCAGTAACGGGAGAACTCCTTCCGTTAAAAACAGGGGTCAGCATGCTGGCTTTAAGATGTCATGCGCCTATTGTTCCAATCTATATTAAAGGGACTCTTGAGATTTGGCCTATGAATCAAGACTGGCCAAGCTTTAAGGGAGATACCTCCTGCACCATTGGAAAACCGATCTATCCGGATCAATATGCGGAGATGAAAAAACACGAAGGGATGAACGCCCTCACAAATGAATTGAAAGAGGCCATGCTAAAAATGCAGGCTGAATCAGAACTCTCTGCCCCCTCCTAAATAACAAAAGAGGTTACTTAGAATGGGTCTGTAGGACACACTCCTGGTTACCTCTGCGGTAAATGTTAGGCGTTATAAGTAGTGGAACTGACGTTTCCGCCTGTACCTGTCCAGTTCGTATGAAAAAACTCGCCTCGAGGACTGTCTAGGCGCTCATAGGTGTGAGCTCCAAAATAGTCTCGCTGAGCCTGAAGCAAATTGGCCGGCAAGCGGGCACTTCGATAACCATCATAAAACGCTAAGGCTGTGCTGATGCAAGGAATCGGGATTCCTGAAAGCGCCGCGGCGGCAACCACCGCTCTCCACCCTTCCTGAGCTCTTTGAACTTGCTCAACAAAATAGGGATCAAGGATTAGATTCTGCAGTTTAGGATTTTTATCATAGGCTTCTTTGATTTTCCCCAGGAAAATGCTGCGTATGATACACCCACCTCTCCACATCAAAGCAATGGCACCGTAATTTAGATTCCAATTGTATTCTTGGGCGGCTTCTCGCATCAGCATAAACCCTTGAGCATAGCTGATCATCTTAGAGGCATATAAGGCGTTTTTAACCTGATCGGTAAATTGCGTTTTTGGCGTTTTAATAATTGGAGAGGGTCCTTTAAGGATTTTGCTAGCCTCGACTCTTTCTGATTTAATCGCAGAAAGACATCTTGCAAATACGGCTTCGGAAATTAACGTCAAAGGCATCCCCATTTCCAAGGCATCTTCAACAGTCCATTTCCCCGTTCCTTTCTGCCCCGCAACGTCTAGGATCTTATTAATCAAAGGAGATCCATCTTTATCTTTAGTGGAAAAAATATGCGCGGTGATTTCAATGAGGTAGCTATTAAGTTCTTTTTCATTCCATTGTTTAAAAACATGCTGGAGTTCTTCACTAGAAAGCTCGATCCCTGATTCTAAAAGATTATAGGACTCGCAGATCAACTGCATATCGCCATATTCAATGCCATTATGCACCATTTTTACATAATGACCGGCGCCGCCTTCTCCAACCCAATCACAACACGGCTCGCCATTCTCGACTTTTGCGCTGATCCCTTGAAAAATCTCTTTGACATGGGGCCATGCTTCAGGATCGCCTCCCGGCATGATCGAAGGTCCGTAACGCGCCCCCTCTTCTCCCCCGGAAATTCCGGCTCCAACATATAAAATGCCTTTGGCTTTAAGTTCCGCGCAACGTCGATTGGTATCCGTAAAAAGACTGTTTCCACCATCGATGATGATGTCGCCCGGAGCTAAATGAGGAATTAATTGGGAGATAAATTCATCGACAGGCTGACCCGCCTTCACCATTAACATAATTCTTCTGGGGCGTTTAAGAGAACTAACCAGCTGTTCGATGGTGTGTGTGGGAATAATGTGAGAGCCTTTTGCGGGACCTTCCAAAAATTCGTCAACTTTAGAGGTTGTGCGATTGTAGACAGCGACGGTGAATCCGTGATCATTAATGTTCAAAGCTAGGTTTTGGCCCATTACGGCAAGACCTATAAGACCAATATCAGCTTGTGCCATTTTTCCCCCAAAAAGCTCAAAAGTAAAGGATAAGATTTCTTTCTTTATCGGGAAAGAGAATTCTGGCATAGTGACACAGACAAAAGACGCAATTGTCCTCGTAGCTCAGTGGATAGAGCGGTTGCCTCCTAAGCAACAGGTCGCGCGTTCAATTCGCGCCGGGGACGTTAACAGTCGACAATGCTAAGAAGACCCTTTCTTGCTGTATTTTCGCAGTCCTTGCGCAATTCCCCACGCCACCTTTCGTAGATACGCCGGATCTTTAATCTTATTGAATTCATCTTCATTGGTAAAAAACCCACCTTCAATAAGAATCGCAGGCATTTTGGTTTCACGAATCACAGCCAAATTTCCATGCTTCACGCCGCGTGATTTAGCCCCGGTCGTCGCAATAAGTTCATCTAAAACAAATTTTGCTAGCTCTTTCGAAGAAGCGGCACGATCTTTATTGTCTTGGGAATTAAAGTAAAACACCTCAATTCCATGCGCTTTTTCTGCCGGAGCCGAGTTAAAGTGAACGCTGACATATAATTCAGCATTTTGATCATTTGCAAACTGAGACCGTTTTGTAAGAGGAACAAATAAATCACTCTGCCTTGTCATCAATGTACGATACCCCATTTGCTGCAGATACGTTTGCAAGATTTGCGCTGTCATTAAATTAACGGCTTTTTCATGAAAAGAGGTATCATAGGTTGAAGTCACACCTAAATCTTTCCCACCATGCCCTGCATCAATCACCACTAAAACCGGCTTTTCAATGCGGTTTCTAAAATTTTCCGGAGAGGTTTCCGGCTTACGCGTAAAGGGAATATACTCTGGCTGCACCAACGGAGTAAACTCCGGAGAAATTTCCCGCACTTGCATGGTTCTTTGAACTTTGGGAGAGCAACCTGTAAGACCCATTAACAGGGCGATCAATATAAAGACATTAAACTTGTGCATGCTGTTTCCGTTTAGAAAATAATTCACATAATTCAGCGGCTACTTTGCAATCATCGAACTCTGTTGTATGATGAGCAAAAATCTGATAACTTTCATGCCCTTTCCCCGCAATCAAAATCACATCTTCCGGGGTAGCCATCTCGATAGCCATCAAGATTGCCTTGGAGCGATCAAGTTCAACGACAAACTTCACAGGGTCGATAAACCCTTTTATAATCTCTTTTGCAATAGCTTCAGGATCTTCACTTCTAGGATTGTCATTCGTGATGATAGAAAGATCGGAAAGCTCAGCACACACCGCGCCCATTTTGGGTCGCTTCGTGCGGTCACGATCTCCACCACACCCAAAGACAGTAATAACCTTTCGGGGCTTTAGATCGCGAATACTTTCCAGAACATTTCTTAAAGCATCTTCCTTATGCGCAAAATCAACAAAAATCTTTAATCCCGCAACGTTTTTTACCGCTTCAAGACGTCCTGTCACCTGTGGAACATTTTCCAACACAGAGGCAATCCGAGGTAAATCATAACCTTTCAGCAAGGCTACAGATACAGCCGCTAAGGCATTATAAATGTTATATTTACCGATCAGCGGTAATGTAGCATTCACAATTTCGCCCCGATAAGAAAGTTGGAAATCAGAACCGTTAGAGGTATACCGAATGTGAATAGCCTTTAGATCAGCGTCTTTTTCTATTCCATAAGTAAGTGTTTGCCCTTTAAATGACCCCAGGATTCTTTCCGCATAAGGGGAATCTAAATTAACGATTGCTTTTTGGCATTTTGTAAAGAGTTTTTTCTTCGATTCAAAATAGGCTTCCATCGTTTCGTGATAATCTAAATGATCTTGTGAAAGGTTTGTAAACACTCCGATAGAAAAATTAATTTTATCCACGCGATTTTGATCTAAAGCGTGAGAAGTGACCTCCATCACAGCGCCATCACACTTTTGATTTAGCATATCACGCAGTAATTTGTGGTTCATGCAGACATCGGGGGTGGTTCGGCTAGCTTGGTAACGGTTGTCCCCAATAATATACTCGACAGTTCCTATCAATCCGGTTCTGCCGCCCAGTGAATCTAAAATGCTTTTTGTCAAAAATGCCGTTGTTGTTTTCCCGCAAGTTCCGGTGATTCCGACAAGATGAAGCTCTTTACAGGGATGATGATAATATTCTGCAGCCAATGCCCCTTCGATAGCGCCGGGATTTGGATGGATAATTTGAACGACTTCAGTAATTGTAGGGTCGTACATGTCCGTCACAATGCCTGCCGCCCCTGCAGATATAGCTTCAGGAATATATTTTACGCCGCTTTCCTTAAGGCCTGTTCTGGCCACAAACAGATTTCCCGGCGCCACTAGCTTTGAGTTGGAGGATACCCCAGAGAACTCGACCTCTTTGGACCCTTTCACTTGAACTTGTTCTATCTCACGTAGCAATTTTTTGAGTTTCATTCTTTTAATCGTAATAATATTAGAGGTCTAACGCTTGTTATTCCACTTTTCGTACATTTCTTGCAATAAGCGAGTTTCATCAAACCAGTCTTTCTTCAGAGGAAGGCTTCGATGATCTCCCTTTGGGAAAGCTCCAGGGTCATCAGGGGTCACTTGTGCATACTCCAGACTTCGTTGCGCTATTCTTGCGAAAACAGGCGCACAGCACACCCCGCCATTATGATTCTTTCCCAGCCCCGGAATATATGCGTATTTCGGCTCGTCCATCCCAACCAGAATCACAAATCGTGGTTTTGATGTAGGTGTAATCCCGATGAACGATGCGCGGTAACGGGATTCCGAGTATTTACCCTGGAAATTCTTCTTCGAGGTGCTTGATTTTCCGGCTTCAGTATAACCTATCACATCCCCCCTCGAACCCGACCCTCCCCACTTGGTGACATACTTCATTCCTTTGATCACACGTCTGCAGATCTCGGGCGACATCACGCGTGGAAAATCCTCTATTCTATCGGCAGTTGTGTTATCTAATAGCACATCCTTTCCGCGGACAATTTTTCTCACTAATGTGGGGTTGACCAATCTTCCCCCATTAGCAAGAACGCTATAGGCACGTACTAGCTGCAGGTAGCTCACCTGTAAATTATACCCCATTGCCAATGCGGGAGGAGTCCCCAGCAACCATTCATGCACTCCATTTTTATACTTTTTTCCCGGCATCGGCAGATATCCCCGAGTTTCCGAAAAGAGCTCTATGCCTGTTGGCTGCGTAAATCCGAATTGCGTTAACGAGTGGCGATACCATTGAGCACCAAATGTATTCACCACTTTTTCGATCACGCGGGCGATATAGATATTCGATGATCTTCGTATGGCCATATCCATATTTAAAAAATTATGCACAACCCCATCAAAAAGGGGTTTTGATCTTCCCGGAAAGGAGCCGTTCATTGTTGGAATTTTTTCATCGGGATCAAATAATGGACGCTCCGAGACCTTATTCGCAATCAATCCAATCGCCATGCTTAAGGGTTTCATTACTGATCCGGGTTCGATGGAATCAGTGATCGCCTTAACTCGTGTATGCTCGATTTTTAACGGATCATTAAAATAGCTTCGATAGTCCTCGGGATAAAAATAGGGGTATTGCGCAAGCGCTAAAATTTCCCCATTCCACGGGTCTATCACAATCGCCCACCCTGAAACAGCTTCCGATTTTTTAACACCCTTTTCCAGCTCATCTTCAGCGATACTTTGGATCACATGATTAATTGTCAGATAAATATCAGCCCCATCTTCGGGAGATTGCAGCAGTTCTCCGATTTCAAATGAGTTTCTTGGGGATCTCATCATTTTTCTTTTTCCCGGAAATCCTCTTAAGTACTCATCGAAATAAAGCTCTAACCCTCCTGTAGGAATCATTCTATCCGTTTTTTCTTCTCTGACATCCTGAACGGTATGTAACACCTGCCCCAGTAGCGCTCCAAAGGGATAGCATCTTTTGTAGTCAGCTTCAAAATAAAGAGCGTTCCGTGGAATCCGTTTTCCCTTTATAAAACTCAACCACCATTCTTGAAGGTCTTGTTGGTTGTCTTGACTGACCCAGAGGGCTACTCTACGGCATCGAGACTTCTTTCCAAAATGACAAAATAGTTTTTTTTGTTCTTTTTTATTAAGCTTCAGCAGCTCAGAGATTTTTTCAGCAATCGACTCGTGGTGCGCCAAAGGGATTGACAATGGGTCTATGAAGAGATGGAATTTTTGGGTGTCGTAAACAAAAGGGATTTCCACCTCCGCTTGCCCTTGCAAAAACGAAGTATTAGAAAAAAAACGCCCTCGCTTATAGGGCTCTTTTACGACAAAAAAATGCTGTTTCTCAGCTAGCTTAGTCCATTTATCCTGTTCGATGATTTGGATTTTATAATACTGAATGATCAGGAGTGAAAAAAGTGAAAATAAAATAAGAGCTAAAGCTATTACTCTGAATCGCGAGGGCATGAGATCTCCGTCACTTCATGTTCGTGTAAAAATACAAGTTGTTTGTAATCAGAACCTAACAGATTCAGCAACTTCTTTGGGTCTTCGAATTGGGCAATCTCAAACCGAAGCTGATTATTTCGCTCGCTCAGACTACGCACCTCTTTTTCCAATACAGGAAGGCGCAACTGAAGCTCTGTGAGCTGATTTTGCTGTTCAATCAGAGCGTATATTGTGATGACAACAATAAATAAACAATAAAAGATCTGTTTCTTCATCTTTTCTCAAACACCCTTAATTTTGCGCTGCGGCTCCTGGGATTTTCGGAGACTTCTTCTTCGTTAGCTTCTACGGGCTTTCGAGTAATCACTTTCCCTTCAGGAACTTTATCACGGAAAATACCACAGACTCCGGAGGAACTTTCTTTATCCTCTGCCCAATAGCGAAAGAGATTTTTCACAATTCTATCTTCTAAACTTTGAAATGAAATAACCGCAATTCTTCCACCCGGCTTTAATAGTTTTAAAACCGCGGGGAGAACTTTTTCAATCACATCTAATTCTCCATTGACCGCAATGCGAAGGGCTTGAAAAATCAAGGTTGCGGGATGGAGCCCTTTTTTTGCTCCCTTATGGAGTTTTTCTCGAAATAGCTGAGCTAACTGCAAGGTGGTCGTAATGGGAGCTTTAGCTCTTTCTTCTACGATCAAACCTGCGGCTCTACGCCATTGTTTTTCCTCTCCATAATCACGGAAAATTTTGGCAAGTTCTCCCTCATCCCAGGTATTCACAATCTCGGCTGCGGTCAATTCCTGGGTTGTATCCATCCTCATGTCTAGCGGACCTTCATGCATAAAACTAAACCCCCTATCTGGCTGGTCAAGCTGCATAGAGGAAACTCCTAAATCCACCAAAAAACCATCGATCGGAGGAAGCTGATACTTTTCCAACTCGGAAAAATTCCCATGGATAAGCCGAAGCTTTGACTCGAAAGGCTGCAAGCGTGTACGAGCAATCTCCAGCGCGGATGGGTCTTGATCAATGCCTATCAATTCCTTAATCTCCGGGTGGTGTCGCAATATTGCTTCGGAATGCCCCCCGGCGCCGAGGGTTCCATCGACAAAATATTCAATTGAACGATCTTCGAAAGCCTGAAGGACCTCGTCTAGCAAAACAGATTTATGGGGATGCACGGAATATCCTTATTATGATGGTGATTTTACATTTTAAATCACTCATGATAAAATGAAAATGTGTATATGTGTGACAAAGAGGTTGTAAAATTTTAGTATCGATTTGCTTGTGATCAAGATGTTTTATGATTTCATTTAAACGACCTCTCTCACAACGCTGACGTCAATTATGAGCAAGGGCGACTGAATAATAAGACAAAAAAGATCGGTGAAGTTAGACTGAATTTCTTTTTTTCACTGCCTTAGAGTCCTGATAAATTTCCCCAAGGGGAGGATTCAACATGACAACAATCGATAAATTAGACCTGAGCGTTTACAATCTGTATGCCATCCGAACAAAAATGATGGAGCAGTTTGAAACCCAAATTCAGATGACAAAAGCATCTGCAATTCCCACACATACTCAAGTTTCAGATAACTATCCCAAGCCCACCGAGATTGACTTGCTGTTAGGAGTGCGAACAGCACACACTCCCTGGGCTAGCTTTCGCCCCCCGGCAGAATTCCGCCAACTTCGCCGTTCTCCCTTCAAAAGACACCGTATCGCTCCTAGTTTCGAAAAAGAACAGGATGAGATGGAAGATTTTTTAAATAGCTACGATCCCGGTGACGAAGATGAAAAAGAAGAAAAAGAAACACTCCAAGAATGCTTTACGCAAATGGGAACCATCAACAAATGGATGGGTGAAATTTTAGGGAATATCGGTCGATTTGTACAAGGATAGGAAATGGCAAAGGTAAATTGGCGACAAAAAATGAATGTGAACGAAGAGCAGATTGGCGACCTTCGGTACGCGGGGTATTCTTATCTAAGACAAGGCAAGTATGATATTGCCCTTAAATTTTTTGAGGCGCTTGTTCTTTTAGACAATGATAGCGCTTATGATGCGCAAACCTTGGGCGCACTATACATGGAAACCGGAAATCCCGATAAAGCGCTTCCCTTATTTGATCGAGCATTAAAACTGGAATCGGATCATGCTCCTACCCTCCTTAACCTCTGTAAAACTTTCCTCATGATGGGTAGAAAAGAAGAAGGGCTTAAACTAGCAAACATTTTAAGAAATGAACCGGAACTTTCTATTGCCAACACCGCTAGAGCGTTACTCTTAGCCTACGCTTAATCCCTCAAAAAAACATTCCACTAAATTTTTTTGTTTTAATCGTGTTGGGATAGATCTCCTTTTACACCTTTATTGAGGGGACTTTGGATGAATTATCTTCCGTGGATTTAGAGCTGAAACCTGCTGTCGCATGATAATCAGGATGAGTAAAGCTATCGATCTTATCGACTAAATTTGTCGTTGAATGGTACAGAAATTCAATTTCGCGATAAAACTGATTTACAGATAGTTTTGTACGCTTCGAAGCATCCGAAAGGTCATATAAAACCCCTTGAATTTCCGTTGCGCTTTCTGCTTGCTTAGACATATCCTCATTCACGCTTTCAAACACCTCCACTTGATGTTGAAAAAACCGAATCAGATTTTTGAATTCTTCGCTTAGCTGAGTAGACTCACTCACCTGTAATAACACCTTTTGCAGGAACCTGTGAACTTCAACAACCTCGGAGTTCACCGAAGCAATAATCTGCTGGACAGTCTCTTCAATATCCAGCGTGGAAAAGGCCGTTTGACCCGATAATTCTTTGATTTTCTTGGCAATAACAGCAAACCCCTTTCCCTCAGGGCCTGCCTTATTCGCCTGTATTGCGGTGTTTAGCGCGAGGAGGTTGACTTGGTCGGCAATTTTCACAATTGTACTAATGACATCATTAATCGAATTGATTTTTTGATTCAGCGTATTTAATGTATTTACAATACCCTGAGAGGCCTCCACCATCTGATGCATCACTTGTTCCATCTCCGAAAGACTAGTCCTTCCAAGCGAAGCGAAGCCCGTCGTTACCTGAATACTCTTGTAGACATTGGCTAGGTTCAAGGCAAATTCTTTTACAAGAACAGTAATTTCCTTTGTATGCCCTTTAATAGAATCTAATTCTCTATCTTGGGCCACTGTATTGGCCTCTAGATTCTGCGCGACACGAAAAATAACATTAACAGACTGAAGAAGACTCTGTGAGACGGTTTTCACCTCATGTAGTCTGTTTTCTAAAAAAATTGCTAAAGCATTAAATCCCGCGCCCATTTCTCCAACTTCATCTTTGAAATGAATGGGGACGCGAACATCAACCTTTCCAACCCCTAAATCATTAGCCGCATTAGCAAGCTCTCTGATCGGCATAATGATCATTCGCGTAAAATAAACGACAAAAATAATGACTATGGCAATGGGCATTAGCCAATAACCGGCAAACAACCTAAAATGAAGGGACTCCTCTTGAAGATTTATTAAACTATTCAACATGCCATTAATTTCTAATTGAGCTTCCCCATATACCCTAAGAGCATTTTTTGAAATATTATACGCTTCTAACTCACTCGCGGCATTATCTTTAGGGACATCCTTCATCCCGTCTTCAATCTTTCTAAGAACTTCCACATTTGCTGCTGCGATATTTTCTAACAATTGCTGAATCCGCCCGTTTGTGTCTGTTTGCAACGAAGGATCAATTTTCCCTGAAACCCCTTTCAAAGACTGTAAGAGACTCTCTGCAGCTTCAGTCATCCTCAGAACAGTACCGTAAAGGTCTGTTTTTCTTTGAACCGGAACCCAAGAAGTCTCTACATCTTCTGAAACTAAGGCATAAAAAAGAGGGATTTGAAAAGTCAATTTCGGAATCGCTACAAAGCTCGCGTTAATTAATCTCTTTGTCCCTTCATCATCATTTAATGTCATCTTAAAGTAATCCTGCAAGCCGGTTTGATAAATTAGAAACTCTCTAACAAGCATTGCGAAATCTTCATACTCATTTTTGGGCGATTTTTGACTCGATATTTTTGTATAAGAATTCCAATTTTTTACCAATTCGTCGAATTGACTGATTCGCAATTGAGTTTTTATACGTGAGATATCTTCGGTCTGCGCGGCTTGATATTTATCTACGGAGCTTCTAAATGCCTTTATTTCTTTATCAATCTCTTTTTCAGTTTCCTTTAACGCTTTTTCATTCAAACTATTTAACGACGATTGTCTATTCTGAATTTCCAACTGTTGTCGAGCTATTAAGTTGCCAATTTTTATAAGATTTTGCTGGATTGGAAAGGTGGTTTTATCCAAAAGAGAATCGTGATAAAGACCATAACCGGTATATGTGAGCGCTATGACGATCGAAAAAGTCACTATTATCGTTACGACAACTACAACCATTATTTTTTGCAGGTAGCTGTATTTTAAGAAAAATGTTCGAATTTTTTCATTCATACTCATGGGATATACACCATTTTATTGACCACCTCGGTAAGTTTTTTCTGCTGTTGAATAATATCATCTAAAATATTGGGAAGCTCTTGCACGAGAGCTGTATTTTCATTTGTAGGTACCAGTAATTTTTCCACGGAATCCATGATTTTTTGGGAGGCCGAAGCCTGTTTTTTCATCATTTGATCAACTTCTAAAAATTTAATTTGCTGATCCTTACCGTGCCTTGCGATCTCTTCTAATTGATTACTTACTAAATTCAACTGGGCAGCACCATCGCGGATCTCATCAAAGCACTTTTCCGCCTCTCCTCTTACCATTTTAACATCCGCAGAAACATCCTTTATGATTTTTTTTATCTGCGATGTGTAGTGTTCGCTGTTATCCGAGAAAAGTTCCGTTTTATCTGTAATTTCAGAAAAGTTTCCCGCGCTCGTAATAATATTTGCGTTTTCAATTTTTTCATTCAGAGAAAGCATCTTCGCTTGATCTCCCAAACGATCCATAAAATTCACTTTTTTCTGCATGTTTTTGACAAGTTCATCCACATCACTGAACTTCACAATAAACTCTTTAGATGAATCGGCTAAAGAACCCATGTTTTCTCGCATTTTCTTTAATCCACTGCTAGCACTTTCAGCCTGAGAAGTAAACTGTGAAGATTCGCAAAGCTCATTTAATAAATTGGATAAAAATTGAGCCTTTTCGGCTATGTTTTGGGCTGTTTTCTTTCCGCCTTTAATAATCTCTTCTTGTTCGGCAAGCATCTTTCCCTGTTCTTGTACTGCCCAGGTTACTTTTTGGGTTGTTTCCTCAATTTTTTTCCCCAACAAAATCAGATCTGCCATGATGATTCCGATAACCTCCACCACTTTATCGAGGGCTTTCCCTACAATCCCGAACTCATCATTTTTATTAGAAGTAAAGCAATGTGACAGCTGCCCCTTCGCTAGATTGTGAATATGATCTCTTAGGGCTTCAAGGTGGTTACTGATTACGTGATATTTGATAAGAATAAAGATAACTATTGTAGCAAGGAGCAGTTGAATTAAGTAGGCATAATAATACACGCTATTTACAAAACGCTCATTTTCAAACAGAGGTTGTTGGTTCTTGTAAAGTTCATTAACAAGCTCTCGCTTAGCTCCAAGAACACCTTGGAGTAGTGATTTTTCATTCATCAATGAAGACTGATTGTTCATAATTACATCAAGAAATTGTGTTATCTCGCTCACAAAGCTATTTAAGGATTTTTTGGACTTATCGAATTCGTGAGAATTTTTTTTAACGTTTCTCTCATCTAAATGAGAATTGTACGCCTGAACCTTATTAGAAACCTTTTGAATGCCTGTTTTTATCCTCTCGGTTAAAGCTATCACCTCACTTACAGTAGTAATATCATCAGTGGAACTCGCGATAATCAACCTGATTTTGATTGCCACCTGTTTTATCATTTCCTCGATCGCGGGGATATCCACAAGGACCAAAGTTGAATACTCATCTAATGCTATTGAACGGGTCTGAAAAAGAGCGTAGGAATACCCTAATGTCGCCAACTGATCGCGCAGCAGATCTACAATCTTTTGATGGCGTTCGTTATTCTCTTCAAAAGTTATCGCTGCACCTTTACTCAATAAGGCTTTCCAAAGCTCTTCTATTGCCTTAATTTCTATGGATGGATCGTTAAGAAGCGAAAAACCGTTCGTCAAAAAATGTGTTCCGGGGTCCTTTGTAGTTTCATAGGGCATCATGATCTTAAATTGTTCTTCTATTGAATTATTTATCGCCGGAGAAACATTCAATGTTTCGCCATTAAGTAACTGAGCTCCTGTTTGTTCCTGACGGAGCGAAACAACATTTAACAAATTATTCATCTGTTGCTGAAGAGTATTCCCCTCTTGCTGCCATTCCGATTGCCTAATCCAAAAATTAAATGTTTGTATAATGACGTAGGCATTATAAGGGACAAATAGAAAAAAAATGACCGCTGGAATTAGAAATCGTTGTCTATAGGTTAAAAGACCCAAAAACCTGGAATATAAGTTCATTCTTTCCCCTTGGAATAATTATCTGCAATAGACTGGAGAGAGTTGTAGCTTGGATGCGTAAAACTTTCAATTTTTTCTACCAGGTTTGTTGTAGAACGATAAAGAAACTCGATTTCATGATTAAACTGATTCACAGAGGCATTCGTTCTTTTTGTGGCCTCGGAAAGGCCTAAAAGCACCCCTTGGATCTCGGTGGCACATTCCGCCTGTCTCGTCATGTCCTCATTTACACTCTTAAAGACATCGGCCTGATGCTGGAAAAATTGGATTAAGGCCTTAAACTCTTCACTGAGCTGCGTAGAATCACAGACCTGCAATAGAACGTTATGCAGAAATTGATCCACCTGACTGACACTCATATTCACCGATTCGATAATTTCCTTTACGATATCTTCGATATCTAACGTAGAAAATGCAGCTTGGCCTGATAATTCCTTAATTTTTTTAGCAATCACCAAAAAACCTTTTCCCTCAGGGCCTGCCTTATTTGCTTGAATAGCTGTATTCAGCGAGAGTAAATTAATTTGGTCTGCAATTTTTACGATAGTATTTATCACATCGTTAATTGAGTTAATTTTCTCTTTTAGGGTGTTCAGAGTATTTACAATACTTTTTGAAGCTTTTACCATTTGCTGCATCACCTGTTCCATATGCTCAAGACTTGTCTTTCCAATGTCTGCAAGCCCTGTGGTCGCATTGATGCTTTTATAAACATTTGCTAGATTAAGTGAAAATTCTTTGACAATCACAGAAATTTCTTTTGTATGCCCCCTAATTACCCCCAACTCCCTGTCTTGAAGAGTTGCATTCCGTTCCAAATTCCCGGCTACTTGAAAAACAACCTGAACAGAGTCGAGTAACATTTTTGCAATCCCCTTCACCTCTCTTAGCTTGCTTTCAAGAAAATTGGCTAGCTCATTAAACCCCTCTGCCATTTGTCCAACTTCATCTTTTGAATGAATGAGGATACGGGTATTTACCTTGCCGACAGCCAGCTCATTAGCTGCTTCAGAAATCTCCGCAATCGGTTTTCTAATAATTCGCGTGATAAAAACCAACCCTATCAAGATAAAGCTCAGAAAAGACAAAATAATGCTTAAATTAAACCTTAAAGATATAGATGCCGCCTGAGTGTTATATAGTTTTGTCAGATATTCAATCGCAAGCTGTTGTAGTTCATTATAGGAATTAATAGCGTTTTGAGAGAGATGATAAGCCTCCTCTACGTTTACATGCGGCGATTCGGACAGACGACGGATTTCTTTTTCGATGACCTGACTCAGCGCTAAGTTAACCGTGGAAAACTCATCTAAAACATTTCTAAAGTGGGATTGGGTATCCGTTTGCAAAGGCAGATTAATTTGTTCCGAAAGACCTATTAAAGTTTGTTGGATGTCAAACTCTGCTTGATTGACTTCAAGACTTATTCCGGAAAGATCGCCGTTCCTGTTAATCTCTACCCAATGCGATTCAGGGGATTGCGACATCAGCGCATAGAAAAGAGGGATTTGAACATACAAGTTTGGAAGATCCTCAAAAGCCACATTGATTAATTTTAATGTTCCCTCGTCTATATTAAGATTCATTTTAAAACTATTGCTAAAGCCGATTTGAAAGTTTTGAAGGAACCTGTAAAGCTGTAAAAAAATGATGTAACGTGTTCTAGGTGAAACATCCGGAGAAATTATTTTATATTCGTTCCAGCTTTTAACAAATTCATTGAATTGATAAATTTGCAGTTGTATTTTCTGCCCTTTTTTATCGGGGCCATCATATTTTTTTAAGCTTTCCGATAGACCTTCTAGGTTCTTATCAATTTTTTTCTCAGTATGACTGTAAAGATCATTGTTAAACAGTTCTGGACTAAGTTGTTTATTTTGAACTTCTAATTGATAGCTCGCGAGTAGATTATTGAGCTGGGAAATATCCCGCTGAAGGGGGA
>CAZENM010000040.1:0-19711 GCA_964513575.1 uncultured bacterium | reverse complement strand
TGTTATTAGTTTTCTCTTAAAAGCCATTTCCAAAATGTGGTGGATAGACCCTCTTTTCGAGTCTTTGGAGGAATATCGAGTTGTTCACCCCAACCATTCGGCTCAGACATTTCACAACCGATGATTCCTTTTCCCGGTTCCACCCGATTTTGAACTAGCGGCGTGTCTTTCGGATAGTCTTTATAGGATTTTGGCCACATGGGTAGTTCCTCTGTTTGGAGCTTTATCATATAAAAACGACACAATTTTTACCATCCCGGGATCAAGATAAGAGCTTTTGTTTACGTAATTGCGATATACTCAAATAAGACTAATAGGTGACTCATGGTACGTCAAAAACACATAAATATTACTTTATCCTTTCCCGCTTATCTAAATGCAATGCTACACGCAGAGGCAGTAAGAAAATCTTTGGCCGGGATGAACAAAAAAAATGCTGAGCATCGAAGCGGCATATGAAGAAGCGAATAAAGATCCAGAGCGATTAAAAATAATAGAAGCGTGGAACGCTATAGACAATTCGAATGACGTTGAAGGATGGGATTGGTAACATGAGCAACGACTTTCCAAGACGATGATCGATGTTGAAACAGCACTTAAAGTAGCGCTTGGATTAACATAATCAATGATTTACTGATTTTCCCACAACCTCTTTATGGGTGAACTGGACACAGAAATTAATTTGTGGTAGCATAGGCGTTAAATTTTAGTTACAGGTTTTTATCATGGCACAAGTAAGTACTAACGAATTCCGCGGAGGAATGAAAGTAATCGTTGAAGGACAACCCTATACGATTGTAACGAATGAGTTTGTAAAGCCGGGCAAGGGCCAGGCAATCAACCGTGTAAGATTCAAGCACTTGCTTACAGGCCGTGTGTTGGAGCGTACCTTCAAATCAGGTGAAAAATTAGACGTCGCCGATGTTGTCGAAACACAAATGAGAATGCTTTATAAAGAAGTCGATAGCGTCGTTTTCATGGACGAGACCAATTTCGAACAAGTTCACATCCCCCTAGAAAGTATTGGCGAGACCGTGAATTGGCTATTGGATGATTTGCTCTACGGCGTCGTATTCTATAACGGACAGCCAGTGACTGTAGAACCACCCACCTTTATGGAAATGAAAATTGTTGAAACTTCCCCGGGAGTTCGTGGAGATACAGCATCCGGAAGAGTTCTTAAGCCCGCAATCGTTAGCAGCGGCGCTAAGATCCAAGTTCCTATTTTCGTTGAACAAGGTGAAACCATTAAGATCGATACTCGCACAGGAGAATACGTCTCTAGAGTTTCAACGTTCTAATGTCTGTACCACAACGGTTAGAAATCTTAAGGGACCGGGCCGCCCAATTTGAAAAGGCCCGCCGTTTTTTTTCCGAAAGAAATATCTTAGAAGTGGATTGCCCCTCCTTAACCAGTGGGGCATCTATTGACCTCCATATCGACCTATTCAAAGTTGTTGACGCCACCCTTCTTTCTCGGTATTTGCATTCCTCTCCGGAATATTGTATGAAAAGGCTCTTGGCAGAAGGATTGGGAGATATCTATCAACTTGGACACGTCTTTCGCATGAGCGAGGTGGGTTCCCGGCATAACCCCGAATTCACCATGGCTGAGTGGTATCGCGTAGGATTTACTTTTTTACAAATGATGGAAGAGACTGCCGAATTTGTGAAGTTATTTCTTGGTGAGTTGCCGATAGAAATACTGACCTATCGTGAAGCTGTCTTAAAGTATGCTGGAGTCGATTGTGTGACCGCCTCCGATTTGAATTTGCTGGAAGTTCTTTGGAAAAGGGAAGTTCCGGTTTATTCGGGAATCGAAGAGGAGGGGCGGGACGCAATCCTTAATCTGATTCTTGCGGAACTTGTAGAGCCTCGATTAGGTCATGGAAAGATTACCCTGCTAGCTTACTATCCTCCGACACAGGCCGCATTGGCGCGCGTCACGACTATCGATGACACTGAAGTGTCCGAACGATTCGAAATCTATGTCGACGGGTTAGAGCTTGCTAATGGATATCATGAACTGGCGAATGCCGATGAACAGCGGTTACGGCTAGTAAAAGCAAATCTCGAAAGAGTCGCTGCCGGAAAAGATCCATTACCGATCGACGAGTTCTTTATGGATGGATTACAAAAAGGGATCCCTGACTGCTGCGGAGTTGCCGTGGGGGTCGATCGACTCATGATGCTGCGCCATAAAACCGCAGCCATTTCTAAAATACTGCCATTTGATTGGTCTTGTTGTTAATAATGTAAATATGTTACTCCTCAAGAAACCTAAATAAGGAGATACATATGCATATCACAAGCAATATCGGCTTTCTATTATTAGCGATCTATTTGATTTTAATCGGACTCACAACCGTCATTGGCGGATTTGGAATTCCTCCGATTGTTCTAGGAATCCTGGCGTTGATCTCGGGAATTTTTATCCTAATCGGCCGTTAATCAATAAAAATCGACTTTGTACAATTTTTGTACAAAGTCGAGTAAAGAGGTGATTCCGTAATTAAAATGCCCTTCAAAAAGCGACAACAAGGGTCAAAAGACAGGGTATTTTAATTTCGGAATCACCTCTAAAGCTTTCGATTCGCTTCGCGCAGTTTCAGGTATTTGTAAAAGGCTGTGTTGCCATTATACACTGAGATCATAAATCCCTGAGCTCCTCCAAGAAAACCCCTCTTCACCACATAACTCTTTAAAAAGGCCCCAATTCCGTGAGAAATTGCTTTGAGGATCGACGAGCTCTTTTTCCCCGCATATTGTTTTGCAAACAGCGTGGAGTACGATTGCATCTTTGCCAGGAAGTCTGCCTGGGTTTCGTAAGAATAATGAATCAGCGGCGCTTCTAATGCCACGTGCTTTAACCCATTAACAATGATAGCTTCATGAACTTCTGCATTAGTAAAAGATGTTTTCGTGCGGTTGTAAAGTCGATACTGCCGGTCAGGATACCAACCGCACCATCGGATCCATTTTCCTTCAAAATAATTATGCCGGGGAAACGAGTATACACTTTCTGTGTCTAGAGTAAGCGCGCGAATCGCCGAAACCATTTCAGGTGTCACCACCTCATCACTGTCAATGGATAAGATCCAGTCAAACTCAGCAGCGGCGGAAGCCTTATTATGAGTTGCTCCAAACCCTTCAAATGTCCCTTTTTCAATCCGGACGTTCGGGAATTTCGAGGCTATTTCAAAAGTGCCGTCTGCGGAACCGTTATCATAAAGAAGAACCTCTTTGAATTCAGCAAGTGGTGTAAGCACTTGCTGAAGGTATTTCTCACTGTTTTTTGTGAGTATGGTGACCGTAACTGGAATCATCGTTCCAACGACTTTACAGCTTCAATGACACGTTCAACATGACCCTCGACTTTTACCGGCCGTTCGATCCATACGATAGTGCCGTCATAGTCTATTAGAAATGTCGTTCTTTCTAGCCGTTCCGTTTTTTTACCTTCTTTGACTTCTTCATGGATAACTCCAAAGGCCTTGCACAGTTCTTTAGTCGTATCAGCAAAAAGCGTGAAGTTAAGGTTGTATTTGTCTATGAACTGTTCATGCGATTCTTCAGAGTCAGGGCTGACGCCTAGCACAACAACGTCTAGGGAGTCGAGTTCTTCAAGGTTGTCTCTGAAGCTACAAGCTTCTTTAGTGCAGCCAGGGGTGTCGTCTTTTGGATAGAAATAGATGACAATGGGAGCGCCGGTAAAGTCTTCGTCTGTGAACTCCATGCCCTCTGCATCTTTCAGTTTAAATACGGGGATAGAATCACCCACTTCAAGTCGTTTTGTCATTTTTAGAGGCCTCCGCTAGTTTGTGATATTTTCATGTGAATGTTATCGTTTCGACCACTTTCATGCAATCATTTGAGAAACAGCGGCTCGGAAGGGGGATTTTATATTTTTTTCTTGACTCGATGCTGTATAAAATCGAGTTATAGTGATATATTGATATATACTTATTATCACGAATTGTATAATTTTATTGATTAATTGAGTGTGTTGTGTTATTGTTGTTTTTAATTTGTTTATATTAGGGGTTTTAAATGGCTAAATACGTTTTTCTCGCGGCATCTTTTCTTTTAGCAGTGTATTTTATTTCTCCACCGGCTTTGTCTGCAGAAAGTACCTATCTTATCCGCAATATGGAAAATAATCCCATCCTTCCCCGCAACTTTAGAATGACAACCGATTTAGTTTCGGAAAGAGACATAACAACCCCTTCTTTTTTAGGGCTAGCTGAACTGAATGCTTCAGGAAGCGCGCAATTCTCCCAACAAAGCTTAAAGAAAGTAATGGAATCGATCCCAAACTGGAACATCACTGTTGTTGACTTAAGACAAGAACCTCACGGGATATTAAATGGCATGGCGATTACATGGTACTCACATAACAACTGGACAAACACAGGGTTATCAAAAGAGGAAATTGAGCTAGACCAGCAAGAAAGAATGCTGAAATTGATTAGCAACCCTAAAGCATTTGTGTATACCAGCAAGCATAAAGAAGATTCTTTTACAGTTTCTGTAAAAGTTGTTGAATCTGAAGAAGAAATTTCTACTCGACTGGGCTTAGGATACAAGCGGATTTTCGCCACGGATCATACACGACCATCCGATGAAGCTGTCGAAGATTTCGTAAACTTTGTGAAGACATTGGAGGACGGAACTTGGCTCCATTTTCACTGCTCCGCAGGTCAGGGAAGGACAACAACGT
This sequence comes from uncultured bacterium, assembly GCA_964513575.1. GTDB lineage: Bacteria > Chlamydiota > Chlamydiia > Chlamydiales > Parachlamydiaceae > CAMFKA01. Next base: position 14,991 of record CAZENM010000040.1, on the reverse strand, counting down.
TTATGGCTATGTATGATATGATGAAGAATGCTAGCCAGGTTAGCGCAGAAGATATTATTAATAGGCAGGCGCTGATCGGCGGTCTTGATCTTCTTTCAATCCCCGATGTGGATCACTGGAAATACCCCTACGTGGTCGCTCGCGCAGAATTTGTCGTGGAATTCTACCGGTACTGTATTGAAAATCCTGAATTTTCCATCGGCTGGCTCGATTGGTTGGCAGCTCAAGAAAGTTAAACCTTCCCAAAATATAATAGAGGTGATTCTGTAATTAAAATCCACGGTATTTTAATTTCGGAATCACCTCTAATGGACTGATGAATTGACATTAATCGCCCCCGACTGTTAACGTGACCGCAAAATAAAGAGAAATTTATTAAAGGACTTTCACTTGGTACACGCTAAACATCATGAGCTTGTCACTCACATCATGACAGCAAATCCCACAACAATTCACCTTAAAACGCCTATTTCCGAAGTGGGTGAAATTTTTAGTGATGGAGTCTTCCACCATCTTCCTGTTGTGGACGGCAATGAATTGATCGGCATCGTCAGTTATTTCGATCTTATCCGAGTCAGCTTCGAGCAATCTTTTGGAGTGACGGATAAAAAGGCTGTTTATGCGGTTCTTGACCATACGCTAGATATAGAATCAATCATGACGAAGAATCCTGAATGCATTCTAGCGACAAGCACTATTCGTGATGCCGCTGAAAAGTTGGCTACAGGACACTTTCATTCTCTTCCTGTTGTAAACGATGATCATGAACTTTTAGGGATTGTCACCTCGAAAGACCTGATCGAATACCTACTTAAGCTTTACTAAACGATAAAAACTTTCAGGGAGTGATCCTCATGTTAAAATACATTCTGGCAGCTATGACCGCTTTGACAGTTCTAACTCTTTCCTTATGGGCAGAAACCTCATTAGGCGAAAAATTAGAAACTCAAATGTGGGAGGATATGAAGCATCAAAATTTTACAGCTGTTGAAAAAAATATCGCAGAAGAGTTCCAGTCCCTCCATACTTTTGGGGCATTAACACGCGGTGCGGAGATCGAGCTGATCAAAAATTTGTACCTTGGCTCCTACGACATTTCTAATCTAAAAGTAACCGAGAATGGTGACACACTCGTTGTCACCTATCTTATTTCTGTTCAGGAAAAGATAACAAACATCCAGCTTTCGGCAAAACCGGCACCCCGGATGAGCGTTTGGCAGAAAATTAATGGCAACTGGCAATGGATTGCCCACGTAAATCTAAAAGAAATCCCAGTCGATAAGCCGCGACCAAGCCTCGAAGCTCCAAAGGTGTCAAAATAAGCGATCTTTACTTGTTTTTTAAGAGTTCTACTTCAAAAATCATAAGGGTATTTGGCTCTACCTTACGGCTAATGGCCCCATAGGCTATGTCCGGGTGAATGTAAAGCAATTTTTTTTGTGGTTGAATTTCTCAATCAGTTTTTGTGTGTGGGGTGATAATTTAAAATTCTAACAGATGAATATGTACGATAGAATTTTTTTTACAATTTAATTCGTTCGGATTCTTTTATTCGCACAAATGATCCCCGATTGCGCCAGAAGTCCCTGCCATAGTTGAAGGTTAGCTGCGTGCCTTTAGGAATAAAGGTATTAGAAAAAAACACCAAATGCATCAGCCCCCTGTCCAGCAGCCAGCGAGGTTGAAGATTGGGTGTGTCGCTATGGTTGATAAAGCGAGTTTCATTACCTTGCTCTATCGAGTCAATCACAGTATAGTTCCAAGAAAAAAAACGTGTTGGATAGTGGAAACAATAGGAATTCAGGTCTTTATTGAGCCGCTGAATCTCTCTTACCTTCCCAACATATTCCCCAATATATGTCCCCGGGAAAAAATCGATTCCGGCATAAAGTCCATATCCGATATCCTCGTCGATCCATTTGATGACTGAATCAGCAACGTAACCAGTGTTAAGTTCTAGGCGATATTTTTCACCATCAACTCTTAGCGGCCTGCCGACAGGAGTATAAGCAATCATCCAGGGAGCCTCGCGAAGTTTTTGATTAAGTTGTGATACTGATTCAAATTGCAAATGAGAGTAGTATTCGACTTCAAAAAAATGGGGAAATTCAGAAGGGGCGATCTTCTTAATACCCTGTCCAAGATCAATTTTTAGCATTTTTGGCGTTCTAGTTTCTAAAATACCCGCGGCTTTGGAGCGTCCTAAAAGGTATGCCCACTCCAGCGGAGTATAACCAAAGGAATTTAGCTTTATGGGATTTCTTCTGATGCTTTTTAGAAATTCGAAATCGTTGTCTTCAGTGGCTTGGAAGGGATCCATAAATCCTTTTAATTGCAGCTTAATAATCCTTGCGCCCATGCATAAGTCGTTATTGAAGACTGGTATTGGTTAAAAGCATCCACTTGTGTAGCTTCTGCCCTTAACAGGGCTGTTTGCGCGTCAAGCAAATCATTAATCGTTCCCGCGCCTACTTCATAACGCTCTTTTGCAAGCCGTAAGCTTTCATCCGCATCTTTGACCTGTGCTTTGGCTGCGTTAATAGCCTCTAGCGCTTCTAAAATACGTGAGTAGGCGTTCCAGACATCTTGCCTAACAGTTAACGAAACGCTTTGGTATCCGGCAACTTCTTGGTTATATTCCCCTTGAGCCTTTCTTAAATTCGCTACATTCCGAAATCCTTTAAAAAGAGGAACAGTGACCCCTACACCAAGAGCCCACTCGATGTCGCTTGGGTAAAATTCAACGTCTCGGCTTCCAAATTTTCCGGTCGCTAACACTTTGGGTCCAAAAGCGCTGCGCGCCTGGTCAATGCCGTTAGATTTGACATCGATTCGATAGGTTTGTGAGCGGATTTCAGGACGATATTTAATGGCATTGTCAAATGAATCGGTGATAGAGAGGGTCGAAGGATCTATGAGCACCGCCCTAATTTTTTCTATTTCAAATCCGGTATTAGGCGCCAGCCCCATGGTTACATTCAAATTACCCTTAGAAATTCGCACCAAACTTTGTGTTCTTACAATGGTTTGACGAGCTTCCGCAACCTCTACCTGTGTTCTAAGGACGTCTGACATGGGAACATCTCCAACGCGAAAACGCTCTTGAGCAATTCTTAGGTGGTCTTCCGCGCGGGAAAAGCTCTGCGCAGCAACTTCATAAAGATCAATATAGCTTAAATGATTAAAATAGGCGAGCGATACGTTCAAGATAATTTCCTGATTGATCCTGTCCGCTTCTTCCGCAGCGATTTTACTGTTTGCCCGCGAAGCCCTAAGCTTTGACAGCCTGTCGCCGGAGTCATACAAAATATAGCTTCCTTCGATGCGGATATTCCAATCGTTAATAGGACCCACGATAGGATTTGTAAGGATCGGCGTCGCAACGGGAAGGTTAAATACGGGTAAAAAGATTCTTTCTCGAAATCTTGTATAGCTACCGATGAAGTCGATATCGGGATAAAACGCGGAGTATGTGGAGACAATCTCATTTTTAGCGATGTAAATACCCTGTTGAGCGGCCTTCTGCTTAGGATTTTTGTCGAGCGCGATAGCGATAGCCTGGTCAAGTGTAACGACCTCTTTGCAGACCTCTTCCGCAAAAGCCGCAGAAAGGCGCATAAGCAAGCCAGCAACTACCAACAGCAGCTTACAAAGGTTTGACTGTATTTTTAGCGGATGCCAACGTTTCATTCACAAAATCCATTAAGTCATTGTTTTCTTAAAACTGCGGGTTGCAATGGTAAGTATGCATAACCCCATGATAGACAGTAGGATCATTTGAGGCCAAAGAATTTCTAACCCCACTCCTTTTAGGAATACCCCCCTGATCACCAATAAAAAATAACGAAGCGGATTTAGGTAGGTAAGGTACTGGATATAGATCGGCATGTTCGCAATAGGAAAAATAAATCCTGAAAGGAGAATACAGGGAAAATAAAACAGAAACGCACTCATCATCGCCTGCTGTTGAGTTTGGCAGATAGTAGAGATCATGAGCCCCGCGCCCAAAGTCGTTAGGAGATAAAAAGAAATTCCGGTGTATAACAATGCGACTTGACCCCTAAGGGGAACCTCAAACCAAAAAACCGCAAACAATAAAATCACTGTGACATTGAAAAACCCAATTAAGATAAAAGGAATCGTTTTTCCAATAATAAATTCTGAACGACGGATCGGGGTTACCATTACTTGCTCCATTGTGCCGATTTCTTTTTCCCGCACAATCGCCATACTGGTGAGTGTAAGCGTTAATAAAGTCACGACGGTCGCTAAAATTCCCGGAACATAAAAATTGCGACTTTCTAGATTTTCGTTAAACCACGCGCGGTTGACAAGATCGACGGAAGGAAGAGAGGTCTGAAGAGGGGAAAATGTTTTATTTCTTACCGCCGCGATCGTATCGGATTCTTGGACTACGATTCGGCTCATATAGTTTTGCACAACGCTAGCCATATTGGAGTCTGTCCCATCGATTATCCCTTGAACATTCACCGATTTGCCCAACTTTAGATCATCTTGAAACCCGCGGGGAATATGAAGAATCGCTGTCGCTTTTCCATAATTCATAATATCTGCCATTTCATTATCGTGTGTCAGGTTATAGTCGAAGTCAAAGTAGCCGGAATGGGTAAAGGCTTCGATGAGAGCTCTGCTTTCCACCGACTTGTCTTCATCAAAGATAGCCGTAGAAATGTTTTTAACGTCGGTTGTGACCGCATAACCAAAGATTAACGTCTGGAGGATCGGGATGAGCAGAACCAAATACCTCATTTTAGGATCGCGGATTAGAAGAATGAATTCTTTGATCAACATTTCTTTGATTCTTTCAAACATCGTTAGTCCAACCGCTTTTTAAATTTACCGATGGCCAACGTCAGCATCAATATGGCAAAAATGCTTAGAAGCATTGTTTCAAATGCTAAAACCCTAAGACCCACACCTTTGAGGTAAATAGAACGAAGCAGAAAGATAAAATAACGAGCCGGTACGGCATAGCTGATGATTTGAATCACTTTAGGCATGATGGAAATAGAATTCATAAACCCGGAAAGAAGAAAAGAGGGGAGGAATGTGGTAATCATTGCCATCTGGCTGGAGGCCAGCTGTGTCCGGCAAGCGGTGCTGATTAATATACCTAAGGATAGCGCTCCGATAAGAAATATCATTCCCATGACAAAAAGCAAAATGGCGCTCCCTCGCATAGGTACATTAAAAATAAACTCTCCCATCAGCACAATCACCGCCATATCAAACATGCCAATCACAAAATAGGGGAAAAGCTTACCCAAAATTAATTCAGGAACCTTGATCGGAGTAGAAATTAATTGCTCCATCGTCCCCTGCTCCCATTCTCTGGAAATTGTCGAGGAAGTAAGCACCGCCGCAATGACCATCATAATGACTCCAATCAGACCAGGGACAATGCTATTTTTGGATTCCACATCATCATTGAACCAGATTCTTGTGCGAAGTTCGATGGGAGATACAGAAGGTGGAAGCCCATGTAAACGACGCGCCTCAACCCTTAATTTTTTGGAAAAAGTTCTGATGATCGACTCCACATATCCCAGCGCTATGGTTGCGGTGTTAGAATCAGATCCGTCCACAATAAGCTGTACAGGAGTCTCTTGGCCGTTATTGATTCTTGAAGCAAAGTCATAGGGAATAATAAGCGCTAAAATAGCCCGATTTTTATCGATAGCATATTCCAAATCGCGGTAATTATTCACAGCTCCTGCTTGTAGATTAAAATAAATCGAACCCTCAAAACGACTGATCAGTTCGCGGCTTTGGGGAGTGTTATTTTGATCCCAAACGATCATAGGAACATGATCGACATCAAGTTTAAGGGCAAAACCAAATAACACCAGCATAAAGGATGGAATTGCTATGGCTAAAACTAAAGTTCTCCAGTCCCTTAAGATGTGGATCCCTTCTTTTTTTGATACAGCCAAGAGCCGATGGAGCTTCATGCCGAAAACTCCTTTTGCTTCCCTTCTTCGGCGTCTCGTTTTTCGATCAGAGAGACAAAAACATCTTCAAGGGAGGGGGTGATCACTTCCATCTTTACTAAAGGCCAGCCATTGCTTTGAAAAAGTTGTGAGACCTGGTTTTTTGTCTGAATGAAATCCTTTGTGGTAATATGAACCCCCTTTCCAAATAAGGAGACGTCTTTTATGGCGTTAAGATGGGAGATAGCCTCGAGCACCCTTTGAGGGTGTTCAGTCTCCACCTCTACGATCGTGTCGCTCATACTGTCTGTTTTTAACTTTTCCGGTGTCCCCCGAGCGATGATTTCACCACGGTAAATGAGTGCGAGGTAGTCGAGATATTCAGCTTCATCCATGTAATGCGTTGTCACAAATATGGTGGTGCCTTGGTCGGCAAGTATTCCGATGAGATGCCAAAATGAGCGACGACTGACCGGATCAACCCCTGATGTAGGTTCATCCAGAAAAAGGATCGGAGGATTATGCAAAACCGCGCATCCTAACGCTAGCCGTTGTTTCCATCCTCCGGACAGGGCGGAGGTTCTCGTATTCCGCAGTTCTTTAAGGTCTGCCATCTCAAGAACCCACTCTTTCCGCTCTTGTTTTTTTTCGTAGGGCACACGATAGATCCCGCTATAGAAATTGATGTTTTCTTCAACGGTAAGGTCCTCATAAAGCGAGAATTTCTGGCTCATGTATCCAATGTGTGACTTGATTTCCTCGGATTGTGTGTAAAGGTCATAGCCTGCGACGCAACCTTCTCCGCTTGTAGGCTCTAGAATGCCGCACATCATCCGGATCGTTGTAGATTTTCCAGCGCCATTCGGGCCGAGAAACCCATAAATAATCCCTTTGGGGACTTTGAAACTAATTTTATCCACGGCGATAAAGTCACCGAAACGTTTTTCAAGTTTTTCCATTTCAACAGCAAACTCAGGGTGGGGTTTCATTTTGAATCCTCCCTCGTCAATCTAGAAATAAAGACATCTTCAAGCGAGGGCTTTGTGGGGAGAATTTCGTAATGCCCAATCCCTTTAGAGGCTAGAATGGATTTGATTTGGTTTGTACCCCCTTCAGGATCCTCTAACGAAATATGGATGCGACCTCCAAATAGGCGCACAGCTCTTGAACCAAACGCTTGCCGCAGGTTTTCTATGATGCTGCGGGGATCCGCGACCCTTATTTCTAAAATGGCCATTGGCTCTGTGGACTTAATTTCATCCGGTGTTCCTGTCGCGATGATCTGCCCTTTATTGATCATAGACAGCCTTCCACATCGCTCGGCTTCATCCAGATAGCTTGTCGAAAGAAAAATAGTGGTTTTCTCATTATGCAGGGAGTATAAAATTTTCCAAAAATCCCTGCGGGAAACCGGATCCACCCCGTTTGTGGGTTCATCAAGAAATAAAATTTTTGGTGTGTGGATCAGAGCGCAGGCAAGCCCGAGTTTTTGCTTCATTCCTCCGGACAAGTTTTGCGCGAGCCTATGCTTAAATGGGGTGAGGTTGCTAAACGATAATAACCGTTCCAACTTTTCCGCCCTTTCCTTTTTGGAAACCCCGTAGAGATTGGCATAAAAGATGATGTTTTCCAGTACGGTCAAATCATTGTATAGGCCGAATCGTTGGCTCATATAGCCTATTTTTTCTTTAACATTTTCGGCTTGTTTTACGGTGTGAAAGTTATCAACCCACGCGTCTCCCTCTGTGGGTATCATAATGGATGTCAAGAGGCGCATTAGGGTTGTTTTACCGGCGCCGTCGGGCCCGACAATTCCATAGATTTCTCCCTCATTGACTTCTAAGGAGATTCCGTCGAGCGCTTTAACCGTTCCGAATGTTTTTTTTAGATTTTGGGCTTTAATGATCCCCATCGTTTCACGTCCTGTTATTTGTGAATGTGGATCAATCCGTCTGCAGGCATACCGGGTTTAAGTTCTAGGTTGGGGTTAAAAGCGGTGATTTTAATGCGGTAAACAAGCTTCACCCGTTCTTTTTGTGTTTGTACGTTTTTTGGAGTGAATTCCGCCTCGTTGGAGATAAAGGTGATTTTCCCTTTGTATTCCCTTCCTGGGTAGGTGTCGGTAGTAATGATCACTTCTTGTCCAAGGTCGATTCTTCCAAGGTCTGATTCATCGATGTAAGCGCGCAGCCAGATGTCTTCGAGATTTCCTGCTGTGATCACAGGGGTTCCGGCCGCAACAACTTCGCCGGGCTCTACATTATCGCTTAGCACCCATCCGCTAAGGGGGGATGAGAGATATCCATAACCCACGATGGTTTCTGCAAGGGCTAAGGCTTCTTGAGCTTGTTTAACTTTGGCATGACCTTGCGCGATTTTTTCAAATCGTGTCCCATTCTTTAATAAGGTGTAATACTCTAGAGCTTCTAAATAGCGCGCTTCAGTAGCCTCGAAGGCGGCTCGGCTGGAATCGAATTCTCTTGGCGAGATGACGTTGCGCTGAAGGAGCTGTTGCTGACGGGAAAAATCGGCTTTTTGCTTTTGGAGATCCGCCAAAACCTGGTCAACTTTGGCCGCAGCTTGTGAAATTTCTTGGGGGAGATAACCATTTTGGAGCTCAAGAAGAGAATCCTTTGCCGATTGAAGCTCCGCGCGGCGTTGAGCTGCCTGCAGTAGTAGGTCGCTAAGGTCTAAGAGCGCTACTTGCTGCCCTTTGGAGATAACATCCCCTTCGCTCAAGAATCTTTCTTCCATACGCCCGGCAATCTTAAAACTAATGTCTACTTCGGTGATTTCCATATTGCCCGAAACAAAGATAATGTCCGGATTTCGTTTATGTCCGCTTACAGCGACAATCGCTAACAAAATGACAGCGACGACGATAACGAGTGCGGCTGAAAGTTTTTTATTCATATGTACCTAAAAATATAACTTTACACTAGTTGATTGTATAAAAGAGGGCAAGTAGAGAATCAGAGGCGTTTATGTGTTTGATTTTATAAGCAAACTGCTTTAAGAATTGCCTTTTGGGCTGCATTCCCTTCTTTCGCACGCGGAGTTGTTGTGTGTTAAGCTTCTGATATTTATGTGTTTAAGACTTTTTCATCGAAAGCCGACGGCCGGAGTCATTTGTGCAAAAACGTTCTGCGATAAAATTTGTCATTCTAATGGGGTTTGTCAGTCTATTCTCTGACATATCTTATGAAGGAGCTAGGAGCATTTCCGGTCAATATTTAGCAATTCTTGGCGCCAGCGGTGCTGCCGTCGGACTCGTTGCCGGACTTGGTGAATTCATAGGCTATGGGTTTAGATTTGTTTCGGGGTATATTAGTGATAGGACGGGGAAATATTGGTTAATGACCTATATTGGTTATTCCCTGAATCTTTTGGCAATCCCCCTTTTGGCTTTAGCGGGGAACTGGCCGCTTGCCGCTACTTTGATTGTGTTAGAGCGATTTGGAAAAGCAATTAGAACCCCTTCTCGGGATGCGATGCTGTCCTATGCCTCCTTTCAAACGGGTCGAGGATGGGGATTTGGGCTTCATGAAGCGTTAGATCAGATAGGAGGAATTTTAGGTCCACTAATCGTGAGCGCAGTGCTATACTATAGAGGAAGCTACCAAGAAAGTTTTGCTATTCTTCTGATACCCGCCCTTTGTGCTTTAGGTGTGCTGGCCGTAGCTAGATTGCAGTATCCCAATCCTCAAGATTTGGAAATAGAAAACACAAGCGTCAAACCACTTGGATTCTCGAAGAAATTCTGGCTTTATATTATTGCAGTCGCATTTATTGCGGCAGGCTACGTGGATTTTGCTTTGATTGCTTTTCATTTGAAAAAAATGGAGATTGTATCGGATGTGTGGATTCCCGTATTTTTTTCAATTGCCATGGCAGCTGACGGGATTGCGGCGTTGATATTTGGTCGGATGTATGATTCCAAGGGGCTATCAGTTCTGATTTTCGCTGTGGTATTATCGTCATTATTTGTTCCTTTGGTGTTCATGGATAGTTTTTATGTGGTTCTTTGTGGAATGATTTTATGGGGAATAGGTTTAGGTGCTCAAGAGTCAATCACACGCGCAATCGTGGCGGATCTTGTGCAGATGAACAAACGAGGCACAGCATACGGGATTTTTAATATTTGGTTTGGAGTGTTTTGGCTTTTGGGAAGCGCTTTAATGGGATATTTGTATGATATTTCTTTAGTTTATTTAATTATGTTTTCTTTGGGAATGCAACTGATTTCCCTTCCTATTTTATTTTACGTTAAAAACATTCAAGATCACACTAAGAGGCTGTGAAAAAAAGAAAATTCATTTCATTTTGATCGAGATTCTTTCGGATTTTCATTTAAATGCCCCCTCCGCTTTCTCTTTTAATTTAACATGCAATTGTATTTTGATGGTTGAAATCTCTTATGATTTGTTAGTTAATTCTTGTTGCTGTTTTGGTAAAATTAGTTGTGGTTTATTGCTGTTTTCCCTACACTTTACATAAGTTTTAATGGGATTGATTATGAATGATTTAAGCAGATGCGTAGGACGTCGATATCAACAATATCAAAATTGGATAACTACTCCGGAAGGTGGCGCAACAAGACGCTTATTCTTAGAGACTTCCAAACAGATTGCGTTGAGCTGGGTGATCCAAAAAGTGGCAATTTCCATTTTCGCGTTGAACGGCGGGGTCGTGGTTGTTTGCACATTAACAGGCATCGGTCTGGGGGTTGCATTGTTAACTCATGTTCCAGCTTTATCACGTGTATCATCCAGGGTTTGCGGATTTGTTGCGCGGTTTGGGTTGATTCACCTAGTCCATGAAATTGGTGTGACGACGTTTATCCACGAAATGGGTCACGCGCTAGCAGGCGCAGCTTTATTTCGGGGAAAAAGACCGAATATACAGATTGAGTTGTTAGGGGGAGGAAGCACAAGAACCTATTCCGCAACGCTAAGTCGCTTTGGTCAGATGATTGGAAAAGAGAGAGCAAAAATTGCTCTAGCTGCCGCAGGTCCAATGGCTTCGGTCGTATTTGCGATGGGAATGATTGGCTGGGCCAGCTATCAGACTGACGAGGCTGCCGCCGAAAGAATGCGGATTCATGGAGCTGTCCAGCTAGGCTCAGATTTGGTGTATGCTTGGGGTGCCATCGGATTGCGAAACGCAACCACACAAAACGATTTCATAGCACTACAAAGGCTGGGAGGAATCCACCCAGCCGTGTCATTAAGCGTCATGGTGCTTTTGCCTACGATCCAACTACTTTGGATTTATCGAGCCAGAATAGCGGATCAATTCCGAAGTATCAACTATCCCTTCGGATTCAGATCTTTACCAATCACGTAATAGAGCAGAACAACAATCGCGGCGCCAATAAATAGGGGATAAGACCCTATGAATAGCGCAAGTAGCGTTCCGCCAATAATAATGCTCTTGACAAGGCCTTCTTGGTCAATAATCCTGTGATAATTAGTCACTGCCTGAATGATTTCTGACTTGTAGAAGTAACCTAAGACAGCACCAACGATAAATCCTCCCCAGAATGATTGGAAGAGGGTGAGGATAATACCCACGATCATTAGGATATAAGCGATGGTGTCTTTACCATTAGCTTTAGCTAGGCTGAAGAAGTCTTCTTTCGGTTTATTGTCATGCGATGGATTTGAACTCATTTGAACCCTCCTAGTGTCCTAAAATAAAGGACTTGGATTTCATTCCTCATTATATGAATTATTTGAAGAACGAGCAATAAAAATTTTTTCTGTCTAGCCGTTTTTCACACCATTTGTTATGATTCTATTTTTACGGGATTTTTCCAATGAGCAAAACGGTACTGATCCGACTTAATATATTTTTGGCTATTATTGCTTTGGGGTTGGTTTTAATTGGAGTCTATTTCCATTTTTTACGCCCAACCGAGGTTGCGCCTGTACCTGTATCAAAGCCAAAGCTTATCGCCCCGAAAGGCGCCTTTATTCAGCCTACTGAAAGCTACAGCAAAATAGGCGCCCCTGTTCTAAAGCTGCAAACTTTTCCCATCACAACCAAACTTCCTGATCTAAGGAAAACACTGCTTTACTACGGAAAAAATGGGCGCCCCGACGCTAAACCCGAACAAACTCAAATGCATTTTTCCTTTTTAGGGAATAAAGTCCCCTCGTCGGTTCTGCCCGGACAAAAACTCTTTCTCTATTACGACCGTTCGCTAACACCCCCGCAATACGTATTCAACAAAAACAACGATAAAACATGCCTGTGGATAGAACCTTCTTTTCATGAGGGAGCCGGAGCAATTGTCTCGGTTGGAATGTGCGGAGAAAACGGTGAAATAGTCACAGAGCCCGCGGACTACGCTAGATTTCAACTCCCTGAAAAAGAGATGCTTAGAACTGGCGGTGCCGCCTGGGAGATGGGAAAATTTCGCGTGGATGGGACCATTTTGGCTAGAATGCGAGCCCGTTGGTATGGAGCCGATAAGTTTTTTGAACGCCACGGCGGCAAAGAGTACCAAGAAATTAACGGGAAACAAAGGATAGATTTCGGGGAAAATGAAGATCTCTACTCAGTCTACGTAACCGTCGGTGATATTTTAGTGTGGGACAAGGATCGATGGAATGTTGTTCAGCCCGGAGAAGCCTCCTTAGGAAAACCTTTGCTGATCGTCAAAAAAATCGATGATCGATTAATGAATTTTGAGCTCTGGGATGTGGATGGAAAGGGGAAAATACAATTAAACCTCCTTAAATCAGTCGAAACATGGATGCCGCAAAATCTACAACAAAATTTTAAGTTTGTCGGCGCACGCACACGGTCCCAGTTTGTGTTTGAGATCAATAAAGAACGTGTGATTTTAAGTCCTCAAGATTGGTTATTGTTATCGGAAGATGGTTGGAAAAAACTCATTACCCCCGACGAGATCGACGAGTACGTAAACAGGAAAAAAATCGGAGCGCTTTTTGTCTTCGATGGTGTGGTTAAAAAAGAAGACCATCAAGTTCTTTCCGGAATTATTTTTAGCCCTTCACGCACAGAGTCCAGCGAAATTGAAATTCCGATGCAGCAAGGGGCCACGTTAAAGAGTCCTTCTGAAGAAAAAAACAAAAAAACAAGAAACATAAAACGAAACCTAAAAGCAAGTTTAGATCAGGATGATGAAGACGAGGATGACAGTACAAATGACGATGATGAAGAATAAATTCTATACGACTTGTCTCGCTTTCGGGCTTTTACTTAGCTGCAGCTCCTTTTTAAGTGCGCAAACCATCACGGAAAAAAAAGCGGGAATGGTCAAAGGGACTGGCGGCGATCTCGACCGTGATCTGCAAAAACAACTCCAGTATGTTAACCAGTAAATTGTTGATCGGCACTTAGAGTTAAAGGAACTCTACAATGAAGTGTTCACTTTATACCAGGCAGGTGCCTCCGAATCAAAATATGCCGATCTGTTAACGAGGATCAACGAAGTCCGCGACGGGTTGATGGATGTTGAAAATAATTGGAGAGAAACAGCCAGCAGCGCGGGTAAAGAGGGGGGGTATGCTTTGTGGCATCAACCCGAAACAACCTTAGGGCAGCTGGTTATCGATTATGGTTCCCAACACTTCGTTTACTTAGTTCCTGTTGAAATTAGCGATATAAAATTAAATATTGACTCCAACCTTCCCATTCCAAGAGCTTCTTGGGATGACATGCTCGAACTAATCCTGGTTCAAAATGGCGTAGGAATGCGGCAGCTTAATCCCTATCTGCGACAACTTTTTTTGGTTAATAAAGATCACTCAGGCCTGAAAATCTTCACAAATAATCGCTCTGATTTGAGTGTTCTTCCACCCGACAAACGCGTCTGCTTTATTCTGGAACCTGAACCTGCGGAAGTAAGAAGAATTTGGACCTTTTTAGAAAAGTTCGTGAACCCCAATAGTACTTCCCTGCAGCTAGTGGGAAGAGATATCATTATTGTGGGGAGCGTGAGCGAAGTGCAAGATCTTCTTAAGATCTATGACTTTATTTCAATCAATAAAGGCGATAAAGATTACAAAGCTGTCACACTTCACCGCGTCGATGCCGAAGAAATGGCTAAAATTTTGGGGGCGATTTTCGACACTCTCCAGGAAGTGCCAACGACAACCGAGAAACCCATAAAAGCAAAAATCGATCTCAAAGATCGCCGAGATATGGGTCAAAAGACCGATAACACCACCGTTATTAGTGGGAGCAGCTTAAGAGTTATTGCCCTGAAAGGAGTTGCTCAAGCCGTCTTTTTAGTGGGAACCAAAGAAGAAATAAAAAAAGCTGAAGAAATCATTCTGCAAGTGGAAAGCCAGGTCGGCAGCGCTAAAGAAAAACTTATTTATTCCTACACTGTTAAACACGCTGATCCGGAAGAACTCGCCAACGTTTTAGAACGAATCTATAACTTAATGGTCAAGACCAAGGTCAAGGGAGATCGGAATCGAAACCGACGTGGAGATCGTAATCGCGATAACCGTAATAACAATCGTGATAATGGTTACAACGATGATGGTTACTACGATGATGAGTACGAGGGGATCACCAACGCAGAAGTAGAACGTCGGAATATGGACCTTCCTCAGACGACCGAGCCCGAGGCTCTGCGCGGTGCTATCTTTGAAGATGGTTACTTCCTGACAGATCGTTTTGTCGTCAATGATGATCCCGGCGCTCGCAATCGCCCCAGAAATCCCCCAGTCAATCAAGGGCGTTCAAACTTTATTATCGACGGTAAAACGGGCATCCTGACGATGGTGGTAGAGGCTGACATTCTTCCTAAAATGAAAGAATTAATCAAAAAACTCGATGTACCGGTTAAAATGGTTCAGATCGAAATCCTTCTTTTTGAAAGAACGATCCAAAAGCAAGATGATATCGGCCTAAACCTCCTTAGAATTGGATCCGCCGCGTCAAATACACATCGAACAAGCTTGCTTTGGAACGATATTTTTAGCGTTAATCCTCTAAACGATATTATCACAGGCGCGACAGAAGGATTAGGGGTGCTCAACTTCCTGATCAGCCGGAA
>CAZENM010000039.1:3351-19761 GCA_964513575.1 uncultured bacterium | reverse complement strand
TGCGACGAGCGGCAGCGAGGAGCTGTGGGTCTGATAGAATGAAACCCTAGAGCCCAGAGGGCGACTGATGTGGTTCCAATATGTAGATAATTTTCGACCATGATAGGGGTTTCTTTTCAAATAGCAGAACGAAAAATTCAACAATCAATTTATTTTTATCCCGTGCCAAAACATCGCCTTTTATAGGTCCATAAACCACATCAATCGCCCTCTGGGCTCCTGGGGTTTCATTCTATCTGACCCACAGCTCCTTACGTCGCAATGGGCTTTAAAATCGGACGTCCTCCGGACTTAGGGCAATCTACTTATTGGAAGATATATTGATTCAAAGTCAGACGTTGTTTTCTAGTGATTTTTGACAGCCCAGGTCAGACCCTTTTATGACCCCTTTATTATGAAGGGGGCTGGTCAATTAGCCCATGAGGTGAGATTCCTTTGGGCTACTCGACCATTAAATACTAAGAAACTCTCTCAGAATTTCTTTTCTTAACCATAATCGATGTGATACTTGCAGGAATCGATTGACTTCCTTAGCAGCTGTAATTTGCATAATTATGTTTCGAAGACGATCTGAATTGGTATAAAAATATGAGCGGCCCTCTTCGATACTTGCAATGTTGATCAGCCATTCATCATCAGGTCTTGGATCGAACTTACAATCAAATTTGTCAATGATTGGAGCAGCTTTCCAAAGCTCAAGCTGCCCAAAATTAAATGGAATACCATTTAGATCGACCAGCTTTGTATCTTTATGAATATGCTCAGATAGGTTTTTGTTAAATTCCTCAGCGACTTCTTTATAATATGTCTCCTTCCAATCCTTTGGGAGATCGATATGCTGTAAAAGTTCTTCTGAGGCAATTTTATCTCTATTTGTAGTGACGTGAGATTTAAAATTCAAAGTGTTGGCAAAAATTGCAGTATATAACAAGTTGGCGTTGATCGTTGAAATTGAATTTTGCAATCCATCTTTTTTAAATCTTTCCCATATCAATGTTGCACAAGCCCCTACATGCTCAATGAAAGCAGAATTTGGTAATCGCTCTTCCCAGAAAGCTTCGTATCCATAATGATGATCATAAACCTCGACAACCTTTTCGATTTCAACAAACTGCTCGACAAATTTTGGATCAGAAATATCAACTAAAATAAAGTTATAAGGGCCTTCTAAGGGCAAAAAATGTTGCGCAATTTCAGTCGGCCATTGTCTAACTGTGTATGAAATTGTTTGATTCCACGGTCCTGTGATAATTCCTTGAGCTTGATTACCTTTTAAATTAAGAAGTTGGGTATAAGCTGCTATGCAAGCCAATACATCTATATCTGCGTATGCGCTTCCTCCAACGACTATGTATTTTTTATTCATAGGGATTCATTTCTCCTTTTAACCACTAACATTTACCTACGGACAAATCAAGGGTCATGCATCGTGGTTCCAGTTTTGAAGATACTCAACCCTAATTTGAAGTGCGAGGTCTGACCCCGATCATTCTTTTGACAATCCAGCAAAAACTTTATCTTTTAACTGATTAACAGTTTCCTGGTTTTTTTGAATGTCATCTATAAGTTGGGTGTGTTGGGCTTGATTACGTTTATCCATCTCGTTCCATTAATTGGCTGCTTTGGAAAAACCATTTTCAACGGACTCTAGTTGTGTCTGTGTCACAGAGGCACTCAAAAACATGTTAAACATTATCATCCTTTTATTACGAAGCGAAAAATTAGACTAAATAGGATTATGCAAAATAAATTAAATAATTCCCATCAGAAAGTAAATGGGAGCATAAAACAAGACGAAAGCCACTCAAAAATAAACCAGGAACCTCTTTTGAAATCTTAATTTAAAAAAACCTATCATTATGTTTCATATGATAACATCTCCTTTGCACAACTCTTTGGAGCATGCGGAACTTGTCGCCGTCTTCCTAAAGAGGTGATTCCGTAATTAATATGCCCTGGATTTTAATTACGGAATCACCTCTAAAGTGTGACTTGTCACATGCACTAGAATTCGGTCGACTCTTATTAACTGTAATGGATGTATTTAAGATGATTATTTATATTTATAGCAAATGCTCAACATGTCAACGAGCATTGCGCTTTCTAGAAAGCTTAAAAAACAAGAACTCATTTACGATTAAAGATATCGTCACAACGCCCCCCTCTTTCGAGGAATTGCGTCAAATGCTGAAATTTCAAAATGGCAATCTAAAAAAACTCTTTAACACCTCCGGACAGCTTTATAGAGAATTACAACTAAATAATAAATTGGACGGAATGCCCCAAGAAGAGGCTCTACTGCTTTTATCAAAAAATGGGATGCTCGTTAAACGCCCCTTTCTCCTTAGCGAAGACTTTGGCCTAACAGGCTTTAACGAAGCACTTTGGTCTGAAACATTAAAATCGCGTACTTAACAATCAAAGCGGGATCAGACCTGACGACAGCAAACATTTTTATAACGCGCATAGGTCTTGTCACCAGCGGAATCGCGCACTAATTTCCAGGCTTCTTTAGCGGAATGGGGCTTTTCAGCTACATCATGAGCATAATCCATAAAAAATTGATTGTACTGACAGGAATCATGGGCCACTTGTCTTAATGTCCCGGAGGACTTATCTTTTGTTTTTTCCTCCAGAAATCGCTTATGCTCTTCAATAACGTCCTTGTAGGTAAAAAATTCTCCATTTGCTAGCCGTTGTTTCAACCATTTTTGAACATAAGCACTAAACCCAATAAATTTAGGAATATGCTTTTCAAAAAACACTCTTGTTACAGGATCGCTTTTGTAATGAACAACTCTTTTGTCAAGCGAAAGGCCCAACTGACTATCTGGAGGAGTATTGACTTTGTTAGAAAACTTTATGGCTGGAACCTCACCCGTCCTAAGAAAATATTCCACTCTATCACTCAGTTCATTTTTAAGGCCTTGAAGAGGAATATTGTGTTCGCGACAAAACTTTACTAATGTTTCTTTATGATAATAATGTTTTCGAAAAATATCGGGAGACAAATCTTGGGTAAGAGTTGGGGTAGAAGCCCCAAAACCATCCTCTACAACATCTTCTTGTACTTTTTTCACAATCATCGATTAATTTGAATTAGAAAATTTATAGTTACTAATCGAGGTCAAGCCCCACACTTCCAAATTGGAAGCGCTAGGCCTGACCCCGATCTCACCGATCATTAACGGATATAGATACTTTCAAAGAAGTTAAAACGACGATTTTCATTTGCATCATCCACACCCATTCTAACTAGACGGTCATTAGTGCATAAAAAACGCCAGTAAACGTTGTTTTTTGAATCACTAGGAACCATGTCCACAGCATATTTAGCGCCTAACTTAGTAGAATCGATCGCGATAACAAGATAATCTGGATTAGCTTCTTGAACAATTCTAGTAAACTCCTGCGCAGATGCAGGTGGATTAAACGCTGGACTAAAACTTGTCGAAATGAGATACCCCGAATTTTTCCCTACGTCACCTCTTATAGCTACAGAACCATTTGCTAGAGTTGTTCCGGAATAGTTGGGAATCAAAGCTGAAAAATTCAATCCATTCATGTCAAAATAAACGCCGTTCCATGACATCTCTTCATAAATGACAACCTCATCAGTTTTTCCCCATCCTCCCGCATCCAGTGAAGAGGTGTGCGCCAGCGAAAATAGCGCCAAAATTGTTGAAATCGAAAAAAGACAGATAAATGACAAATCACGTCGAAGAGTTGTTACAAAACTCATATTTTCTTCCTTCGTTTGTTGTTGAAGGCCAGGTTATATTATGTTTGAATTTTAATTGATACGAAAAACTTCCTCTTAGCTCGACTGTGTACAATTTTTGGATGAAGATTCCAGAGAGAGGCGAACTCCAGCGTAATGAATTTCGAAGGATGGATATAATTTACCCTTCCTGAGAAATTCATTTAGCTGGAGGAGGCCTCTCTCGGAAGATGAGTTCAAAAATTGTACAAAGTCGAGCTTAGGTCATCCATAGCCCATCCGGCCTGATGACAACAAACATTTTTATAACACGCATAGGTCTTGTCATTAAGTAATTAATTAAATAAGAGGCAACCGCAAGTAAGGGCTCCATCTGCCTTGATTAATTCAGACATGTTGATTGTCACTAAGTTGACTTGCTTGCTGTTGCAAAGTTCTTGCAGAATGATCTGACTGTCAGGGAATCCATCTTGAACGATTAAGGTGGGTCCAATCCTCAACACATTTGAGGCGACTGAATCAGGTACCTCAATGAACGTATAAGCATTATTTGTTACCTGTGAGATCATGCTTTGCACAGCAGTTCCTGCTTTTGAGGATGCGACAACAAGAGTGTCTGAGTCGAAGAAGCTCACAACAGATTTTAAATGAAGTCCCTCCACAACCGGTATCTCAACAACTTCAACTATCCCTTGAAAGATTTCTTTAAGTTGCTGAAAAGCAAATGCATTAGTCCGGCAAGATTGGCCCACAAACAAATGTTTTCCGGTATATAAAATATCACCCCCATCCATAGTGCCGGGAGATTGGATAAACAATATGCTTTTTGTGCCGTGATTTGCTATCGCTTGCGCCACTTCTATCTCTTCACCTTGTCTGTCAACAGCACCCATTCTGCTAATCACTGCAATATCGCCCACAATGATGGCGGTATCCTCAATAAAGTTGCAGTCCGGATGGTTAGAATCGGCCTTCAATTGAATGACCTGTTTGAGCTGTCCCTGAAGCAATTGAATGTAATTTTCATGTTGTTGTTTTGCAAGATTGAGATCAATGGGTACAGCGGGGGGATTCAATTTTAAACTGTCTTCAAATGAACTTGAAAGTTCTCTTACCATAGCAAATCGATAGGATGGAAAATCAGGATCAGGCACCTGCCAATAGCAACAGCGGCTCATTGATACAAAAATAAAAACTCCAAAAAAGAATAAATTTTGAACGAAACTTGCCATAGCTATTTCCTAGTGCTTTTAGGTTTATGTGAAATTATGCAAGGTACCAAACCCAAAGGCTTTTAGAAAGAGAAATTTTACGGATAAGAACCATCCCTCCACAAGTTACATAACAGCTTTTGAGATTCGCGACCAAAGATTCTAATTTCAGGGAAACAAGCAAATAGTTTTGCTTGTTTCCCGAGCTATTGAAAGATTTGTAGATTCACAATTGGACTGTGAGGTTGTGAAAAAATAAAGATTCTGCTTGCTCTTGATTATTTTACAGCTCAAGACTTATTTGGTGGAGTACTAGGCTTCCAAATTTGCGTGCAATTCCTATTTGCAGCTTTAGCAGCTAACAATGCCTCATCAGCGCGCTCAATCGAAAGTTCAACTGGAGAATATAGATCCAGCATTGCCATGCCAAATGAAGCTGTAATACGGAGAGGAGGATGTGTCAGAATGTCCATTTCAGCGAGTCCTTTGCGTAGATTTTCAATTCGTTCAAAAGCAGTATCCAGATCGATATTGCTCAAACAAATTAAAAATTCTTCGCCTCCATAACGAAATAGTTTATCTTGTGGGCGCATGCGTTTCATGAAATAGTGTGCGAATGCCGCTAATACAGCATCTCCGATCAAATGGCTATGAAGGTCATTGACAGCTTTAAAATGATCAATGTCTACCATGACGATACAGCAGGATTGGCTTTCTCTTTTAGATAGTTCTTGTTGTTCTCTTAGGGATGTTAATAGATTCACTCGATTAATAGCCCCTGTCAAAGAATCTCGATTATATAAAGAATTTTCTAATTCTCGCTTTAAAGTCGACAATTCAAGCCGCAATCTTTCAAGTGAATTCGAAAAATTATCGTATTCAGGGGGTGAGATCGACATTCCGGTATCGATGGTGCTTAACAGACTTCTAGAAAGCTGATGCATACGCATATGCTCTTCGCCAAGCGCCTTGAATCCGGGATGGTCTATAAAATCCTTACCGCCTTCTGAATAATACCACTGACCGAACCGACACTGCGTATGTGCTTCTAGGTTCATATCATGTTGATCAGGAGTAATTTTACAAACCAATGAGCGAATAAGAGAGCTGTACCATTGTTGATGGTTATACATCGCTTGATCTAATAGATTAATGATTTTGCGCAGTTTTTCATGATTCATTTCTTCAATTGACATAGTAAATTTATCCCTATTTTAATATTGGTCTATTTAGCTCTTCACGCGCAAAACGATTCTTTGTAAAAAAGCGAAAAAACCCTCGAATGCGCCACCAAACATTTAATTGTCTATACCCACAATTTTCAATTAAAGACAAGCAAACTAATGTTCCAAGTTGCTTAAGAGAGTTATATTTCCTCAAAAAAACCTCTTCCATAACGATTGAAACAACCGACAGAAAGATGCTGATGCCCCAGGCAAGCAAAAGAAAATACCAGAAAAAGGTAAAGTCAATTACGCCATAGAAGATACAAAAAATGATGTAGAGATAACCAAACCCTTCAACAAGCGCACTTAACACTTCGCCCAACAACATATAGGGCATATGTAAGAATCCGATGAATCCATATTTAGGGTTGAATATCATGTATTTATACCTCCAACAGACATCGACGATTGAACTTTGCCAACGAATTCTCTGGTTGGCAAGAGCGCTATAAGTTTGAGGAACATCCGTCCAGGCTACAGCGTCGAAAACATACTCGATCGCATAAGGACGTTTCATCTCATGCATCATCCTATGAAGATCCACGGTGAGATTTAAATCGCCGGCAAGGACCTTTTTTAATCCGCCTGTTTGAATGACGGCCTGTTTGTTAAAAAGTCCAAACCCTCCTGAGATAAGAAAAGAGCCTCCTATTTCATTCCATCCGAGCCGTCCAAATAAAAATGCTTTTAGGTATTCAAGAACTTGCATTTTCCCCCAAAATGAAGCGGGAAGATCAATTTTTTTAATTTTTCCATTCTCGATCGTACAACCATTAGCGATGCCTAAAGTCCCCCCCATTGCACAAATGTTAGGTTTTGTTAATAAATGTTGCATCAACCGATGAATGCCGTCTGGTTCAATAAAGGTATCCGCATCCACACCAATAAAAAAAGGCGTTGTACATGCATTAATGCCGGCATTTACGGCATCTTCTCTCCCTCCATTTTCCTTCTGGATGACCAAGAGATTAGGATGGAGCATTGATCGAAAATAGTGTTTGATGGGTGCCGTGCGCAACGACGAAGGGACTGCGGGTGGAACGGGTACGAGTTGGTAGGTATCTGCGAGTAATTGCAGGGTTTGATCCTTAGAACCATCATCAACAAGAATCACTTGAAAATGAAGCAATTTAGTTTGTAATGCAGATTGTATGGCTGCGACAACAATATTTTTCTCGTTATAGGCTGTGATTATTATTGAAACAGGTGGTGCAAGATCGAACGGTAAAAGATGGTATAGGCTTTCGGATTTAATTTCTTGAAATCGTCTGATTAAAACCGGATTGGTTAACATTAGAAGAAAAATATAAAAACAATTCAGCAAAATAAAATAAGACAACAAAAACAAATCTATCGTTCTAAAAATTGAATCATTCATTGATATTCAGAGGTAATACATATTGAGAGATCTCATAAGCAAACTTATCCTCTTGAGGAGATTGCATTTCCAATTTTTTCCGCCCTTCTTGTCCCAATCTCATTAAAGCTAGAGCCCCATTCATTCTGACCCACCAGACTTTATCCTTTAACAGTAAAGTAAGTACGGAAAGAGCTTCTTTGGCTTTTAAATATCCTAAAGAGCGTGCGGCTATAGCCCTCACCTCCCATTCAGGGTCATTAAGAAAGTTAATGAGTAAAAATACACTTGTAGAATCAGGATAATGCCCAAGAGCACGAATCGCCGCTATCCGCAAGTTCTTACTAGCCGAATCCAGATCTTCTTTCACTAAAGCGGCAACATGAGCATTCATGCGCTGAGACAACACTTCTAGGCAGCTCACGTGTGTATAAGGGTTTTTGTCGATTTCCATCCGCTGCTCTAAATGAATAAATACCTGATCATTGCCTTGTAGTAAAGCTTCACGAAAGGGATGGCGCAAAAATCGATCTACTTGATTCATCTTGTCAATGATGGCATTAATGCAGGGAGCACTCCCAATTTTAGTCGCACAATAGGCCGCTGAATATTGAATAAGAGGGACTGAATCATTCAGGAGATGAAGAACATAGGGTTCATTTTTTTCTTCAGGGAACAGCAGAAAGCATCCGATGGCTTGTATCCTATTTGACCATCTCATTGAATAAGTATATTTTTTGGCTTGTGAAAAAAGAATATTATCAAAAATTGAGTTTCTAATCTGATACCAACAAGAATCCTTTTTCTCCTGATCGATTTCTCGAATTACCGGTACGAGAAACTCTATCGTACATAAACGATAAGGAAGCTGTAGAGCGGACCAATCCATTCGTTGCTCATAGCATTGAAGGAGTTTTTTTTTGATTGTGAGTAGATTTCGATTTTTTCTGCGAAGAAAAAAAGTCTTTAAAGGTCGTAATATGAAGATAAGTACTATATGCAATCCGATAAAAACAAACTGAGTGATCATGATCCATTTAACGATTTCAAGTGAAGGTCTATCCATCACTCCTCCATGACAGGAAAGAAGGGCATTTTAGCAGAAATCTTTTCTTGAAGCGCATTTAACATTTAATTTTCCCTATCCGATTTTCAGTAGCACTTCCGATACCCTGATTGTTTTTTTTGATCCTTACATCGCAATTTTTTGAAATTTCTCATTAAGATGATCTATCATCAGATCCTGAACGTTTCCATGTGTATCCACATCAAATTTAATAAATCCGTTTTTCTCGTCTTTGGAATGTACCGTTCCGTAAAGAATAAAAGTATCCCTATCCCAGTGCGTCAAAGTCATTTTAAACAAGCCCTCGTTCCCCATAGCGATCAGTAATTTACCATCCACTAAAGAGATGTTTAAGTTTCCATAAACTTTGTTAAAGTAATTCCCTGTGTACTTTTCTAGGGGCAAAGACGCACCTGGATTCTTCGGTGCAATAGGTTCTTGGCTCTTTTTTTGCTCTTCGGCTTTTTGGATTACAGCTATCATTTCTTTATTAAAATCCTGTAATTTTCCACCGAAATAAAGATTAAAAAAGTTGAAAGCTAACAATTCAGGCATCTCTGTTGAGGCGTTACTGAGTATCATGATGCCAATTTTTGCCTTTGGAGCAAAAGCAATCATCGATTTCATTCCTGTAACCTCGCCATCATGCCAAATGATCGGGAGGGGGTTGTTTTCCCGATAAACCCACCCAAGACCATAAAACATATTTCCCCCATCGGCATTACTAGTCATTGGTGTGATGGGTGAATGTGTAAAATTCATATTCTTTTCGCTAATGATCTGTCTGTCTTTGATTTTTCCATTATTCGTTTGGAAGCTTAGCCATTTCACCATGTCCGTAATGTTGGAGTTAATCGATCCCGCTGGACCGGCAGTGTAACTCCAGTTAAGATAAGGCCAATCTTTCTTTAATGGAATCATCTTACCGTTTTCTTTTACGTGTGGTAAGGCAACGTTGTTTGCCGTTACAAATGATTGCATATCCACTGAAGAAGTAGACATTCCTAAAGGTTTAAAAATACGTTCGTCCACATTGCGTTCCCAGCTTTTCCCCGAAACTTTTTCGATCAAATCCGCAAGATATAACAATAATGTATTCACATAAGTATACTGTGAACGGAAACTGCTCGCGGGTTGAATATAGCGGAGCGCATGCTTTATGTAAGCCCGATCATAGCCTAATAGAAATAAAGAGTCCCCAGCATGGGAAGGAAGACCGCTGCGCTGTGACATTAGGTCCACAACTTGAAATTCCCTAGTCACCCACGGATCATACAACATGAAATCGGGTAAATAATCGGTCACATTATCGCCCCATTTAAATTTGCCTTCATCGACAAGCTGGGCCGTGAGCGCTGCAGTAAACGATTTAGTAATCGATCCAATCTGGAATATGGTGTCAGGATTTACCTGATCATCACTACCGACCGCTTTCACGCCAAAACCTTTGGTATAAATCACTTTATCACCTTGCACGATGCCAATCGCCATTCCGGGAATATTCCATTCCTTCATTGATTTTTGTGCATGCTCCTCAAATTCCTGGAGCATTTGTTTGCTTGGCGCAGGATAGGGGGTGGAAATTGTCGCATTCGTAGGTGTCGCATTGGCAGGCTCCTCTGCAGCAAAAGCCGCACCCGTGCTCAGCAAAAATAATGTGGTAATAATAAAAGCATTTTTTTTCATACAATTCCCATTTTTAAAAAAATCAAAACTCAATCAACATCAAAATAACGCATACTACTATAAAAAAAATAAAGCAATCACTTTGAGGCTGTGAAAAAATAGAGATCCGGCTTGCTTTCGCCGATCTTTGGGAAATTCATCTATGTTTTATTTTTCAACTTATGTTACAGCTATTTTAACAACAATTACCCGGACAGAAAAATGGTTAACAGCATGTTTTTATCTAAAAATAGCCTTGTTTTAGGGGCATTGTCAGCTTTATGCCTATTCACTTCAATTTCCGCGCAGGAGACTTTGAACAAGAATAGCGTGAAGAATTTAATTACAGTTCCACTGGCCCGGCAATCCACTGACTACACCTGCGGAGTAGCTGCGTTGCAATCAATTTTAGGCTATTATGGCGATGATATACGTGAAGACAACTTAGCCAAAGCCCTAGGCGCTACCTCAGATTCCGGAACAGATTATACGCAATTTGTGGAATACGCCAAATCAAAGGGTTATGAAGTAGGTGTCTACAAAGATATGACCTTAAATCAACTGCAAGAATTCATCACAAAGGGGCAACCTGTCATATGCGCGATTCAGGCATGGTCAGATAAACCGACCAATTATAGTGACGATTGGGAAGATGGACATTACGTCATTGCTATTGGTTATGATAACGATCGCATTTATTTTATGGATCCATCAACGCTTGGAAATTACACCTACATCCCCATCCCCGAATTCTTAAATCGCTGGCATGATAGTGATCAACGGAACAACAAGCTTATTCATTTTGGAATCGTTATTACAAAAAACAAACCTGTGTATCATCCTGATGATGTAAAATACATCCAATAACTAAATTCAGTTAATCAGTTGAGCCGGTTGTATTTTTTTAAAGCAGCCTTTAAGCGATCATGCGGAATGCTATATGCCGTGTTATCGTTAATGCCTATCATGGTCTTGTTACAAGTCATCGCGTTAATGATTGCTTCTTCAGTGGCTTGCACAGTGGCGATAAAGAGGGGGTCGATCTTGTCATTGGGTAGCATTTCTACTTGAATAGGACCGGATTCTGAACCTGTGCTAGCGTTGGCAGTGGAAAAGGCGATGAAAATTTCACCGGAACTATCAAGAGCCACCCCACCCACTCTAGCGATTCCTAAAGAGACCCTTTTCGCGATTCTCTTTAACTGATGAGGCAGAAGAGGCGCGTCGGTAGCGACGACAACGATGATTGAACTGTCTTTTTTTATTGTGGAGTTTTCTTCATGGATAATAGGCATGAGATCGGAAATTTCTTTACCTACGGGTACTCCCGCTATTGTCAAAGTTTCTCGCTTTCCGTGGTTAGCCTGAACGAGCACTCCAAGCATATATTGTTTTCCATCAATCGATACCTTCCTGGATGAAGTGCCGATCCCGCCTTTGAATTGATGGACAATCATCCCTGTCCCCCCGCCTACACTGCCCTCTTCCACAGGACCGGAGCTTGCTTTATTAAGAGCGGCAAAGACGTGCTCTTTTTTAACATGAAAACCATTCATGTCATTCAAATAGCCATCGTAGGTCTCTCCAACAACAGGCAAGGCTGCTAAGCCTTCTTTTACATCGTATAAATTATTCTCATAGATCCATGCGATCGCGGAGTCGCGTACAACACCGACACTATGGGTATTTGTAATCAGGATAGGACCTTCCAACAGACCCGATTCATCCACCCATATCGATCCGGTCAGTTCACCATTTCCATTCAGAGGGGTCCATCCGGCAAAGACCGGTTGATAATTTTTTCCCCTTGGCAAAATTGCTGTAACGCCCGTTCTGACAGGCCCCTTACCCACTTCCAGCTTTCCATTTCCAGAGATTATTGTCGTTTGACCTACCTCGACACCTTTTACATCAGTAATGGCATTGAAGGGTCCTGGAGCCCCCTCAAGCGGGATGCCTAAACTGCGGGCTCTGCAAGAAATTTGAGTCTGAACGACTTTTTCTTGAGTCCCTTGATTGGCCTCTTGCCCTTCCAAAACCATCATTTTCATAATCAAACAGGCTGTAAACAGACTTAATGGATACCTAAACATGGAAAAACCCCAAAAAAAATTTCTTTAAACGCATTTACCTTTGAACTTTTTCCATCCGGCTTTCAGAGGCACTTTCTATAGGCTAAATCTTTTGATACATGACTAAATATTTAGTTGTCTATATCCAATGTGATCCATACTTGCGCACACATTGCGTGACCTTTTCTATATATTTTGCAATTTATGTACACATTGCATTATTGATGATGGGGCAGGAAACCGAACAACAATATTTTATTCAAAAAAACATCAATTGGAGGAAAATGAGCTTACAAAATATAACTGGGGGACCTATTAATGCCACTGCATCACAGGGTTTTAATACATATGCCTCAACGGAATACCATTCAGAACAGAACTTCAAATGCCCCTCGACAGAAGACTTGACGCAGATGGAGTTTAATGCAAAAGTTAACGCAATTGCTTCTATGATTCATGGAAGAGCAGGAGGGGCGAATGTCGGTGAAGTTTTAGGTGAATGCCTTGGGCGAATCTTAGGTACACTTACAGATAAAGAAGATACCTCCCATGTTCAACCATTAAATTGTAACTATGTGATTTTTCCCACACTTTACAGCCTATCCTCAGCCCATCAAGCCATGTTCCGTACAGCCCTTAAGTCTCAGGGGATTTTTGAAGAAAAAATAGAGGCGATTTTTAGTCATTCCATTTATATAAAAACTATCCAGACAAAAATTGGTAAGCTAAATATTCTGGATTTTGCATTTCAATACTGTTCTTCAGAGTTAGCTAAGTCTCTTCTGGCACATGGTGCCGATCCAAGTCGAATTACAGGAAATCCTTATCATCTGCCGCTTGAAAATAGTTTTTTAATTTTAGCGGCCAATAAAGATGAAGGGGAAGAAAGTCTAAAGCTAAGCAAAGATCTTTTACATAGGGCAATCAAAGAAAAAAATGCAGAAGTCGCTGATCAGATATTAGAATTAGGTTATTACAATGGTCAAGTGGTTTATTATCGTGAGGGACATGGCTATGACGAAAAGTTTTTAATCAAAGAAATCTTTCTGGCTATTGAGAATGAAGATGATGCCATGATCGAGGTACTACGCAGACACGGGGCTACCTTTGAAACAGGATATGCACCTCTAGAACACGCTGCCCGTTATGGGCATTTTGCCCGGGTTCGTCAACTTCTCGATTCAAAGACACATACAAAAGATGAAATCAGAAGTGCGCTGAAATGGTGTAATGCTGCTTTGATAAATAGAATATATTTCTATGTTTTTCCCGATCAAAGGACTAATTTTAAAGAAACAGAAAACACGCTAAGCGCCCTCATTCCCCCTCAAATTAATTATTATTATAGCTTTTGCGAACATCCAAAAACTTCCTATGAATGGAAACGGTCTTGGTTGTGCTACAAGCCTCTACACCTTGGACACTGAAGGGATGGTGTGAAGCCCAACCGCTCTCTGAGGCTGTGAAAAAATAGAGATCCGGCTTGCTTTCGCCGATCTTTTTTGTCTTTTCATTCAAAGGCCCCCGCTCATAACGGATGTCAACGTTGTGAGCGGGGCATTTAAATGAAAATCCTAAAAAATCTCGATCGAAATCAAACGGATTCTAATTTTTTCCCAGCCTCATTAACATTTTTAAAATCGTCTGCGAAGGAGTAAACTCCTCCGCATTAATCAGATAGTTGTGAAATTAGCGATTTTTTTGCTTGATCAAAAACTACAGTCGTAGTATGTTTTATTTCTTAAAGGAGAATTTATGACAAAAAGAGCCTTTGGTGAATTAGAATCACAGATTCTTTATATATTAAAATCCGGCGAAAGAAAGACTGTTAAGGATGTCCATAAGGCGTTAGGTGGAGAAGATAACTATAATACCGTTATGACTGTTATGAGCCGATTAGCCGAGAAAAAACAACTTGGCAGAGAGCGAATCGGCTTACAATATGATTATTGGCTGCTAACCCCTTCAAAACCATTTTCTTTTTTAGATAAGATTAAACAAAAATTTTCCGGAGTGAAAACAACGGCGTTAGTCAGTCATCTAATCGAAACAGCTGATGACCTTTCCGATGAAGACCTAGCGGAAATGGAAAAAATCGTACAAAAAATAAGAGACTCAAGAAAATGATCTCCAATCCATTTTTTCTGATCTCTATCTTGATTAGCGCTCTAATCGCCTTTGCTACTATGGCTGTTGTTGTGGAGGGCTCTCTTACTTTATTAAAATCAAGCAAGGAAGGCCACGATCTATTCTAAGGCTTCTTCCTTTTCTAAGTCTTACTCTCGACCCTCTTTTTAATAGCTTTAGCATTGGCTATTGGTTTAACCCTTTGAATTGTAGCAGCTGTGTCCAAAAGCTCTTGCTCACTCTTTTTTTTCCCGAACTTAAAAATCATCTCTACACCAATAACATTTCTCTACTCAGATATCTCCCATACACTTTTTTCCATCGCTTTCGTGACATTTTCCGCCACGATAGTGTTCTTTGCTTCACGCAAACTATTTGAAGCGTTTATCCTCGCCAAGACATTGCGTTCGATGATGAAAGTGGAAGACCTTTGCAGCCGCCCTATAGATAACCCTTTATTGTCTGCCGCTTTGGAGAAAAGGAAAGCTAGAATTTTCATGAGTGATCAAATCAAAATCCCCATGGCAACGTTTTCCAATGCTATATTTATTCCAAAAGAAATTATCGATCACTTTCCTCAGAGTGAATTTGAAGCAATCGTGGCGCATGAACTAGAGCACGTGCTCTGGAAAGATCCGATTGTAAGGCTATTCTCACAGCTGATTTCAGCTCTATTTTGGTGGGTGCCGACCAGCTCATGGCAGAAGAGGCTGGAATTAGATCAAGAGATTGCTTGTGATCAGAGTATTTTAAAGTATGGTTACGACGAGGAATTTTTAGCATCGGCACTACTTAAAGTTGCGACGACTACCAGAGAAAAATCTCACGAGACCCTTTGCTATTTAAGTAACGGAAAACATCCTTTGTTAAAACGTTTACAACTCCTTCTTGGCAGATCTTCTAACCACTCCAAACGTTATGAAAGCACGAGTTTTGCAATTTTTCTGACCGCATTAATCCTTTTATTCGTGTGTATTGTTGTCGCGAAAGGATAAAAAAATTACCTTTCAATCACTGCTTTTGAGCTTTCAAATGAGCAGGGGTAAGCAACCTCAAATCGTTTTTGTTAAAAAAACACCTCTATAGCTATTCATAAAACATTAGAGATCGTGCAAAAAAATTGAACAGTTGCTAATCTCAGTCATAACAGCATATCTTCTGAGGATACGTAACCGCTTCAACATATTATATAGGAATTCACATGAGAGATCTACGAATTGATAGATGGGCTGATGTCTTAGTCAATTATGCGCTAGAAGCAAAAAAAGGACAACGTGCGGTCATTTCAGCAGATGTTGAAGCCTTGCCCCTGGTTGAAGCATGTTATGAAAAATTTATCCAGGCAGGTGTATTTGTAGAACCTATTATTACCTCTAAGGGTTTTTCAGAGATTCTTTTCAAATATGGAAGCGATGAAGTCCTAGGAAAAACGCCCTCCACAATGCTCTATGCTGTTGAAAATTGCGACCTCTATCTGGGAATCGGCGCAGATGCAAATCTAAAATTACTCACAAATGTAAGCCTAAAGAAGCAAAGCTTATCCTCTTCAGCCCGTCATCCTATTATCAAAACGATTTTAAACCGATCAGCTGAAAAACAAATGCGTTGGGTCTACACTCACTTTCCCACGCCCTCAGCTGCTCAAGAGGCCGAAATGGGAACCCTCGAATATGAAGACTTCGTATTTTCCCTAGGCTTTCTGGATACTGAAAACCCTGTTTCTCATTGGGAAAACCTCGATCGCAAACAACAAAACCTCATCAATTTTCTCGAAACTAAAAAAGAACTTCATTTTATGAACGGCGAGGGAACCGATCTTTACGTCAATATCGATGGGATGAAATGGGTAAATTGCTGCGGAAAAATCAATTTTCCCGACGGTGAAGTCTACACTGGGCCAAACCTAAAGGCTCCCAATGGAGGCGTCAACGGCGTCGCTCGACTCTCCTTTCCATCCCTCTACCG
>CAZENM010000039.1:0-3341 GCA_964513575.1 uncultured bacterium | reverse complement strand
AAAGACGTTCATTTAAGGAACGCGAAGGGACCCATTCTTAAGGTAATATTGGATGGGAGAAATTGGGAAAATTGCGGGGGAAAAATAAATTTTCCCAAGGGTGAGGTCAACCTGGGGCAAACCCTAAGGCCTCCAAAGGAAGCGGCAACGGCGGTGCTCGGCTCTCCTTTTCCCCCCTCTACCGAAATGTGGAAGTCAGAGATATCGAATTAGTGTTCGAAAATGGTGCTGTAGTGGATTCAAAAGCTTCCAAAGGTCAAGATTTCCTAAGGGAAATGATTGCTCAAGATCCGGGTGCAAAATTTGTGGGAGAAATTGCTATCGGGACGAATTACAACATGCAAAGAATCACCAAAAATATCCTCTTCGATGAAAAATTTGGCGGCACATTCCACCTAGCTCTAGGAAAAGGGTATCCCGAAACGGGAAATACGAACGAGTCGGCGTTGCATTGGGACATCATTTTCGATCTCAGAAAAAACGGAACAATTTCTGCTGACGGAGATCTTTTTTTCAAAAACGGGACATTGTTAAACAAAGAGTGGCCCCAGCCCCATTAAGGTTCAACCAAGCACTTAATGAATGGGATATTTCATCTTGCCAACACTTCTACGAATTCTTTGATCCCGCGAAAGATTTTGAAACCACACACAAAAAGGTTGCAACTCAACATTATTTTAAGGGAAGATAGTGAAGAAATTATCGACGCGATATGACGTTGAGGCTGACAGGAAATTACAACTGATTGTTTTTTTGGAGCTAATTCCTGTCAGCTTCTTCAGGCACAACCAACAATTACCCATATTAGGAAACGGAGCCCTTAAGATGCTGACTGGAAAAGCATGAAACTTACTTCATTTACGGACTATTCCCTGCGGACACTCATGTATCTTTCGGTTCATGATAAAAGGCTTTGCACGATTCAAGAAATCTCGGATGTCTACAGTATTTCACGCAACCATATCGTTAAAGTTGTTCATAATCTGGTTCTTTTGAATTATGTTCTGAGTACGCAAGGAAAAGGTGGGGGAATAAGACTTTCAAAGTCTCCGGAAAAAATCCCATTACGCAAATTAATCACAGAACTTGAACCAAATTTTCACTTAGTGGAATGCTTTGATAAAAAGCACAATACGTGCCCCATCGTTGCAATGTGTGGGTTTAGATCTATATTAAAAGAATCGTTGGAATCATTTTTACTCACATTAGATCGATATACTCTTGCTGATGCAATCATAAATCGATCTCTCTTAGAAGATAAATTTGTGGAACTTCCCCGAGGCTCTAAGAGGCTGTGAAAAAATTAGAATCTGTCCTAGACAAAAGAGATTTTTAATGACCAAAACAAAAACCCCCTGTCCTTGCTGCAGCAGTAAAGAATATAGTAAATGTTGTAAGCCCTTTCACGATGGGGGGACCCCAAAGAGCGCGCTTGAACTCATGCGTTCCAGATATTCTGCCTATGCGCTGAATATTCCCGACTATATTGTTGCGACGACCCACCCTGCAAGCCCACAATATTCTGAAAACAAATTTTCTTGGAAACGAAGTATTGAAAAATTCTCCCAAAGCTCTATATTTCACAAATTAGTGATTTTGGATCATAAAGAAAAGGACACCTTAGCGACAGTGACCTTTACGGCCTATATCTCACAAGACTCCCACGACTCTACTTTTACAGAGAAAAGTTATTTTGAAAAAGTAAACCATCGATGGTTCTACCGAAGCGGTCAACTCACTGAGGGACATGCCCCAAACATGGTAACAACCGGGCAACTTAAGCTGCTTCCCTTAGCCTATTATGGGGACGCAATTCTACAGAAAAAGAGTGAAGATATCACGGATATCACAAGCGACATTAAAACACTTGTCGAAGAGATGATAGAAACTATGGATGCCTGTGAGGGTATCGGACTGGCCGCTCCCCAAGTCCACCATTCTATCCGACTATTCGTGATACGAACTCCTGTCGAAGATGAGGATGAAACCTTTGAACAAGGCGAAGTTAAGGTCTTTATCAATCCCATCATCTCTCAACCGAGCGAAGAAACATGGAAAGCTTCGGAAGGATGCCTATCGATCCCCAATATTCGTTCCGAAGTGGAGCGGCCAAGGGAAATTACGGTAGAATACACTTCCTTAGAAGGTCACAGAATCCATAATCGATTCACTGGCTGGGAAGCGCGTGTGATTCAGCACGAATACGATCACATCGACGGAATTCTTTTTATCGATCGACTGAACCCTGAGGAACAATCAAAATTAGCCTCCTATCTCCAAAATTTGAAAACAAGAATACACGATGGTAGAGCACTCTAATCGCTTAGAGGTTGTGAAAAAATTAGAATCCGTTTGATTTCGATCGAGATTTTTTAGAATTTTCATTTGAATGAAAAGACAAAAAAGATCGGCGAAAGCAAACCGGATCTCTATTTTTTCACAGCCTCTTAATTGATTCGGAGAAATTTGATGCTGTTATTGGTTTCCTCTTCAACGAAAGTGTAGCTTTCTAACACAGGGTCAAATAAAAATTTATTATTTACTGGTTCGATAGGCTCTTCCACGGCTGAATCTGTTTCAAATCGAACCGCATGTTTCTGAAAAGCACGTTTTGCAGCAAGTTGAAGAAGCTCTTGATCTGTCTGCCTCTTAAAGAATCGGTGATAAAGCACTGATGTTTTAGACATGCTCCATTCCACATAACCACGTTCTATGTCCCCATTTGCATAGCGAATCTCTGCAATTGCGTAGGAATTGCAGCTGCCATCGGCATTCTCGATCTTTTGCGTGTACAGAGGGTTGCGAATAAGATGATCAGCAAGCCATGGAAAGCCATGCCAAAAACGGAGCTTCTCCTGGTGTTTGGGATCCAAATTCTGCATGTTGTAATCAGAAAAAGCAACCTTTTGATCGGGCCTAACTGATTTCCAACGACTGACCCTTTGATGCAATTGTGGTCTGTAATAATCGAATAAAGAACCTTCGGAAATGGGTTTAGGCATAACAGCCTGACTTACCGGCATCGATGATTCTACCCCCACGATCGTGGAAGAACTGGCATGACTACTTAAGTCTTTCTCTACTGAAACCGCGGGGCTCTGCGTGATTGAAGCGGTTACCGGAGCGATGTCTTTCTTAACGATTTTTGCTGGTTGATGCGGGGTGTTTGTTTTCTTCGGGGCTTGTCCACGCTTTTTTGCCTTCGGTTTGTTTTTTGCAGGAGGAAGAAGCATTTGAGCTTTAGGAGTCGCTGCCGGCTTTCCCGCTTCGATAAGCAGTCGCATCGCAACATTTGCAGCAAGCAGCTGATTCCGTTGATAGGGAAGAAATTTTGATAAAAG
>CAZENM010000038.1:0-19934 GCA_964513575.1 uncultured bacterium | reverse complement strand
GCGATCTTTTATGGGCGCGGCAAAGGATATGACACCCGATCTTTTAACTTCGGAACACTTCAGCAACTGCCGGCACGTTCATATCGAGGGATATCAACTGTTGATTCCCGGATTGGTGGAAAAGGCCGTTAAGCTTGCCAAATATCACGCGTGTACAATTTCGTTGGATTTAGGAAGCTTTGAAATCGCCCAAGACCATCGAGAAAGAATTCTGGAAATTTCCAAAGAAGTAGACCTGCTATTTTGCAACTACAAAGAATTCTGTAAAATTGCGCCTCCTCAGGAGATGCTTCCCCCCACCCTCGTCATCACCAAAGGAGTTGAAGGCTGCTGGGTCACAACCAAAACCACCACCCTACATTATCCCGCATTCCCGGTAAAGCCGGTGGATAGCAGTGGGGCTGGAGATCTTTTCATCAGTGGTTTCTTGCATGAGTATCTGAAAGGCGCATCGACAGCAAAGTGTTGCGAGACAGCCGCTATTTTAGCCGCTGAAGTGGTTAAATATACCGGAGCTGCCATCCCTGATGGCGCTTGGAAAGATATTAATGTCGAATTAAAAAATACAGATCGCTCAAAGTCAACATAGAGCTGACATCCGTTATGAGTGGGGACATTTTTTAAAACCACAGAGGATGCGATTTTGTTTAAACAAATATTCACAAACCCGCATCGGTAGTTTTTCTTACCGCAAATCCTGCAGGATACACACAGAACTCTGTTTTTTTGTCCAACGGGCATGAACCAATAACGGATCGTCCCCTTTCAGAAAATTAAATCCAAATTTTGTACACAACCCGATCATCTCTTTGTTCTCAGAAAGAATATAGGCATCGATAGCCTTGA
Source organism: uncultured bacterium (assembly GCA_964513575.1). Taxonomy (GTDB): domain Bacteria; phylum Chlamydiota; class Chlamydiia; order Chlamydiales; family Parachlamydiaceae; genus CAMFKA01. Next base: position 19,088 of record CAZENM010000038.1, on the reverse strand, counting down.
TGTTTTCTTGTTCTGCAATATAGATCAAACGCTCCATGATTTTGCCACCGAGTCCCAAGTGATGATAAGCATCAATATTGATCATTTTAAGAATGGCATAATCAGTTCCGGGGACTTTTAAGAGGCGCCCTATTCCAACAATCTGCTCATCGGCAGGAACCGCAACGATAGACCATTGTCGATCGTAATCAGTAAAACAGATTCGAACTAAGCGTTCCCGGGCAATGCGTTGATCAAGACTGAAAGAGGAAAAATATTGTTGATACACGCTGCGCTCGGAGAGCTCCCGATGGAAATTTTCCATTAATGGGATATCCTCCGGGCAAATCGGACGCAGTGTCACCGAAACACCATTTTTCAAAGTCGCTGTGCAAACATAGTTATAGGGATAGGGTCTTATCGCGGGACGGGGAAGTTCGTTGTCGGGGATTTCGGAATTATAAAGGACGACGCGTGCGTCTAAAGCAATAAGTTGGTTATCGGAGATGATTAAAGGATTAATATCGCACTCTTTGATTCTTCGATTTTCCACGACTAAGCGAGAAAAATTAACTAACACCTCTTCCAACCTTTCGATATCGACTCGTTTTTTTCCACGCACCCCTAAAAGAGCCTGATAGATTTTAGTTTTTTTCATGAGTTGGTGGGCTAGGTTGGTGTTAAGGGGAGGTAGGGCAAGCGCCCTGTCTCGAAAGACCTCTACGAGCTGTCCTCCCATCCCGAACAGCAATACAGGTCCAAACTGTGGATCAGCCGAGCACCCGAAAATAAGCTCGTAGCCCTCATGATAAATCATTTTCTGCACGCTAACGCCTTGAAAATGCTGCTCTCCGACATATTGGATAACAGAAGTTTTTATCGCATCGAACGCCGAGGAAACATCTTCAGAGTTTTTTAAATTCAGTTTTACCCCTCCGATGTCGCTTTTATGTGTGATCGTTTCTGAAAACAACTTAAGCACAACAGGGTATCCCATTTTTTCAGCGAACTCCACCGCCTCTTTCGCCGTTATGGCAATATGTGTTTCAACTACGGGAATTTGGTAGCACTCAAGGAGTTTTTTAGATTCAAATTCAGTCAGAATCGTCCGTTTATTCTCCAAAACCTTCCGAATTATCTTTGTTGCGGATTGTTCCTCGCCTGCATCAAGTGAAACATCTGCCTTTTGATGCCGTAAGGGTAGTTCGTACAAATTCTGAAGATTTTGCGTATAGCTCCACATTGTAGCAAAAGCTTTAGCAGCGTCATCAGGATAGTCAAAATTGGGTATTTTGGAGGAAGTCAAGAGCTCTCTTCCCTTGTCGACAGTTTTCCCGCCCATCCAGCTAGCCAAAAGAGGCTTACCCTTTGTCGATATTGTCCGTATGTTTTCGGCCGTTCCTGTTGCATCGGTCATATCTTGTGGAGACAGGATCAAGAGAATCCCATCGGTTGCTTCATCATTGAATAGAATTTCTAATGTTTTCGCGTAGCGTTCCGCGGACGCATCTCCCAGAATGTCTACAGGATTACTGTGACTCCATGCGGGAGGCAATATTTTGTTTAATGCTTCTATAGTTTCTGAGCTTAATGGCGTGAGCTCCGCATGATTTAAGACCGTCGCATCCGTTGCAAGCACTGCGGGACCGCCGGCGTTTGTGACAATCGACAAGTTAGGGCCTTTTGGCCGGGGCTGCCTGGCTAATACCGAGGCCATACTAAAAAGTTCAGAGATCGTATTGACTCGAAGAACCCCTACTCGCTCTAACGCGGCATCAAAAACCTCGTCGCTTCCAGCCAAAGAGCCAGTGTGAGACACCGCGGCTTTTGCGGCTGCTTTGCTGCGTCCGGCTTTGATGACGATAATCGGTTTCTCTAAGGCAACCTCTCGAGCCGCGGTCAGAAAGGAACGGGCATCGCCAATGGTCTCCATATACAAAAGTAAGCTTTCCGTATTTGGATCGCTACCCAAGTAGTCGATCAGGGTTCCCCAATTGACATCGGCCATGGATCCGATCGAGACAAATGCGCTGAACCCTACTTTTTCTTGGAGGCTCCAATCTAAAACGGCTGTACACATAGCTCCCGACTGACTGATAAACGCGATATGACCGGGCAGAGCGATCCCTCTGGCAAAGGTGGCATTTAACCCTTCGATGGGGTTCATCACACCCAGACAGTTAGGTCCGATGATCGGCATTGACCCTCGCTTCGCGTGGGTAAGAATCTCTTTCTCCAGCTCTAACCCTGGCGCTCCAAGTTCTTTGAAGCCTGCGGAGATGATGATCACGCTTTTAACTTTTGCATCAGCGCATTCAGATGTAATTTTGGGCACTGCCGCTGCCGGTGTCACGATAATAGCCAAATCGACTTCTTCGGGAATTGCGGAGATGGAAGGATAGCACTTTAACCCCAAGACCTCGTCTCTTTTGGGATTGACCGGATAAAGCTTTCCTTTAAAGGAACCGGCGAGAAGATTAGCCATTATCGTCAATCCCACGCTGCCGGGGGTGTCTTTCGCGCCGATGACGGCAATACTGCGTGGGTGGAATAAGGGATCTAGGGGGTGTGGATATCTTTCAATGTAGTTCTGTGAAGGATCCTGGGGGGTCGATTGCATTTTTGCCATTTCACAGCTCCTAAATTACCTAACTTTGAAAGAATACAAAAAATAGAGGCCGGTCGGGAATCACACCCACCGGATTCTTATTTTTCTCCATCTTCTTTGTACAAGGTTTTAGCTTAATAGAAAAGAAGGGCGATGAAACGATTGAAGGTAGTCGGATTAGCTGACGGCTTCGGGGAGGCTCTCCATTAGAACTTTTTCCGGCTCATTCCCTGCATCCAGATCAAACGAAATCTCGTGCCGAAGCCTGAAGATTCCAATGCAGTTAATCACTAACAGTAAGCCTCCGGAAATCGCCATAGCTGTTTGGGCTAGGTAGACATCCACATAGGCAAATGTAGGAAGAATAAGCGCCGCGTAGGCAAAAAAGATTTTTCTGCCCCATTTTGGGGATAGAAATTCAGCGCTTTTAGCTCCGACACACATATAGGCGTTGATGGTTGCGTAACCGATTAGGCCCAGGAAGAAGGGCATAAAAATATGCATGTAGGGAAAATACCCTGAAAGCGCGGTTTGCACAAGCTGTGCGGTTGGGATGGCCTGATTCCACACTCCGGTTGTCAAAATCAGCATGATGCTGGTTGTACAGACAAAGAAAGTGTCGGCAAAGATTTCAAAAATCACGAGAGATGCTTGGCGTTGAGGGCTATGAGAACTGGTTTCGCTGTGAATTACGGAAGCGTACCCCACACCGACATCCCCAGTGTAGCAACCGCGACGGACACCCTGGGACACGGTAGAAATCAACGATCCGGTGAAGCCGCCGAGCGCCGCGCTTCCTGTGAAGGCCGCTCCAAATACTTGCTGCAGAATATAAGGGATTTCGGTGATGTGATGCAGCAGGACCCATACGCCCATACTTACATAGGTGATCACGAAAAAGGGAATGATCGCGCTGGAAATGGCTCCCACACGGTTGACGCCCCCTACGGACGCGAATAAGATCATGACTAAAAAGGTTGCGATGACTGCAATTTTATTAAGTCCCCAGTTTTCGGCAACGGTGTTTGTAACGATGCTAAATTGGAAGACTTCTACACCGTAAAAGCACAAAAGAAGGGCGACAATTGCGGGGATCCAGGGAGTGCTGAAAGTTTTTTGCAGGAAGTACATGGGACCGCCGGTGAATTTCCCGTTGGCATCTTCGATACGGTATTTAACACCTAAAAAAACTTCGGAATATTTAACAATTGTTCCGGCGCAGGCGGTGATCCAGATCCAGAAAAGCGCGCCGGGTCCGCCAATTTGAACGGCGGTACAAATACCAACGATGTTGCCTACTCCGACACAACCTCCGACGCAGGCAAAAAAGGCGCGTAAAGGAGGAACGCCATGGGGATCTTTTTCATCAGTCGTTACAAAATGGGCAAAAGTTCTGAGAACAGTGGGAAGTTTACGAAATTGTACAAAACCGGATAGATAGGAAAGGTATAATCCCAGAGACATCACAATCGGAACTCCAAGATAGCTCCATAGATAATCTTCAAATCCGGTTAAAATCGCTGATATAAGCTCGAACATTGTGAATCTTTTTTAAATGATTAAACTAAATTGTAACATAACTAGCTATCAGAAGTCAAGAACATACAAAGTCAAGCTAAGTCGAAATGTCGTTATTGATAAGGAACTCTTTTTTCCAGTAGTAATGATCTAACAATCCTTCGGTATCCCGGCCGGTCATTAAAAATGCTAGATATAACGCTTCAATCGAAGCTAAACCTTCGGTCGGATTGGGGCAAGCGGTCTGATGCCGTGGGTATGCGGTTCGAAATTTCCCAGGCAGTGTCCGCTTAGGTAAAACAATTTCGCGGTCGATTGCCTCAACCATTTGGGCGGCGTAACGCCAGGTGGCGTCAATCAACAGAAGGCCGGAATCCGCGTCGGCCTCGGAAAGCTCCTCGCCCTCCATTGCTAGCATCACGTAACCTGTCAAATCAGGCAATTGAGTTAACGGATAACGGTAAAATTTAAAGTCTGGGCGTTGCTCCAATCCCCGAAGTGAACATTTTTTTAAATTTTCCTTACGGTGACGAATGACGATCGTTGGAAGTTTCATTTGCATCATTTGAGAAATTTTGGTTAGGATTGAGGACTATAGAAGTATAGCATAGACAAAAACGCAAAAACAAACCAGGAATTCAACGATGAAAAAGTATCTAGCCACTGTAATCGTGCTGTGTTGCCTGTTTATTTCAGCTGTCCACGGGGACAGCATCCGCTGGCTCGACGACTATGAAAAAGCCACTAGTGAATCTAAAGCCACCTCCAAGCCTATTTTCCTTCTATTCACCGGAACCGGCTGGTGTGCCTATTGTGATAAATTGGAAGAAGAAGTTTTGCAAACTTCGGATTTTACCCAGGCAGCCGGCGAAAAATTTGTCTTTGTGAAGATCAATTACCCCTCTCCGGAAAACTTATCTCCCAGGCTTGCGGCCCAACATAAGCAACTTCAAGACAAGCATGAAATCCGCGGATATCCTTCCGTAATACTTTTAGATCCTCAGCAACAGCAGAAAGGCATCACGGGATATCGCACAGGAGGCGGAAAAGCCTATGCGCAGCATCTGCAAAAAATCGTGCAAGACTACAGTAGCTCCAAGAACAAAATGCAAAACATCGAAAAGCAGCCTCAGACTGGAGCTGTTTTGAAACAGTTATTCGAGAAATCACAGGAACTGGATTTAGATAACGACACAAACCTAATCGTAAGATTGGGATTGCTTTCAGATGAAAAGCAATTTTTCATGATGGAACGGTATCGATTTCTAGCTCAAGAGGGAATGATCCACGAAAAAGAAGCGCAGAGTCTTCGTAAAGATCTAATGGAAGCGGATCGGTATAACATCAACCACACTCATTATCAGTTAGCAGTGATTGACTTCGAAGCCTTTTCAGAGGAAATGGATAAGGAACAATATAGCGTAGATCTCGCCGTTGCCCCGCTTGTGGATTATGTGGAGCAATTCGGAAAAAAAGACCCCGAGAATCTATGGAAAATTCATATGATAATTTCTCAGGTCTATCTAGATAAAAACGACCTCAACAACGCATTAAAACATGCTCAAGAATCGCATAAAGCATCCCCCCCTGCTGTCGAATCCGAGATTGCAACAGCAGTTAGAGGGATCGAGCAAATGATTGTTCGTTAAGCCGAGCATTGCAAATACTCGGCTGTTATCTTATTGGATTTTGCTGAAGTCCAGCAACTTTCCGAACAATCCGAAGACTTTTTGCAGTAGAGCTAGTCGGTTTTTTCGAACACCTTCGTTTTCATCCAAGATTTTAACTTCTTGAAACAACTTACTTAACGGCGGTTGCAGCAGAGCAATTTGTTTATAGGCCGCGTCGTAGTCTTGGGCTTCTACAGAAGCCGCGAACCGATCTTGAACCCCTATTAACGCCTTATTTAGTTCGATTTCCGCGCGCTCTGTCAGGAGTTTTTCCTCCAAACTTCCCGCTTCGCCAAGCGCTAGCTGTCCTTTGGCTCTTTTGTAAACTTCAAAGAGCTGAGCGAACTGTTCTTGGTGGTCAGCGCGGAATCTGTGGAGTGCTTCAACTTTTTTGAAGGCATCGTAGATATCGGGGAAGCCAAAGGAGATAGCCGCCTCGATTTCATCCTTATTGAAACCATAATCTAAAAACACCGTTTTAATCCGGTTTGTTAGAAAGTCCAATACCTCGCCAACGGATTTATGGGCATTTGCCTTAAGTCTTTCCGGGAAGTGATTAGCGCATTCTTCCAGGGATTGCTTTAGCGGCAGGGAATGATCACCATTGATTAAGATCCTGATCAACGCTAAAGCCTGCCTGCGCAGGGCGTGGGGGTCGCTAGAAGAGGTAGGCTTTAGTCCTGCCGTAAAACACCCTAGAAGGTTATCGTATTTGTCGGCAATGCTAACAATTGTCCCCGTTGGTGTAGATGGCAGAGGTGATGACTCACCCCGCGGCATCCAATGCTCTTCGATCGCGGTAGCGACTTCAGCATTTTCTCCCTGGGCATTTGCGTAGTAACGTCCGATGACGCCCTGGAGATCGGGAAATTCGTAGACCATTTCAGAAGCCAGATCTGCTTTGCACAATTCTGCCGCGCGGGTTGCTTTTTCCGGAGTACTTATTTTCAAGAACTTTTGGATTGATTCAGCGTGTGCTTTGATTCTTTCCACCTTATCGAAAACAGAACCCAGTTCCTTTTGGAAGGTCATACTTTTCAGTTTTTCGTTCATCGTATCCAGAGTTTTTTTCAGCCCTTGTTCGTATAAGAAAACGCCATCGGAGAGGCGTGCGGAAAGAACTTTAAGGTTACCTTCACGAATCATTTCGGTTGGCGGAACGTTTGCCGTGATGATGAACAGGTTTTGGAGGGCTCCTTTTGCGTCTGCGACCGGAAAGTATCGTTGATGTTGAACCATCTCGGAAATAAGAACTTCTTTTGGGGCCTTTAGGAACCTTTTATCAAAAGTCATCGGCGTCAGCTGAGGCCATTCGGTTAGGTGAAGCACCTCTGGGATCACGGCCTCGCGGCTGATGATCTCGGCGCCTAGTTTTTTCTCTAGCAGCTCGATCTGTGCAATGATCGATTTTTGGCGGTCAACTGTATCGACCAACACGCAATGTTCTTTTAGAACTTTTTTGTAGTCGGCGGCCTTAAGCAAGGCAAAGTTCCAATTGCACAGCTGTCGATGTCCCCAGCTCTCTCTTCCGGAATCTACCGCACCCACTGTGAAGTGGATGATGTGCTTACCAAGAAGGGCAACGATCCACCGGATGGGGCGTGCGTAGAGGATCTCGCCATTACCCCATTTCATTTTTTTCGGAAAATCGAGGTGGAGGATGATATGCGGCAGGTGTTCGGCAAGGATATCGGCAGTAGAGCGCCCTTCGGTTTTTACAATCGCGTAGAGGTAATCAGTGCCGTTTATCGAGCGTACCTGCAAGCTAGGATCTTTTCCCTTAGAGATATAATCTAATTGCACGGGAAGCTTTTGGATTGAGCGAAAGAATCCTTCAGCAGCTGGTGTAGGGGCTCCTTGCGCGTTAAAAGCCGCGGCTATTGAGGGACCTTTTTTCTCTGTTACTTTTGAGGATTTTCCTAAAGCCAGCCCCTCGATGTAGATGGCGAGTCGTCGTGGGGTTCCCATGACCTTTAAGGATTCGTAAGCGATCTCTTCTTTTGTAAGAAGATCGATGAAAGCTTTTTCCAAGTTGCGGCATCCGATTGGCACGAATGTCGCGGGAAGCTCTTCGGAGCCAATTTCTAGCAGGAAGTCTTCATGCTTTGTTGGATCTGTGCCGATAGACTCTTCGCTTTTTTTCTGCAGCGGCGGAATGTGCTGAACGGGCTCGGCCTCGATTTTATTTTGAAATTTACCAAGAAGGGGGAATTTTAGGAGTTCTCTACTCTTGATATAGCTTTCTGCGATCTTTTTGGACAGGTCGCGAATTCGTCCAATGTAACCCGCCCGTTCGGTGACTGAAATCGCTCCGCGAGCATCTAGGATATTAAAAGCGTGGGAAGTCTTAAGAACAAAATCATAAGCAGGTAGTGGAAAGCCCACTTCCATCAGTTTATTTGCTTCCCCTTCGAAATCGTCGAACATCCGGAACCACATGACAGTATCTGCATGCTCTAGGTTATAATGACTGAACTCCACTTCCGAGGATCCGTAGATATCGCGGTAGGTAATTTCATCATTCCACTGAATCTCCATAATCGAGTTAACTTTTTGCAGATACATACAAAGGCGTTCTAGGCCGTAGGTAATTTCGGCGGTAATTGGCTTTAATGTTTGTCCCCCCACCGATTGGAAATAGGTGAACTGAGTGACTTCCATTCCATCCATCCACACTTCCCATCCCAAGCCCCAAGCGCCTAGGGTGGGATTTTCCCAGTCATCGTGAACAAAACGGATGTCGTGCTGAGTCAAATCGATCCCAATTGCCTCTAAAGACTTCAGGTATAAATCGAGGACATCATCGGGTGAAGGCTTTAGAATCACTTGCCCCTGGAAATAATGTTGATTTCGGGCTGGGTTCTCGCCATATCGGCTATCGCCGGGGCGGCGGCATGGTTCTATATAAAATGCTTTGTAGGGCTCCGGACCTAAACACCGCAGAAATGTCGCGGGGTTGGAAGTTCCCGCGCCAACCTCTAAGTCATATCCTTGATGGGTAATACAGCCCTGTGCTTCCCAGTATTGTGCGAGTCGTCTAAGCATTTCTTGAAAGGTGATCATGGAAATTTCTCCGTAAAGTAAGGGCAAATTATACTCGTACTAGATTTTTATTAGAACCACTGAATATGATCCGAAGTATGGAACATTCAAAAAAAAAGGGAAAAACTCCGGAGCTCTCCCAATTTCATTGGGAGAAATTCACCCGCTACCGGACAAAATTTAGCGATCATGAATTTCCTTCGGTCTCTGTGATCATCCCCACATTCAACAGCGCGCCCAGTGTTGGCTTTACATTGGAGAGTGTTCTTTGCCAAGAATATCCCGACTTTGAAATCATCATCATCGACGGCGGTTCGGACGATCGCACATTGGAATTGATCAAGGGATTTCACGATGAAAGGATAAAAATTTTTTCAGTCTCCAGCCATTCCCGTTATGAAATGCTGAATAAAGGAATCACTCAGATGTCGGGGCAGTATGCCTGTTTTTTGTTTCCGGGAGATTTCTACATTCACCACGACACGTTGCGTTACATGATGAGCATTGCTCTAGAAAACGAGCTGCCCCAATTAGTCTACTGTGGAACACTGATTCGAGATGGTAAAAGTGAGCCTAAGACCCTTTATCGGACGTTAAATGATCGGTTGCTGAAGCGGGGGCAGCAGCCTACCAGCCTACAATCCTGTTGGTTCAAACAAGATGTTTTTAAGGAGATCGGAAAATTCGATCCGGACTACACCCTTAGAGGCGGCTTTGATCTTCTGTGTCGATTTTTAAAAAACCGCGGCTTGCGACATAACTCAAGCTATAGAATATTAACCGATTACGACTTAAGATTTGTAACACGAGGAATGGTCGTCCGGCATTTTTGGGAAACGTTTAATACTGTGCGAAAGTACTATGGCTTATGGACGGCATTCCTTTGGGTATTTAAACAGAAAGACACCACGCGGTTCTTTACTCTATGGCTTCGCTCGTGCCGGGTAGCGTTTCTGGGGCGATAGCATTATCCAGCGATGTGCAATAATACCTATAATCATCTTCTTCATCCTCCAAATCGGGACTAAAGGTGGAATTTAAGAAAACCTCGTAATTTCCATTTTTCAAAAGGATTTCATTATAAATATCGTCTATTATGTAGTCAGGATCTAGTGGCTTTAGCTCTAGAGTTTGCCCTTTGTCATTGATGCTAAAACTCCACTTTTTTTTATCTATTTGAATCGATAAGCTCGAAGTGTCAAAATTTGCCTCAAAAATCAAGCTAATAAGGTCATCCAAAGGCAGCTTACAGGAACATGAATGCGTTTTGGAAATTTTATCGGGATCAAAATTTACATGAAATTCATTTCGGCGGGCCGCCTGATACGTACCGCGGCGTATCATTGCCGTGGTTTTCAAAAAAATTGTATTGTAGAATTGGGATTCACAAATTTTAACAAACCTATCCCAAATACCGTTAGCAACAGGTTCGTTGGGTATTTCAATTTGGCTATTGCTAAGTAAACCGCTTCTAGGGGCTCTGCTGATTGAACTCATTTAACATCTCCTGGAAAAAACATAAACTGTACTCAGTTTTTATCAACCTTCCTGAATAACATTAAAATGATATAAATTCTAGGGGTTGAGGGAGAATTCTACTTTTTTCACTGTCCAAATTGATTGCATTTTGGATATAGTTCTGTTACCTACTTACTACCCTTCACTTGGACATTCAAAGGTTTTTCGACTCATGCATAACTATCAGATAACGACCGTTGGTCAGCCGCTAGAGAAAGCTCCAAAAGCCCTTATTATACTTCATGATCGCGGCGAAACAGCCGCCGATGCCATAAATTTAGCTTTAAAACTATGTGATGAAACATTTTATATAGCCGCCCCACAAGCATCGAATAACAGCTGGTATCCCGAAAACTTTATGGCCGAAGACAAATTAAACGAGCCTTGGCTTTCTTCAGCGATTGAGGTGGTCATAAGGTTGATTAATGAAACCGCAAAACAGATCCCTAAGGATCATATTTACGTTGCGGGGTTCTCCCAAGGCGCATGTTTAGCTCTAGAAGCGTTGGCAAAACATCCCGATCGGTATGGCGGCATCGTCGCATTTACAGGGGGGTTAATTGGAAAATCAATCATCGATAAAAAGTATCGTGGGAATTTTAGAGGAACAAAAGTCCTGATCGGAAATAGCGACAGAGATCCTCTTGCACCTCTGGAGCGTTCGCAGGAAACAAAAAAAGTCATGGAGATGTTAGGAGCGGATGTGACTTTAAAAGTCTATCCTTGGATGGAACATCTCATCAACGAAAACGAAATAGGTTGCGCCCGTCAAGTTATTATCTAAGACCACCACCGAAGGGTGTTTCTTGGTTTTTTTCGAGAATTTTTAGAACCCATTAATATCGATAAACACACTTTATAAATACCCCCGAAGGGGGTAGTTTTAAGACCTTATTTTGCTGGATATTAGTGAGCTAAAAAAATACAAGAAACGAGAGCTTCGGGGGTATTATCAAGAACGTTGTTAACATCAAGAAACCACAAGAGATTGCCTGCGCTTTTGTAACAGATGTCATAAACAACAAGTTATTTATTGCATATAATCATTTTTTATATTATAGCTTTTCTTAAATTTAAAAATAACAAGGTGTATATAATGAGTTTTGTAAATAGATTAGTAGGACGTGTTCATGATGCAAGCATTCATTTAGTAGTAGGTAGCGTGGCTATAGGCGCTATATCCGGTATTGTAAAATTGGTATCCGATTTCGTTCTTCCAAAATTGGGATTTCATGTCATTTGCGGTATTAAATTAGCGATAGTAAGTAAGCATGCATTTACCTTAATGGTAGTCGGTTTTTCTACGGCAATACTTGTTCCGCTCGCAGTAATTGCAGTGGCGCAGGTTCTTATGCACTTTGAGATTATAGGTTTTGGCCATAACGATTATTAATAAAATGATTAATTTTTAGGACACCTTAAATACCTTAAAAAAGGCTCGCTGAGTAGAAGGAGCCTAAGCTCCGACCTGTGCTATACTCCGAAACTCACTTATTGGGCACTTATAAACGATGTTTCCAACAGCGAGGGGTTGCCGGTTATTTCAAGAAACGGGTGGGTTGTTTGGGGTCCGGAAGCATACAGGTGACGCTAAACAGGCGCTTGCGACGTCGCGCCACCCATCGATAGGCACCATTGTAGATTGCCCGAGGCAAAATGATGCCTCCGTAAAGCAGATGATAGGGAAAAGGAAGAAGGGAACAGATCCGTAAAATAGCCTCGCCTTCAAGATACACCTGTGGATCAGTCTTATAATTTTCAATCAATATCAGACTATCGACATCATTGTATTGGTCTTTAAGCAGTTTGGCCGCGGTCTCCCCTTGCAATGGAGCAAAACAAAAATGCCCTTCCCGATCGTGCTGCAAGATAAACTGCACCGCTCGGTCGCATAGACCGCATTCTCCGTCATAAAACACCAGATGTTCCGGCTTCACAGCTCACCTTTTAGTGCCGGAGGGTTCTTTCTAACCTGTTCAAACTCCTTAGTCAGGAGTTCAATCGCGTCATCGCTCGCGTGACCGCTTTGGATGGAGATTCTAATCTGTTCTCTCTTTTGCATCCAATTGCGATGAAGGATTTTTAGGACACACTCTTTGAAAGCCTCTTTGCTCCGTTCTCTATTCACTTTTCGTTGGTGCAATTCGGCAATCACTAGCTGCGCTTCCGGGTCATCCAGTTCAATGGCGAGTGTCATCAGGTCTCGGGGGGTATTAGCATGGTAGGCATCGAGATAAGCAGAGTAGAGTTTTGCGCATGGCGAAGAGGTTAATTCCTCGGGAATCACATTGTTCTTAGCGAATTCGACATAGAGGGAGTCTAGTTGACCTTCCAGAAAAATAAGCCTTAAAAAGTCTGTTTCCATAATCCGGTCGGGGTCGATCGCTTGGAATCCTGCCGAAACGGATCGTTTGAGCAGTACATTTGGAATAACCTCTTGCCCCACTCCCAACATTGTTTCGGGGATTTTCAGCAGGTGAGCTAATTTTATCAACGATTCATGAACTAACAACGACTGTTCCCAGGCGCGAATTTCTTTTACCAATTCTTGTACGAGCTGATTTTTTCCGGCGGGATTCGTGATGTCATAGGACCGTGATTTGTGTCGCACTAGAAACTCAAGGAAATCGATAGACTTCTCCAACAGCTCGACAAAGGCTTCCGGTCCGTGCTTCCGCACATAGGCATCGGGGTCTTCTCCGGGTGGAAGAACGCCCACCTTAACCTCCACACCCTCGCGCATGAAAAGGTCGCCGATTTTTACGGTCGCTTCCTGACCGGCGGGGTCGGGGTCGAGCACTAAATAAATTCGGTTGACCCCTAGCTGAACAAGTTCTTTGACATGTCCTTCACCAAAGGCTGTCCCTTGTCCAGCGACAGTCAGGTTGAGTCCGGCATAAATCAGGCGGAGGGCATCGAGTTGCCCCTCGACAACAATCGCCTGTTTTTCCTTTGCGATTCGTTTTCTGCTGTAATTGAGGCCGAATAAGACGCGTGATTTTTTAAAAAGCGGAGTTTCTGAAGTGTTGATGTATTTTCCGCCGAAGGTTTCCTCGCGGTATTTCCTGGCGGAAAAACCGATCACGCCTCCGGTAGCATCCCTAATGGGGAACATGATTCTGTCGTTGAAGAATTCGCGTACTCCCCCATCGCGTGTTGGCGCGGTCAGTCCTGTTTCCTGCATTAATTCATCGCTAATGAATTTGGTATGAAGGGATTTTCGGAGGATTCCCCCTTTATTAGGCGACAGTCCGATTCCGAAGTGTTGAATAAATTCAAGGGAGATCTCTCTGCTATAAAGGTATTGGAGAGCTTCCTGACCATCGGAAGTATGAAGCAGGTAAAACTGAAATAATTCAGTGGCAAATTGCAGAGTTTCTTTCAGACGAGCTTTGGATGTGCCTTTTTTCTCATAGCCATTTTCGATTACATCCAGGACAACGCCAAAGCGTTGAGCGAGATTTTCGACAGCTTCGGAGAAGTTCAGTTTCATGTATTCCATCAGGAATTGGATGGCATCTCCATGGGCACCGCAACCATAACAGTGGTAGTGGGTATCTCCCCGCTGCACCATGAATGAGGGTGATTTTTCATCGTGAAAAGGGCACAAGCCTTTGTAGGCGGCTCCGGCTTTTTTTAAGTCTAAATGAGAATTTAGCACTTCGACGAGGTCGACCCTTTGTCGAAGTGTTTCTAAACTTTCTTTTGTGTAGATCGGCATTCTTTACTATCGGGTCATTTGGTCCATAAATGTATCATTATGCCCAGGCCAGTCAGGGGCTGGCATCTGTGGCTCTTTGTATCCCTTATCATAAAAATGAGGGCTAAAAAAGATGTCGTGGTTGTGGTGGTGATATTGCCCTTCAGTGGCTTCACCCTCTTCTTCATCGCAGTGAGTTCGGTCACCGGCACAGTCCCACTGTGGTCTTGATTCCTGCGCGCCGCAGAAAGAAAACATTAGCGTGAACGCTAGAATACCTAAATTGAATTTCATGGCTTACTCCCATTTAATTGCTCTATCTAATAGGGTAATTCTTGCTTCTCTATCCGTCAATGACTACTATTATTATCTTATGGAAGAAATTTTCGGATTCGTCGAACGAATCACCTACCAAAGCGAAGAAAACGGGTTTACAGTCGCCCAAATGCAGCGTCCTAACGAGAAAAATCTCACTTGCATCGTGGGGGTAATGCCCGGTGTTCAAGTGGGAGAATCCATTAGATGTTGGGGGGAATGGAAGAGTCACCTGATTCACGGGAAGCAGTTTGATGTCAAAGAGTGTAAGATGGAAGCTCCCGCGAACAAGGAAGCGATCCAAAAATACCTTGGCTCGGGGCTGATTCCTGGGATTGGGCCTGCTTACGCGAAAAGGATAGTCGAGCATTTCGGGATCGACACATTGGCAGTCATCGATCGAAATCCTAAATCTTTAGGGGATGTTCCCGGCATCGGAAAAAAACGAGTGGAACAGATCGCGGATTGTTGGAGGGACCAACGAGCCATCCGAGATGTGATGATTTTCCTGCAGGGTCATAAAGTCAGTCCGAGTTATGCCCATAAAATTTTCCGAGCTTATGGCGACAAAAGCATTCAAATTGTCACAGAAAATCCCTACAAATTAGCGCGTGATATTTCGGGCATTGGCTTTAAAATTGCTGATGCGATTGCTGCGACATTAGGCATCGAAAAAGAATCTCACCGAAGAATCGAAAGCGGCATTGAATATGTGCTAACCCAGCTTTCGAGCAATGGGAACGCTTGCTACCCTTTGGATCTATTTCTTCAGGAAGCCGCTACAGTTTTAGAAGTAGAACTCTCCCTCATCACGCTTTCTATCGAATCGATCCAGAAAGAAGACCGGATTCATTTGGAAGAGATCACCTACCAGGGGTCATTACGTCAATTTATTTGGACTAAGCCGCTTTATCAATCTGAAATCGGCATTGCCCGCGAAATTGACAGCATCAAAGATTCCAAAAGCGGCTTAAGGTCTGTCGATATCCCCCGCGCGCTTGAGTGGGTGCAGACACATTTAAACATCCAGCTGGCTGAAAACCAAAAAAAAGCTGTTGCTGCAGCACTGTCTGATAAATTTCTGGTAATCACCGGGGGACCTGGAACGGGGAAAAGTACGATCACCAACGCAATTTTGACGATCATGGAAAAGCTGACCTCGTCGATCTTGCTAGCGGCACCGACGGGGCGCGCCGCAAAAAGAATGACGGAGATTACCGGAAGAAAAGCCTCGACCATTCACAGCCTTCTTTCCTATGATTTTAAGGCTGGAGGTTTCCGAAAAAACCGGCAATCTCCCTTAGAGTGTGACTTTATCGTTGTTGATGAAGCGAGCATGATTGACACCTATCTCATGTACAGCTTATTAAAAGCGATCCCAAGACATGCGCGAGTGGTTTTTGTAGGCGATGTCAACCAGCTCCCAAGCGTTGGTCCCGGGAATGTTTTAAAGGATATGATCGATTCGAAGGCCGTCCCGGTGGTGATGTTAACGGAAATTTTCAGGCAGGCTGCGGGATCAAAAATCATTACAAACGCCCACAAAATCAATAAAGGGATGATGCCGGAGATCCAAAACACTTCCGACAGCGATTTTTATTTTATCGATGAAGAAGAACCTGAAAAGGTACTGCAGACTATTTTAGCGCTTGTGATCCACCGTCTGCCCCAAAAATACGGCTTTCACCCCTCGAATGACATCCAAATTCTGGCTCCGATGAAAAAAGGGGTGATTGGTACAGAAAATTTAAACATTGTCTTACAGGAAAAACTGAACCCATCCAAAGTTGCCGTGTATCGTGCGGGAAGAAAATTCCATACGAACGATAAGGTGATGCAGATTCGCAATGACTATAAAAAAGAAGTTTTTAACGGAGATATCGGCTTCATTGAATCGATTGATGAGAGCGGCCAGCAAGTGATCGTCAAATTTGACGACCGCGAGGTGACTTATCCTTTTCATGACCTTGATGACTTAGTTCTGGCCTATGCGGTATCGGTCCACAAGTACCAAGGGAGCGAGTGCAAGTGTATTGTGATGCCTGTCCATACGACTCACTTCAAACTTTTACTTAGAAATCTATTATACACAGCTGTGACAAGAGGAAAACAAATCGTCGTCCTTGTGGGCACACGGAAAGCGTTGTCGATTGCCGTAAGAAATGATGAAGTCCTCCTCCGTTATACTGGCCTGCAACAGGCCCTGATCCAACAAACCTATGGGCAACTAATCCGATGAAAAAACTTCTAGAACTCCTGGTCGCGTTATTAATAGCCGCTTCCCTTTGGTTTATCACTCCGCATAATATCACTGCTATCCCCTCTAAAGACGCGCCGGCACTCTTATATTCTACCGATCACGACGATCACCTGGGCAGTTTGTTTAAAGACGCTATCTCGAAGGCTGAAAAGTCGATTCAGATTCTTATCTATACCATATCTGACCAACGAGTAATTCAGGCCCTGCGGCAAAAGGCGTCTGAAGGGGTAAAAGTCACTGTCGTCTGCGATGGAAAGGCATGCCAAGGGATCGAACGGAAGTTGGGAAAGGACATCATCCTCATAAAATCCACTCCGAAAGGGTTGATGCACTTGAAAATTTTGATCATTGATGAAACTTTGGTGTGGATAGGATCTGCGAATCTGACCGGGGAATCCCTAAGAGTCCACGGCAATCTTGTTGCAGGCTTCGACTCCCCTGAAATGGCTCAATGGACCTTTCAAAAAGTTTCTGAGCTTGTGGTCGGAAATAGCACCTACATTCCGCATCGGGCTTTTGAGATCGGAGATCAAACCGTCGAGCTTTGGTTTCTTCCTGACACCAAAGGAGCGGTCCAAAGGATCAGAGGACTCATTCGCGGGGCAAAAAAATCGATAAAAATAGCGATGTTCACCTGGACACGACTCGACTTTGCCAATGACATTATTTCGGCAAAGATCCGCGGAGTTGATGTTCAAATTGTGATTGATAATAACTCGAGCAAGGGCGCAAGCCTGGGAGTTGTCAAAGCTCTGCAAAAGGGGCAGGTTCCCATCCGAGTCAACACTAGCCAGGGGCTGCTGCATTATAAGACGATGATCATTGACGATACAATTTTAGTAAACGGTTCGGCGAACTGGACTAAAGCGGCTTTTACTAGCAATGAGGACTGTTATTTTGTATTGAATCCTTTGAATAAAGAACAGCGCGTTTTCCTGAAAGAGATGTGGAAAACGATCATGAAAAACTCCAGAGAAGGCCCTTAAAAAGAAACATGATCCCACAGTGATTACAGAACGCATTTTGGAGTCAGGTTTCTTTTCAGGGGTCTTCTCTGGAGTTTCTTTGGGGTTTCTCTTTCGATTTGATGAATCTTGCTCAGTTGTACACAAAAAATATTCAAAATCAGTTATAAATAACCTTTCGTAAAAATTCTGGTTGGTAGATGAAAATTGCGGTATTAGGAACAGGAAAAATGGGACGTTTGGTGAAGGCAACAGCCCTTCAGCAAGGTCATGAGATCGTCGCTCAGGTCGCAACGGCGGATGAGCTTAATCTGGAACATGCCGATGTGTGCATCGACTTTAGTCACGCTTCGCAGGTTCCTTTAATCGTCGAAAAATGCGTCCAAAAAAAGACCCCTCTGGTGATTGGTTCTACGGGATGGAATGAGCTATTGGAACAGGTAAAAACAAAAATCATCGCGAGTCAAATTGGCTGTGTGGCCTCCGCTAACTTTTCTGTGGGGATCTTCCTAATGGAACATTTATCTAAGTCACTCGCAAAGTTCTTGAAAAAGGCCCCTGAGTATGAAATCGCCATTCAAGAAACGCACCATTCGAAAAAGGTAGATTCCCCCTCCGGCACGGCTCTTCAGTTAGCAAGTTATTTTGAGGATAGTAAACCCGCCATTTCCAGCACTCGTTGCGGCACAATTCCGGGGATTCACACCTTGTTAGTGGATTCTTCAAATGATACGATTACGTTGACCCACAGCGCGAAAAACCGAGATTGTTTTGTTGTTGGAGCTCTTCAGGCAGCGCAATGGGTGCGCTCAAAACAGGGATTTTATACATTTCAAGAAATGCTTCAGGAGGTTTATGAACTTTAAAGGACTTTATACGGCTTTAATTACCCCCTTCATGGACAATGGAATGCTGGATCTCCAGGGGTTCATACAGCTGATCCAAATGCAAAGTCAGGCTCGCGTGGACGGGATCGTTGTTTTAGGCACTACCGGGGAAACTCCTGCCCTGAACCATGAAGAAAGATCCATTTTGATCAGGACTGCCATTGAGCATGCCGACGTTCCTGTGATTGTGGGTACCGGCTCTAATTCTACACAACAGACAATCGAATACACCCGGGAAGCGCAGTCTCTTGGCGCGGATGGTGTCCTCATTGTCACGCCCTATTATAACAAGCCTACGCAAGAAGGAATCTATAAGCATTATGAAGCGGTCCATGCCGCAACGCGCTTACCGATCATGCTTTATAACGTTCCTTCCCGATGCGGGATAAACTTACTCCCCGAAACAGTTTTGAAGCTCGCTTCACTGGAAAGAGTTATGGGGATTAAGGATGCATCAGGAAGCATTAGCCAATTGGGAGAAATCATCGAAGAGTCTAGCCGAAAATTTCCTGATTTTGCTGTTTTAACCGGGGATGATGGAATGATTCTTCCCTCGGTAGCTTTAGGGGCTGTTGGAGTCGTGTCGGTGTTAAGCAATCTCTATCCGGACAAAGTCAAAGAATTTG
>CAZENM010000037.1:0-19941 GCA_964513575.1 uncultured bacterium | reverse complement strand
AGACAAAAAAGATCAGCGAAAGCAAACTGGATCTCTATTTTTTCACAGCCTCAAACTGGATCTCTATTTTTTCACAGCCTCCAAGGAACGTACTATTTTTTTCTAGACAACGATCACCCCCTCATGTAAAAACAAAATTTTAATCATCTAATTTGGGTTCTTTGACCTGATTTACAAATGGATAGATGCGCACATGAGCAAAAAGTATGGCCTCGCACTCTTTGGATCTCTTTTGATAACTTTCGCTTTGTTGTACCTAGTTTATGACTATAGAGAAAGTATTGCTATGCTCTCCCCAAAAGGTTGGGTTGCCCTAGAAGAACGCAATCTGATGATCAAGGCTACAATCTTAATGCTGCTGGTCGTTATTCCGGTATTTATCTTAACGGTCTATATCATTTGGAAATTCCGAGCGGGCAATACAAAAGCTGAATACACTCCCGATTGGGACTATAGCTTTCTAGCTGAAGCCGTTTGGTGGGGCTTTCCGATGATCATCATCGTCTTTCTCTCGCTGATCACCTGGACAAGCAGCCATGAGCTGGACCCCTTTCGTCCTCTAGAGAGTGAAAAAAAACCGGTGACAGTTCAGGTGGTTGCGCTGCAGTGGAAATGGCTATTTATCTATCCCGAGCATGATATTGCCACGGTAAACTTTTTTCAATTCCCCGTAGACACCCCCATAAATTTTGAAATCACTTCAGACGCGCCGATGAATTCATTTTGGCTTCCTCGGCTGGGAGGACAGATCTACGCAATGCCCGGAATGAAAACAAAGCTACACCTTATCGCAAACGAATTGGGTGAGTTCCCCGGTTCTTCCGCGAACCTTAGCGGAAAAGGATTCTCCGGGATGACTTTCCTTGCAAAATCAAGCTCCCAAGAGGATTTTGAAAAATGGGTGCAAACCGTCAAACAATCCCCTATGACCCTTGGAGAAGATGAATATGTGAACTTATCAAAACCCAGTTCTTATCATCCTGTCGCCTCTTATCAATTACCAAAAAAAGATCTTTTCGACTGGATCTTAATGAAAACAATGATGCCGATGCATGCTCAATCGAGCGCCCACGAGAGTGATCATATTCCTTCGCACAATGGAGAAGCCCACAATGACAGAAAATGAATTATTCGGAAGGCTAACCCTTGAAGCCTTAAAACATGGCGCAATCGAAACGAATGTGAGCATTGCCGTTGGTGTCATGGGCATGATCATTATTGCCTTATTGTTTTATTATCAAGGCTGGACAGGGCTTTGGAGAGGTTGGATCACCTCGGTAGATCCCAAAAGAATTGGAATCATGTACTTGATTGTTTCCCTTTTAATGCTTTTTAAAGGATTTGTTGATGCCGCCATGATGCGAGCGCAGCTTGCTTTATCTTCGGGAGACTCGTTTGGATATCTAAGCTCGGACCACTTTCAACAAATTTTCACGGCTCATGGAACGACTATGATCTTCTTTGTGGCCATGGGAGTTGTCTTCGGCCTATTAAATATCATTGTCCCTCTGCAAATAGGCGCTCGAGACGTTGCTTTTCCCTTCCTGAATTCTGTGAGCTTCTATCTGTTTTCCGTAGGGGCCATTCTTGTAAACATCTCGCTAACGGTGGGTAATTTTTCCGGAGCAGGATGGCTGGCATATCCTCCACTGGCAGGCTTAGCGTACAGCCCGGATGTAGGTGTCGATTATTGGATCTGGAGCATACAAATTGCCGGGGTTGGAAGCTTGCTCTCTGGAGTGAACTTTTTTGTCACTATTTTGAAGATGCGCTGTCCGGGCATGACGATGATGAAAATGCCTTTATTTGTCTGGAGCGCGCTAAATAGTATGGTGCTGGTGATGTTTGCGTTTCCAATCCTCACAGCAACGCTAGGAATGCTTTCATTAGATAGACTGATTGGCACGCATTTTTTCACACCGGACGGTGGTGGAAACCCCATGCTCTACATCAATTTGATTTGGGCTTGGGGACATCCGGAGGTTTATATTTTAATGCTTCCCGCATTTGGGATCTTCTCCGAAGTCGTCGCAACTTTTTCCGAAAAACGTCTTTTTGGATACACTTCCATGGTCTGGGCACTCATAGCCATAACCTTTCTGTCCTTTATCGTATGGCTGCACCACTTTTTTACTATGGGCGCAGGCGCAAATGTCAATGCGTTCTTTGGAATTATGACCATGCTTATCGCCGTGCCAACCGGTGTGAAAATATTTAACTGGTTATTCACCATGTATGGCGGACGTGTTCATTTCACCACTCCAATGCTTTGGTTTTTGGGTTTTATTGTCGTTTTCACAACGGGCGGAATGACCGGAGTCCTTATGTCCGTCCCTGCGGCGGACTTTCAAGTCCATAACAGCTTGTTTTTAATCGCCCACTTCCACTCGATGGTTATTGGCGGAGTGGTCTTCGGATTCTTCGCGGGTTACTCTTACTGGTTCCCAAAGGTTTTCGGCTTTAAGCTGCATGAAAAACTAGGGGTTTACGCTTTTTGGTTCTGGTTTATCGGGTTTTTCTTAGCGTTTATGCCGCTCTATATCCTAGGATTAATGGGAGCAACAAGACGTTTAGACCACTATGACGCTTCCACCGGATGGCAGCCTTTGTATATCGTTGCCGCCAGCGGAATCCTCTTTATCCTGATTGGAGTGATTTTACAAAACGTACAACTACTTGTCAGCATCTACCAAAGGAAACAAAACTGGGACACTACCGGAGACCCTTGGAATGGCCGGACATTAGAGTGGTCTACACTTTCCCCTCCCCCCTTCTATAACTTTGCCTTTATTCCGGAAGTAGACCAAAGAGATCCTTTTTGGGCCTCTAAACAAGAGCCTAAACACGCCCCCGAAGAAATCATCTACCACGACATCCATATGCCAAAAAAAACCCCTATGGGGATGTTCATCGGTCTATTCAGCCTGTTTTTCGGCTTTGCGACTGTCTGGCACATCTGGTGGCTAGCCGGCGTGGGCCTTCTAGGAATATTGGTCTGCTTAATTATTCGACTCTCAAATGATCATTTCGACCATTATGTGTCGCATGAAAAAGTAAAAAAAATCGAAATGGAAAAAGCAAAACGAGCAAGATACGTATGACAAAATCAATCGCAACCCCCCATGCGGACGATCACCATCACCATCATCAGGAAAACTACTCGAAGACTATCTTAGGATTCTGGGTTTACCTGATGACCGACTGCATCCTATTTGCCACACTTTTCGCAACCTATGCAGTCCTTCACAATAACACAAACGGCGGTCCCGGAGCTGCGGAACTTTTCAGCCTGCCCTTTGCATTAACAGAAACGCTAATCCTCCTTACCAGCAGCTTTACCTGCGGTCTCGCGGTCTTAGCCACCCATCGTCATGAAAAAGTAAAGGCCTTAAACTGGTTCCTTGTCACCTTTTTATTAGGGGTCGCCTTTTTAACGATGGAACTCACTGAGTTCACGAATCTTGTCCAAGAGGGAAATAGCTGGAGAAGAAGCGCGTTTTTATCCTCTTTCTTCACTCTTGTCGCAACACATGGGCTGCACATCACCTGCGGGCTGATTTGGATCCTAGTAATGATGGCTCATGTTCTTGGCAGAGGCATTAAAATCGCGTCCATCAGAAGAATTGCCTGCCTAGGACTGTTCTGGCACTTCTTAGATGTTGTCTGGATTTTTATTTTTACGATTGTGTACCTAATGGGAGTCAAATAATTTGAAAAAAGAATCTCACTCTATTAAAGAAGAACAGGGAAAAATTAAGACCTATCTTATAGGTTTCGTGATGTCGATTGTGCTGACTTTGTTGGCATATTTTCTGACGACGGAGAAATTAATGACAGGCTGGGCGTTGACGCTCACAATTTCAACCCTAGCTTTTATTCAGGTCATTGTTCAACTGTTGTTTTTTCTTCATATGGGAGAAGAATCCTCTCCGCGATGGAATTTGATTTCATTTCTTTTTATGGTGCTAGTTATTCTTATTTTAGTCATTGGCACCCTGTGGATCATGTACAACTTAGATTATAGAATGGTCGGATGAAAACATATTATATGCTCACAAAGCCCGGGATTATCTTGGGGAACGCAATCACTACCGCCGGAGGGTTTGCTTTAGCATCAAGGGGGCATATAGATCTATGGCTGTTTTTAGTTACGCTAATCGGATTATCTTTAATTGTCGCCTCTGCCGGCGTATTTAATAACTATTTTGACCGCTACGCGGATGCGAAAATGGCAAGAACTAAACATCGCCCTCTTGTGGTTGGGTTGATCTCTTCCTCAAAAGCGCTTCTTTTTGCTACAGCCTTAGGACTTGCCGGGGGCGTTATTCTAGGAGTCTATACGAATTATTTAACAGTTCTTATCGCATTAACAGGCTTTTTAGTGTATTTGGTTCTTTATGCCTTTATGAAATACCGCTCTTTTTATGGGACGCTCATTGGTAGCATCGCCGGGGGAGTCCCCCCGCTTGTCGGCTATTGCGCAGTAAGTAACCAACTGGATACGGGAGCATTGCTTATTTTCCTGATTCTAGTTCTTTGGCAAATGCCTCATTTCTTTGCGATTGCGATTTATAGAATGGATGACTACGCCGCGGCCTCTATTCCGGTGCTCCCGGTCGCAAAAGGAATGCTGGCCACTAAAATTCAAATGTTTTTTTACATTATTGCTTTTATTTTAACGGCGGTAATGTTGACTGCAACAGGCTATATGGGCTACATTTATGGTCTTATCTCCGCGATTCTGGGGCTTTGTTGGTTAGGACTTTGTGTTAAAGGTTTCTATGTCGACCAAAGCAAAGACAGGCTTTGGGCCAAAAGAATGTTTCTTTGTTCTCTTATTGTGATCATGGCTCTCTGCATTACAATCCCATTCGATGTAATTTAACGAAAACTCTTCATTATTGACTTAATTCATCTTTTTACCTTAGTATTTTTGTAAAAAGAGATTTTTCATGTCATTAGTTACTAATAAAAACTCTAAAATCTACACCCCTTCTTTAGCAGCATCTTCCTCCGACACAACCCCATTACAGTCGATCGAGCCCTCTCCCCCCTTCTTATTTCAAGAACAGGAAATAGACGCGCTTCACTCCCGCCTATTTGCACAGGGACTGGTTAATGTGGAGGGAAGAGCTACAAATTCCTTATTAATTAATCATTCGCAGTTACTTCCAATCCCACTCGACCGATTACAAAAACTGGATGAAATTCCTGTGAGAAAACTTCTTTGCAGTTTAAACAAAATATATTCCGGCCGTATGGATCATTACACCCTCGTCGGGGGTGGGGTTCCCTGGCTACTAGGCCCAAAATATTTTCAAGACACTCTAAAATTATGGGGCGAGACGACTCTCTTTTCTGAACAACTCCAACAAGAGATGAATCGTGAGCCTAATGATATTGATATTTTTGTTCACATGAACAACACCAGCACCGGCCTATTTCAAACCATGACTCCCACAATAAAGTCAAAGGGCTATAATATCGTCAAATCGAATATGATCGTGTTCCCCGGAAACTCTGCTTTATATGTCCAATTAGCCATGAAAGATCAGAATAATCGCGAGCGATTGGTTGATATCATGTTCTATAATGAATTGTCTTCGGGCGGATACCTTTCATCAATGGCAGCCTTACAGATCCCTCTGAACGACTATATCGACCGAAAAAACCTATCGAGCATCTTCCCAACAAGTAAAGACATCGCCCCTCAACAAGCCATTTTAGACTATCTCTTAAACAAATTAAGCCCTCACGACATCTTGAATGACAAAGGATGGGTCAGAATGACTCACCTTCTAAAAATGAATGCGCAAATCACACAGTCAGGTGATTGGATAAGACTTGCTACGCACCCTATTAGGCAAAAAAAATCGGTTTCGGCACACCTTCTTGAGTTAATAAAGGAGTGCGAGTGCTCTCACCCCTCGTCTCACAAAACCGGAATTCTCTTTAACGCTTTAAATGCTCTATCGATTCTAAGGGATGAACTAAACCCCGATGAAGCAAAAGAACTTTGGGAAAGTCTTTGGATCAGACTGGGATCAAATACAGATGAAATCGATCCCATATTAATCACCCTGAATAAAATATTTTCATCAGCGAATTGCGATCCTTACGTTCTTTTCAGTACCTTAGAACTCTGCGGAATAATTCTTGAAGCCCTGCACCCCCAAAAAAACAATGGAATTCACGCTCGACACGTCACCTCACGGGAAATGTTAAGCCTTCAATTTGTTTTTCCGGCAGAAAAAAACGTTGTCAATACTTTGCAAATTAAAGCCAGCCCCCTAAATGCATACGCGATTATGGAAAGTCATTCGAACATATTAACGGAAGAACCTGCCTGGATCGATTGCCTGTCACTTCTGCTAATGAATGAAGCTTTAAAAAAGAATCCCACAAGCTCCCTCAGAAAAAACTTGCACACCCTCGGATATATTCCGGAACTCTTAACGGAATGCATTGTGAATGCGCAGGGTCCCCGCCCTCACTTTTTACAGATCTTTGATTTTCACCTGCTTGCCGCCATGTACACATTGACTCCACAAAGGGATCAAAGAATTAAAACAGCCCTATTGGAAATGATTCCATTACTCCTTAGGGGCTTATCGCAAGCTCGAGGAAAAACGCTATTAAAAACGGCTGAAAATATACTGGGTGGAGGATACGCAAAAGGGTGCGCGGCCCTTTCCAATAAATCCACACTAGAAATCCACTACCAAGCTCTTTTTGCCGACGCTCTCTTAGAAACGGTTTCTTCCCATGATTCCTGGTTCTCGAATGTGATTAACACCTATGACCGATGCCAAGATCATCTACCGATCGAAACGATGGATCGACTCCTCAGAACGGTTTTCCAGAAAACCCCCTTGGAAGAAATAGAACTAAGGCTTCATTTTTTTCGCCGGCTCAAAAACAGTTCCATAAGTACCGATGAATTTTATTTTAAATCATTTTGCCAAACTGTTTATCATTCGATGGAGTCCCCTCGATTGAATCTATATGTTCGGGAATATGGAGAAGTTCTTTTACACTTCTTTGAATCGAAACTAGAAAGCCCCAACCCCACTCCTATCAGACTCGAGATCGTTCCCACAATCGTTAATAATCTAATAAAGCAAGATTTCTTATCCCTAGCGGAACAGCTCCTGAAAGCAGGCGATTGCAAAGCTTACAAACCTCTTTTTGATAGGAAGCACGGCTTGCTTTGGGAAAAATTAGTTCAATCGATGCCGGAAATATCGATAGAGACCATTCCCCACTTAGAAGCCGCGATAGACTCTAAAAGCCTTTCGGCAGGACTGTCCCTCTCGTGTCGTTATAAAGTGTCTATATTTCAGAAACTCACAGCGGAAAAGCTTGCGGAAGCGATCGTTGAATATGGTAAATTGATAGCAGCCCATCGCTCTCCGGAATCGGATGCCGACATTCACAAATTGCTCCATCTATTATTCGAAAAAGCAGATTCACTTCTTTCACGCTCTTTTGAGGTCAGCTTCCATCACACCAGTTCGATCCTTGAAGAAATAAAAGTTCAAAATCTATTTACAGAAGAGTGTGTAAAAAGGGTTATCCATCTTTTTGAAAGAATGATCGAAGGCCACCGATCGATAACCCCCCATACGATCCAGACGTGCGTCAATCGTTACTTATTAATAGCCTTACCCAGCATCCCAACACCACGAAAGCATCTATTTTGCGCACAGGTGATCGAACTTCTAGGTTTCGCTTGTTCCTCGTCAACGCCCGCGTCGAAGCTCTTTAAGGAATCCATCAACAACAGCATCCCCAACCTTATCGAGGGTGTTTCAGATGACTTTTCTTTACAAATTAAACTATTATTCCTCATTCACGGTCATGGCATTCCCCTCAACGAAAACGCTCATTTATTTTATAAAGCCATCCTCGCGGCATTGAACGAAGAACAGCAAGACCCGCAAACACTGATCACCCTATTTAACATCACCAAGCGACTTCAAAACACTCATCACAATCTGCCGCAAGAAATTTTACTTATCTCCTGTCAGCGTTCCTTCGAAATTAATCTGATCGATAATGGAAAATACTGGATTGATGTGATATTGAAGCAGGAAGCAACTCTTACGCCTGAAAATAGATTTATTTTACAGTGTTTAACTCCCGGATGGATCCAAAAGCTACACTCAAAGGGTTATTTTGATCTTATTAAGGATTTAACACCCCAAATAAAAAAATTAGAACTTCCTCCGAAAGCTTGGGAAGACATTTTTACAGAAGAATACACACAACATAACGGAGAAGCCTCCGTTCGCTTTGTAATCGAATATCCCTTTTCTCTACTCTCTTCAACAAATTCCGAACACTGGCGCAAAGTCGTGGAATGGGGCCTAAGCAAATGGCTAAGCGAAAAGTCTATCAAAGAACCCGAACTACTACTCATTATTCAATTGCTTTTAGAGGCCAAAATTAACAGGCCTGAGCTTTGGCATTACGCTTATCATCACTACAGTAAATGCAAAAACCCCAAGCATTACACCAAAGCTCTAGAGGGGCTGCAAAAAGCCACTCACGAAGGACTCCTAAACAATCACCCTGAATACAAACAATTGAATTGGGAAATAATGATTGGGATGATTTCTTTTAAAGAGATCTTAGGGCTATTGAAAAAGGAACAGGAATTCATTAATGCGTTTCGTCAGACCGATGGCAGGATGGACCAAGGGTTTATTCCTTTGATAAAGAAGCTTTACGAAGGAGCTATAAGCCCGTATAAAAACAATAGCATCCCCCCTGAACTAGTGAATTTCCTTACCGAAACACATATCAAATTTGATATTGCATTTTTTCAAAGCGATTTGGAGGAACAGTTGTTTACCTTAGAAAGAGATCTCTACGAATTGATTTCTAATTCTATCACGCCAGCTAGCTACTTCTCCTTCTCGAACAGCATATTAAGCAGGCTCGAAAAAATGGGGCCTAAGTTAAACGCTACTTCCGAGATACGCCTTCACATAACCGCCCTATCCATGATTACATTCAATCAGCACGACAACCCACAACTCACTAACACCAAACAATTGACCTTAAATTTTATCGGTAATATCACCGACCTTTTCAAAAATGAACCGTGGTTAATCCAATACTTAACCTTAATCTATAACGCCCCCTTCGAGGATGTTCGCCAAGATATCAAAACTAAGATGATCTCCTGGATCAGAAAACTTCATTGTGGAAACATCTGCAACACCGAAGATCCTAATTTCAGGGAATCTCAAATAGTGGTCTTGTATGCATGCATAAAAAACTTAATAAACTCCACCAAATCGGATCCTACTTTTTTTGCAGAGATTCTGCACCTAGCGCAAACTAAAGAATTATTAGGACCAAAAATCTCAGACCTTTGGAAGCTTCTGATCAATAAACAGTTCATTCAAACGGAGAATCCTATTCGTGAGCAAAGGTCAATAACAATTGCCTCCAGCTTATATGAAATAAGTGATTTATCCGAGGACGACCGCCTGATAATTTATGAAAAACTGATTATTGCAATTCTTAGCCATGCTGATAAGCATAAATTGATTTGCTGGTGCTCGCAACAGCTTATTCGAATTGCTAAGGTCTATACCACAACACCCCAATACCATCCTATTGTGTGTAAAAACCGATTTTTCCGAGTGATGCCACGGCTGATCAATACAATCAACAATTTTACAGAGGACCGACCGGCTTTGGGTCTGATATATAATATTCTCGCTAAGCTTATTGCGCAGGACAGAGACTCAAATTGTGCTAACTCAGACCAGATCATGCATATGGTTGAGAATTACATCTTTGAGCCCCGTTACCTTGGCATTGATCCCAACGACATAAAAACATTTTACCACAACTCTCGTCTGCTGATTAATGCGGTTGCTGATGACACATTTATTTCCAAAAGGGCCCATCAAAGCTTCGACCTATGTACCTCTTATCTTATTTTGACAGCAGAAACACATATCGGCGAAGTGGCGAATGGATCCATGAAAAGATATGAGCTTATCTCCGCAGAGCGTATACAAGCAGTTTTAAATCGCCTTGGAGCAAGCCATTCTCTAAATTCCTTTGATCATCTGTTTGCGGTCATTGCAAATAGAAGCCTGCTGATAGAGGAAAAACTAAACGGCAGCCTATTCATGGAAGACTTCATCAACAAGCTCTTTGAAAGGTTTAAACCAGACTCTTGTATGGTTCATAAAAACAAATATTTACTTGATCTTTTGACGTTTAGCCTAAGATCCTACTTAGAAGTCCTTCTTCAAAAAGAAACAGAGGAAGGCTTTGAGGCGGGCAAGAAAATATTCGAACAACTCTTTACAATCCTTGAATACCCTACGACTGAAAATCTGATACACCCCCGTCCTAAATATGATTTTGCATCGTTAATGACCGATTTATTGATCACTTTTAAATATCGAGGCTTATTCAAATCTAACGCTGAAGAATACCTGAATTATTGCGACAGAATATTAAAAACGGTGAAAGAAGGGGAGGAAATCAGCATAATAAACTTTAGTAAATTTCTTAGATTTGGTCTTTTGCTTACCAACAAAGAGAAAATGGAATTATTCTGTAGGCTATCTGGTTCGAACATGACAAAATATGAAGATCTAACCAACGCGTGGTTCAAAAAAATGATTCAAAGAGATAACCTCACGACTGAATATGTAAAGGAATTAATAAAAACACTACAATCAGAATGTTCCGAAATTATCCCCCAAAATGATCTCAACATGAAAGAAATTTTAAAAAACCTTCGGGCGATCTCGATTCAAAAAAGCAAAAATAACCGCGCAAGCTCAAGCACAGGCAGACGTTAAGGTCATCATTACATGTCATCAATTACTAACGCAGGAAACATCACATTCCCAGGACTCCCTAATGCCGCTTCATCTTCAACAAACGAATCTTCCGAAACGCATGAGCTTAAAAACTACCATCTAGTAAACGGCGATGGAAGAGAACTCCTACACAGAACCCTTCATGAAAAACGATTAGTCAACGTAGAAGGAAGGGCCGCGGATCGCTTATTAACAAATCATCCCCACTTACCCGCAATCCCACTCGATCGATTCGAAAAACTGGATGAAATCCCTGTAAGGAAACTTCTCTGCGGTTTAAATAAAATTTATTCCGGTCGAATGGATCATTTCACCCTTGTAGGGGGTGGTGTTGCTTGGTTGTTAGGCTCTACATACTTTCAAGAAACTCTGAAACTATGGGACGAAACCACCTTTCTTTCGGATGGACTTAAGCAAGAGTTGGATCGCGAGCCCAACGACATTGATATTTTTGTGCATATGAATGGATCCAGCACGGGCCTATTCCAAACTATGCCACCTACAATTCTGTCAAAAGGCTATCGAATTGTCAAATCAAGCATGATTATTTTTCCGGGAAACTCTGCGTTATACGTGCAAGTAGCCATGAAAGACCTGAATGCCCGCGAGCGCTTGGTTGATATCATGTTCTATCATGAACTATCGTCAGGAGGACACCTCTCCTCCACGGCCGCCTTACAGATCCCCCTGAATGATTACATAAGTGGAAAAGACTTATCGAATATCATCCCGACCAGCAAAGACATCGCCCCTCAACAGGCTTTTTTGGACTGCCTACTGAATAAATTAAGTCCGCATGAAATATTGAACGATAAAGGGTGGGTTCGGATGACTCACCTACTAAAAATGAATGCGCAAATTACAGCATTATCCGATTGGATAAGGCTAGCCAAGCATTCCATTAGTCAAAATAAATCCGTTTCGACACATCTTCTTGAATTAATTATCGAATGCGAGTCTTCACACCCCTCGCCCCACAGAACAGGAATCCTCTTCAATGCGTTAAATGCGTTTTCTATTCTTAAAAAACATTTACCCACTGACGACGCCCTTAAGATTTGGGAAGGGCTTTGGTCGAGGCTGGAGGGGGGTGAAGGGGGGATCGATCCCCGATTGGCCGTTATCGATAAAATCATCCGATCTCAAAATAACAGCCTTCAAAACCTTATTAGCGCTTGTGAGCTATTCGCTGTGGTTTTGGAGGTGCTTACCCCTTCCAACAACACGAGTATCACGGCGCGGCATGTCACTTCACAAGAAATGCTAAGCTTTCAGCTGATTTTTCCCTCTGAAGGTAGAATTCCGAACACGCTTCAACTAAAGGCTCATCCTTTCAAGGCCTATCTGCATCTTGAAACTATTTCTCGACAGTTCACGGAAGAGCCTGCCTGGATCGACTTATTATCCTCCTTCTTAATGGAGCAAATTCTCCAAAAAAACCTTAATAGTTCCTTGAAAGCAAACCTATCCGACTCAGGGTTTAGTCCGGAGCAGTTTGCAAAAAGTCTGATCAGCTCTAAGTCTCCACACCCTCAATTTTTACAAATTTTAGATTTTTACCTTCTTGCCGCTGTTTACACTTTAACCTCAGAACCTAATCAGCAAGTTAAAAGGGCGCTATTCGACAGAATTCCGCTATTGCTTAAATCCCTTTCACCCGACCGTGGAATTTCTCTTTTGAAAACAGCTGGAAATGTTATCGGTGGAGACTATGGAAGGGGTTGCAAGCATTTAGTGGGTATTCCCCTATTAGAAATTCATTTTCAGGCTCTATTTGCGGACATTCGCAACGCCCCCCCCTCTGCATTCCAAACTTGCTTACCCAACTTCTATGATCAATGTTGCCTTGATTTACCGACGGAGTCTCATGAAAAGTTTCTTCGGCTGATTCTCAAGGAGATCCCCCCTGAGTCAACAGAATTAAGGCTTTTATTTTTACGCCGATTACGCGGCAGTCCTATACAACCGGACATCTTTTATTTCACAGCTTTTTGTCAAACGGTTTACCGTGCGAAGACCAATTTTATATCTCATCCGCATGCGCAAGAGTACGGAGAATTCCTAATTTATTTTTTCGAGTCGAATTTTGAAAACCTAACGCCCACTCCTATAAGATTGGAGACTATTCCGCATATTGTTGAATCACTGATCAATCAAAATCTGTTAACTCTTGCGGATAGGATCTTAATGATCGGCAATTCCCCTGCCTATCGGTCTCTATTCGGCGATCAACACGGGAGTCTACGGGAAATGTTAGTGCTAGGAATCTCGGGGCTAACAATAGAAACCATTCCCATCCTAGAACACGCAATACACTCTAGCTTACTTCCTCCGGGACTCCAACTCATTTGCCGTAACAAAATCAACACGTATCGAAAATTTGAAACAGGAAACTTGAGTGATGCGATTGCCGAATTCCAAAAGCTCATCGCGCAATACCCCTCTAAGGAACCTGATGAGACTCTTCGACAATTGGTTCATCTCCTTTTGGAAAAAATTGATTCCCGATTTTCGATATCGAGCGAACTTGGTCTGACCTATGCGACGATCCTTTTTAAAGAAGTCAGACTGATACAGTTATTTCCGATGGAATCAAATATACGCGCGATACATTGGATCGGAAAAACAATCGAAAGCCGGCAGTCTCTTGGACCGGAAATCATTCAGTCTTCCCTTAATCTATTTCTATTAATGGCTCTTAGGGCTGTTGAGGACCCTCATAAAATGCAATTTTGCGAAGGGGTCATTGGTCTATTAAAACACGTTTGTTCCTCTAAAGTCCCGCTTTCTTCGGAGAGTAAAAACACTATAAAACTGGCGATTCCGGATCTAATAAAAGGGGTTAAGGACAACCACCCTGTTCAAATTCAACTATTACGCTCTCTCCACGGCCATGGAATAGAGATCAATCCCGAGTCAGCCCTCTTATTTAACCACGCCATTATCAACACATTGCAGCAAGAACAACAGGACCGTCAAACTTTGATGACATTGGTGAATATCACTAAAAGATTCCAAAACAATGGATTTGTCTTATCTAAAGAGATCGTATTACACACCTGTGATCGATGTTTCGAAATCGATCAAATTGAAAATGGAAAATTTTGGCTTGATATCCTATTCAAGCAACTCGACAACCTTTCCCCGGAAAACCGATTATATTTGCGATCGCAATATCCCAAGTGGCTCTTTCAACTTCACGAAAGGGCCCAATTTGGGCATCTAGTTGAATTGATTCCTCACCTGAAAAAATTAGAAATTCCTTCACAGGAGTGGAAGGGCTTATTTTCGGATGAATTCTTGTCCCTCAAAGGAGATTTCTGCACCTCATTTCTAGTAGAATACCCCTTTTCGGAACTCTCTCGAATCCATCCGGAATATTGGCATTCGGCCGTAAAAGTAATTCTAAGTAAATGGATAACCAAGGGTTCGCTAAAGGAATCTGACAAATTAATGATTCTATGGCTGCTTTTGGAAGGGAAAACCAACGAATCGTATTTATGGCAAAAAGCTTATACGCAATTACTAAAGACAAAGAGTCCAAAGCTCATAGACAAAATCACGAAAACCCTAAGAAATGGAACTCAGGAAGGACTCTTGGATGACAACATCCCCAATAAACAACTTTGCTGGAAAATACTCCTTCAGAATGAATTAATGTCCTCTAATTCCTCTCTAAAATTGCTGAAATCCCCGGAAGAAGTCATTAACGCATTCCTACAATCAGACGGAAAAGTGCATGAGGATCTATTAATTCAGTTTAAAACACTATACAATCATGTATTAATACCATTCCAAGGCAAGGTTCCATCTGAAATCATCGATATCACTATCCGGGCGCATACCCAGATAGCGCAATATTTTATTTATTCTGAATGCGACTCTCAATTACTAGCTTTAGAAATCCAATTAGTCTCTTTAATTCGGAAATCATTTACCACATGGAGTTACCAAGCGTTAATCGGTTTAATGCAGTTAAGACTAGAAGCTCCTATAGAAATACTATCGCAAAATGCAAGTGCGATTAATCACATTTCCTCTCTATCAAGGATCATTCCAACCCACACAACACAAAACTTAACTTTACCGATAGAAGCTCCTACTCTAGACTTTATCCGCTACGTGACAGGAAGATTCAGCAACGAACCGTGGCTGGTGAATTACCTCAGCGCCCTTCATACCCACTTTCATAATCACCCGCAATTAGATATTAAATTAGTGATCAACACATGGATTCGCCAATTACACAAAAAAGAGATCACGACAAGCGACGATCCTCAATCCATGGTTTTTTTGAAGGATCAGTTATACAAATGCATGCTAGTGTTTATTAAAAAAACTTCTGACACGCAACTGGAAAGGATGATTCGGCTTATTGAACTGCCTCAAACCATTGAACTATTGGAAGGGCATACTATAACCCTCTGGAAACATCTTATTAACAAACAAACAAACGACAAAACAACCCTGGAAACCAGTCGGGATGGAATATCGACAGCGTGCTTCCTTTTCGAAAGATGCAACATCTTAGGACCCGAGCGTAATAACATCTATAATCACCTATTCGTTTCAATCGTCGGTCATCTAGATAAATTTAAAACGGTTCCTTGGGTCGCCAATCAAATCATTCAACTTGTAAAAATATTATTATTAACGAGTCAAAATGACCTTGAAACCCGCAGGAATGTGTTTTTTCGTTCATTTACACAAATCATAAAAGGAATAAACTATTTCGGGGGGAAAAGTCCAAATGAACGACCAATTTTAAGTATTTTGTCGTTAATCCTTCATAAACTCATTATGGAAGATGAAATGAATGGGCACAAAAATATCGATGAGATCCTTACGATGGTCGATGCCTTTGTCTTTGAACCTTTCAATCGCGATCTGAAAGAATTCGATGTGGAATTACATTACGAGACTTCGATGGGCATTTTGAATGCTCTTCCATTCACCTCCTTAGAGACAACAGAGTGTCGGCATGTTCATGATATGTGCCATGGTTACCTTGAGATCATGAAATGCTGCCTTCAAAACCCACTTGAAGCATCCTCTTCTAACGCGCAACCCATTGGGAAAATAGCTCCCAAAATTATCCTAATGATTCTTGAACGGATGTCCAGAAGTCAATCGCCTGTTATTATCGACCACCTATTCTTTATTTGCGCTCAAAAACCGGAACTTTTTGATTCAAACCTGGATTCCTTTTCGACGATCGAGACAATATTGATGAAGGGATTTGATTTTATTAAAAAAAATCCCTTTCAGATTTGTAGGGATCGGTACATTTTACAAGCATACACGTTGTGCCTTCACTCCTATATAGAACATTTTCTTTATTCCGATCATCCGGAAGGTATCGCTAAGGCAAGGATGATGTTTGAATTTGCATTTTCCCAATTAGAATACCCTAGCACCATCAAGGATCTTCATGGGATCATCGAATACCTTAAAACACTTGATGGAATGATTACATTCGTAGAACATCCTGAATCCGCGGATGCGACGCTGCCTGAAAAAAAACTATACTTTGCAGAGTTAATGACGATCCAGGCTGTGAAATTTCTTAATCTAGGGTTATTTAAGAACACTCCATATAAGTATTTAGAGTATTGCGAACGAATTTATAAATCTGCCAAAGACGTTCCGGGGAAAAACCTGAATCAAATCGCACAATTTTTTAAGTGCGGCTTGATTGTTTTTAACAAAGAAACGATAGAATCTAACCTTATCCTCACTCTATCCTTTGTGGCAAAACATGATAACCTTGCCATTTCATGGATAATGGATCCTCTTAGACATAACCATCTTACACCTCACCGCGCTAAAGAATTCAGTAGAATTCTAAGCGATCAATGCGCAGGAATTGTCCCAAATGATGACGAAAACCTTCAAGGGATCCTTTGCGCGCTAAGAAGAAATAAAGAAAGAGGGTCTAGTAATATAGCATATGCATCCTCAAGCACGCCATAGCGCTTAAAAAAATTAATAACTATTTTTCCGTTGCAGGACTAGATAAATATTTCGAATTTTGTTAAAATGCCCTTCAAACAGATTTTTGGGAGATCCAGGTAACCTAAAATGTCTTTTCAATTTGTGAAATTAAACAGAGAGTCGACCGTATGAAGAAGATGATATTTTCAATATTATTATGTGTTTCAATGTTTAGCGCTTCCATGGCCTATGCCAAGGACTATACGACTCAGATCGGAAATCTCGTTGCAGATGTAGAAGTCTCTGGAATGACCGATGAAAAAAGAGAGCTTACATTAGCGCACGTCAATTATTTAAAAGCTCTTGTAGTCAAAAAAATTATCGCCATACAGTCACGTTTGGACTACTATAGGGGACAGTTAGAGACTACAGAATCCGATAACGATCAAAGCGATAGCTTCAGTACATGGAGATCGGAACGTTTGGCAAAAAAAATTCGAGATGCAGAAAAGAAACTCGAAAGATATAATGAACTGCTATTAGCGATCGAACTCCTAAAATTGAAAATCAACACTCTCTAATACGTTAAATCGAAGGGGTCAAGCCGTAGAGGCGATTACGGAATCACCTCTGTAACTTGCCCCCTCCTTCAAGCAGAAAATATGATTGTAATTTTAGCAGAAAAACCTTCCGTGGCAAGGGATTTAGCACGCGTCCTGGGGGCAACCAAACGTCAAGAAGGATACCTTGAAGGCAACGGCTATGCCGTTACTTGGGCCTATGGACATTTAGTTGAATTAGAAGAACCTGAATGCTACGACCCCGCATTAAAACGTTGGAGCTTATCCAGCTTACCCATCCTACCGGACCCCTTTCAACTTAAAGTTTCTTCCGCAAAGGGCGTTAAGCAGCAGTTTAATGTGATAAAAAAATTGTTTAAGTCCTCGGAATCATTGATCTGCGCCACTGACGCTGGGCGTGAAGGGGAGCTTATCTTCCGCTATATCCTACAGATGTGCGGCTGCGAGAAAAAACCGGCTAAGCGGTTATGGATCAGCAGCTTGACTGACGAGGCAATCAAAGAAGGATTCCGTTCTCTAAAACCCCTTTCTGACTATAACAATCTCGCCGCGGCGGCAAGCTGTCGCTCGCAAGCGGATTGGATTGTCGGATTGAATGCCACTCGCGCCTATACGGTCCTTCATAGCCACGGACGAGGAGTCCTTAGTGTCGGGAGAGTCCAAACTCCAGTCTTGGCCCTCATTGTCAACCGCGATCATGAAATCACAAATTTCAAGCCGGAAGATTATTGGGAGTTATGGACGAACTACCGAGCGGTTAAATTTAAGCACTCTCAAGACCGCTTTAAAGCAAAGGAAGCCTGTCAATTACTCTGCGACAAGGTAGCACTAAGTCCTTTCCGTATAGTTCGAATTGAGGATAAAAGCAGCTCGCAACCTCCCCCGCAACTGTTTGATTTAACGGAACTGCAACGTACGATGAACCGTCTGCATGGCTTTACGGCAATGCAGACGCTAGAACTCACACAAACTCTTTACGAACGAAAGATTGTTTCCTATCCCAGAACCGACAGCCGGTATTTAAGTGACGATCTTTATAAAGAATGTGGAACCACCTTAAAAAACCTAATGGGACACTATTCCGATAAGATTGCCCCTTTAAACCTGGATAAGCTCCCCAAGAACAAACGATTTTTTGACAGCTCAAAAGTCACCGACCACCACGCAATTATCCCTACAGGACAAACGCCTGCCGGACTTAGCAACCCTGAAAATATCGTTTATAATGCTATTGCAACACGTTTCATTGCTATCTTTTATCCAAACTGTGAAAAAGCACATACAACCGTCCATGGGGAAGCTGGTGGAGAAGCCTTCAAAGCAAAAGGGACCCGTATCATAAAAGCGGGCTGGTTTATGTTGTACCAATCGGAAAAAGAGGACAAAAAAGAGGAAGATGAAGAACAGCTTCTTCCTTCTTTTGAACAAGGGGAACAAGGCGACCATCAACCTGAAGTGAAAACTTGCCGTACGAAACCGCCTAACCACTACACTGAAGCGTCCTTACTGAGTGCCATGGAAACAGCGGGGAAAAAAGTCGATGATGAAGCCCTTAGAGAAGCGATGAAAGAACGGGGGCTTGGAACGCCCGCAACCCGCGCCGGGATCATCGAAACCCTGGTTAAACGCGATTATATCAAAAAAGAAAAAAAACAATTACACGCCACAGAAAAGGCAATTGAACTGCTGCGGCTTCTGCGTTCTCAACCCATACTTACATCAGC
The DNA here is from genome assembly GCA_964513575.1 of uncultured bacterium. Classification (GTDB taxonomy): domain Bacteria; phylum Chlamydiota; class Chlamydiia; order Chlamydiales; family Parachlamydiaceae; genus CAMFKA01. Next base: position 843 of record CAZENM010000037.1, on the reverse strand, counting down.
CGAAATGACGGCTGAATGGGAACATCGCCTTAAACAGGTGGAAAAAGGAGCTTTTCAGGCCAGTGAGTTTATGAAAAACGTGCGAGACTTTGCCACGCAGATCATCGAAGCCCTAAAAATGCCCTCTGACTCTCAATTAAGTGAACTTGGCAGTTGCCCCCTATGTAAATCTCCCGTCATTAAAGGGAAACAGGGATTTGGCTGTTCTGCCTGGAAAACAGGGTGTCTATTCCGTTTTCATGCTCAACAGTTTGGAACAGAACTAGATTCAAAAGAAGTTCAATCATTGCTGCATCGGGGACGCCTCGCCTACCCAAGAAAACTCACGGATGCCACCGGAAATGAAGTGCAGGGATATGTCACCATGGACCTAAATACCGGTCAGATCGGAATGATTTCGCGTGAAGCCAAAGTCGAGGCCGAATCTATCGGAGCCTGCCCACAGTGCCGTGGCGCTGTGATTGAAAAATTAAAAACCTACTCGTGCTGCGATTGTGAGTTCATTATCTGGAAAACGATCGCTCGGCGCGCGATCTCGAAAACTCTTGCGCAAGTATTAATCAGCAAAGGGAAAAGCCAAGTGCTTAAGGGGTTCCGTTCTAAAGCCGGCAAACCTTTTTCCACCGCGCTTGTCCTTAAAGAGGGGAAAGTCACCTTTGACTTTACGAACAATGCTGCTGCTTCTGCTCAAAACTCCACACAACTGAATGAAGAGGAATCAGAGAGGCTGTGAAAAAATTAGAATCCGTTTGATTTCGATCGAGATTTTTTAAGATTTTCATTTAAATGCCCCCGCTCACAACGCTGACATCCGTTATGAGCGGGGGCGTTTGAATGAAAAGA
>CAZENM010000036.1:0-20101 GCA_964513575.1 uncultured bacterium | reverse complement strand
CTCTAGACAAATAACATTCAACACTCCGGTTGCAAGCTCATCTACAAGCACCAGCACTCCCCCATCTAGATTATGTGTTGAAACGCCACCACCTTCTGTTGAGGATTTATACCCCCTAGCATCCCCAAGGGATGACTTTGACATCGACGAAACTCCGGATAACGTTCCTGAAAAAGACCCGCAAGTTATTCACACGGAAACTCTCTCTCTACTTGAACAAATTCAAGGATATAAAAAAAACAAACCCCAGAAAGCTTCATCATCTATAACAGGCAGTTCGACAGTCACAGACCAATGCATGGCAATACTCTCTGAAGCAAAGCTTGGTGACTATTTAGAAGATCTGCACTATGAGGGCAAAGACCGAGGGTTATTTAACTTCTATCTTAACTACTATTTTGAAAAATTTCATATTGACAGGGATTGGACGATCCGCAGATATGTCTGGAAAAATGACGAGATCTCTACTGATCAGAATGGAGATATTATTTTCTCTGAAAAAGTTGAAGTGATCATCAAAAAGAAATTAGAGAAAATTAGCGAAGCTTGTGACCTTCTGATTTTTGGACAAGTGACTAAATTTAAATCCAATGACCTCCTTGCAAGTCAATTTGTTGCTCGAACTACAGCAAACAATCCACAGGAAATCATTGAAAATGAGGCGGAAAAATTTATTAGAATCTGCCGTTCGCTAATCTGCATCAGAAACTATCTTAACAAAGATAAGGAAGCTAAAGAACAGAGTCGTATTGAATCTGCGGGCAGAATCGCCGAATCGAACAGAGTTAAAAAAGCCGCAGCGGAAAAGATTCAGCAGGAAAAACAAAACGCATTAAATTCTTTGCGTGCCAAGGCGAATAATTTGGTGAACGTCCTTTGTAAAAACCCAATAAATTCAACGAAATACACTCATGAGTTTTTAGGAACAGCAAAATATCCGGAACTCAGTCAAGTAGATGACTCAGAGCTTTGCGCCTATGTACAAACTTTATTAAATTTTCAGTGGAAAGAATTACCAGAGGGTCAGACCATCTTCGATGAACTGAGAGAAATTTATCATCAGATTAATCCACCCGTGACTATAAAAAAAATGTCGTACTCTCAAGCAGCTTCATCCTCTAACAACATGGATGATTCATTCTGTGAAGGAGATCCCGCTGAATCCGGGTGCCATGACCCAAGGTTACTTCAGAGTGCCTTTCAGAAAATACTAAGCGGGAAATAAGGGGAAAGCTTTTGAAGTACTGAGACTCATCGTTGCTGCTAAGAGTTTATGTCGCTTCTACAGGGCTCTGAATTGTTTTCTCAGCTTACGCAAGTCGGAGCGAAGGAACCAATTGTGTCGCCCCTCCGGGGTATAGTTGCAATCTGTGCTATAGATGGGGCCTAAACATATAAGCCCAGGCTGTGGCCCAACCTGGGCTGTCAAAAATCCCACGAAAACAAAGTCTGATTTTGAATCTATAAATCTTCCAATCAATAGATTGTCCTAAGTCCGAAGGACGTCTGATTTTAAAGCCCATTGCGACGTAAGGAGCTGTGGGTCAGTCAGAATGAACCCCCAGAGCCCGGAGGACGACTGATGTGGTTTCAATATCTAGATAGTTTTCGACCATTCTATGGGTTTCTTTTCAAATAGCAGAACAAAAATTGCAATAATAAATTTATTTATTTCCACTGCGAAAACATCGCCTTTATATGCTCATAAACCACATCAATCGCCCTCCGGGCTCAGAAGTTTTGTTCATTCGAACCCACAGCTCCTTACGTCGCAATGGGCTCTAAAATCAGACGTCCTCCGGACTTAGGGCAATTCATTTCCTGGAAGACTTTTAGGCTCAAATATAGATCGTGTTTTTACACAATTTTGACACCCTGGCGCAGCCTCAGAGGGGTGAGCGAAGCCTGGGTAGAGGAAAAAAAACATTTAGTCCTGGAGGGACGACACATTTTGTGCCAGAAACGATTGGATTTTTGCGGTGAAAAATATGACTCTAACAGGTCAAATGTGACATCATTAATTCTAAGGCTTTCAAACTAAAATTTACGCACAAAAAATTCTTTACAGAGCTCCAGATGCTGGATGTGAAATCCAGTACTGCAAATCAAAAGGTTTACCGGTTTATTTTGCTTTGCAGTACTAGATTGTTATTCGACGGGCGGACGCGGTGGAACATCTTTCTCGATAGCCTTTAATAGGGGTCCGAGACCTTCTTTTTGCTCGGCAGAGATCTCGAAGAGACGATTCTTTGGTCCTGTATAAAATTCGCGGAAAATTTTGATATTCTCCACAGATTCTTCAGTATCGATTTTGTTTAAGACTACTAATGAGGGTCGTTCCAACAACTCTGGATTGTATTGTTTGATCTCGTTCAACAACACTTGGTAGTCATCCCATGGATTCCTGCCATCGATTCCGGAGGCGTCTAATACGTACAACAATAATTGTGTTCTTTCAACGTGGCGTAAAAATTCGAATCCTAAACCGCGATTTTCGTGTGCCCCTTGGATGATTCCTGGAATGTCTGCGATGTAAATCCTTCCTCGGTCTTCACATTCAATAAATCCCAGGTTAGGCTGGAGTGTGGTAAATGGATAAGAAGCAATTTTTACTTTAATGTCTGCCAAGGCACAGATAAGGGTAGACTTTCCGGCATTTGGAAATCCGACAAGGCCCACATCGGCAATAAGTTTCAGTTCTAATTCGAATCTTGCAGTTTCACCGGGGTGTCCTGGTGTACAGATGTTAGGCGCTCGGTTGGTTGGAGTGGCATAACCTTGGTTTCCACGTCCCCCTTTTCCCCCTTTACATGGTGTCCAGCGTTCTTTGTCTTTGGTTAGATCGTAGACGACTTCACCGGTTTCCCGATCTTTCACTAATGTCCCACAAGGAACTTTTAGGATTAAGTCGCGTCCATTCCTTCCGGTACGGTTATTTGCGCCTCCAGAGGCTCCATTTTCCGCCTTAAGAATTCGACGATTACGGAAATATTCAAGTGAATACACTTGAGCATCCGCTTCTAGGATGATAGAACCACCCTTACCGCCGTTTCCTCCGGTAGGTCCCCCTTTAGGGATGTACTTTTCTCGACGCCAAGCAATGACGCCATTGCCCCCTTTTCCGGCGGCTAGGTCTATGGTGACGCGATCTGTAAACATAAAAATTTCCCTAAAAATAAAAACGGGCCGATAGACTTTATCGACCCGCCACAAATGCAATGAATAACGCTTCGAACAAAACGACTAGAATTCAGGGGGATTCACAGGCAAGAGCCTGGATTACACGCCTGCGCTAGTTGTTTCGATTGCTACGTAAGTTTTATCAGTCTTTCTGAAGGATACAACACCGTCAGCTAATGCAAAAAGCGTGTCGTCTTTTCCACGTCCTACGTTTTTGGAGGGGTGCCATTTGGTTCCTCTTTGACGTACTAGGATGCTTCCTGCTGTGACCGGTTCCCCATTTCCGACTTTAATACCAAGTCGTTGTGAGTGTGAATCCCGTCCGTTGCGGCTTGAGCCTTGTCCTTTCTTTTGTGCCATGACGTGCCTCCTTAAGCGACTTTTTGGATTTCGGTGATTTTAACACGTGAGTAGTGTTGGCGGTGACCCCAGGTCTTTTTAACAGTATGACTTGGAATGTATTTCACGCTGCGAATTTTTGGCCCTTTGGCTTCGCCTTGGATTTCCCCACGTACAACATATCGTGATACGTTTGGTGTTCCGATCTCTACCTCGCTACCGTCGGTGACGAGAAGAACTTCTTCGAACTGTACTACAGTGCCGGCTTCGGCGCCTAGAAGTTCAACATCGATCAAATCACCTTGTTTCACTCGGTATTGTTTGCTACCTGATCTTATGATGGCGTACATTGTATTTCCCCCTGAACACTCTTCTGAGTGAGAGTTGTTCTATATTCTGTAATCTGTTTTTCCAATATATTGCATAAGGATAATCGAATTATGCTTTGAAATCAATCGCAATTTGCTAATAATTGAAATTTCGGGAGAACAAACCTCATGAACATCGTCCTGCTACAGTCCAAGCTTCATTTGGACGAAATAGATTTATTGTTAAAGGAATTTCCGGAATTCCTCTTTTTATCCTTAAATGAATCTTCATACCGTCAACTGCAAAAGTCGCAGTGGAACGATGTCGAAATCATCTATGGGAATAAATTGACAGCGGACGACTTAACCCTTGCTCCGAATCTCCGTTGGATCCACGCGACCGGTTCGTTGCTGAATCGGATCAACATTGAAGAGATCCGCAAGCGGGGCAACATCATTGTGACAAAAACTCCGGACGAAAACATTCATCAGATTGGGGAATTTGTGATTGGGGGTCTTCTAACGTTCGCAAAGAATTTTATTCGCTGGTCAGAAGCCGATCATTTTCCTGCTTTATTATGGGACAGCAAGTGGCGCGATGAAATGTGGACCTTACAAGATAAAACGTTATTGCAAATTGGCTTAGGACGAATTGGAACAGAGATCGCTCGGCGTGCACAACAATTTGATATGAAGGTTTGGGGGATGAGTGAAAAAAGAACATTCCATCCTCACTGCGATAAAACATTTTCTTTTAAGGACATTCATTCGGTGCTGCCTGTTGCGGATATCGTTTCGATAGCCCTTCCTCCAGTCAAGGAATACGACAATTGGTTTGGGGAAGTCGAGTTCGAACAAATGAAAGAAAATTCTATTCTATCGATTATTGGTCCGCACACTATCGTCAATGCAGAAAGCTTAGTGAAATTCGATCAAAAAAGAAAATTTAGAGGGATCTTACTGGATGCCCCTTATCAAACATCTATTCCACAGAATTCTCCATTATGGGAATTAAGGGAAAAGATCATCACACCGGAAGCTTCACCTAGACCAAAATCCAAAGACCGTCAGGCGTTTAGGCTTTTCGTCTACAATCTGCGGCAGTATGCCCACGGAAACTATAAAGACTTTCGAAATAAAGTTGAATTTGAAGAGTAATACTCTGAGACTGTGAAAAAAGGGATGGCCAGGACTGGAATCGAACCAGCGACACAAGGATTTTCAGTCCTCTGCTCTACCGACTGAGCTACCTGGCCATGCCGAATGGAAAAGATAGCATTTCGGTGAATTTCTGCAAATGGATATTCAACAAAAAGTTAAAATAACGTTCAGAACCCTCTATCAAATGCCACGTGAGTGAACCAATTTAACAAAACAAGCGCTTTAGCGACTGCAAAACGAAAAAAGCATGTGATCACTTCAAAAATCCCTCAAGATCGAGTCAATTCTAGCTTTATCACAATCTCTTTGAAAAGGTGCCTAAAGCTGAAAAAACCGCAATAATTCTCCTCAACAAATAATTTACACGATTTTTTAATCAAATCTTTACAATATATACACAATTCGTTAACATATAAAGATTAAAGTTTTGATAAACAAACAAAAACGGAGTTAAGTTTAATGAGCGCTTTTTATACAAACACTATCCAACCAAGATTCACCCAAGCTTCGCAAGCAGTTCGTGAATGCGCCAGCAATACAGGCCCGTACTGCAAAGAAACTGCAAGTCGTGTTTGGACAATCTCCAAACCTGTTCTAGCTGCCGCTGGTGCAACATATGTTATCACTCACTTTGCTAGAGCCGTAGCTCTTGTTACTTCATATGGTGGAACGTTTGTATGCGGCGCTTTTGCTGGAGCATGCATTCATTCTAATAAAGAAAGCATCAGAAACAGCACACTTCTCGCAAAAATCACCTTGTCTGCTGTGGCTATATTATTGGCAGCAAAGCTTCCGTTGTTTATGATTACTGCAGTGGCCACCTTTATTCTGCTGGAAAAATTTTCTCCGCAAATCGAACGTATGCGATTAAGTATTGGACGTGGAGTCAACTCTGCCCGCAATTTTATTGTCCCACCGCCTATTCAAGCTCCAGCTCCAGAGCCTGTTCAAGCTCCAACGCCTCTAGCTAGTCGAGCAGAACAGATTGTGGAATCTTTCAAGGGACACACGATAACCCTGCAACAGGCGCTACAGCCTAATAATCAAAACTTTAGTTCAGAACAGCGCTCTTTCTTAAGCGGGCTTGCAATGCTACAACCTAATAATCAAAATAATCAAACCTCAAGTTCTGAGTCCTCAGCCACAGGTTCGGATATTGACGGGTAATAAAAAATATCAACTAACACTTATTGAAGATAATAGGTGAAAGGTTGTATATATAGACTCCTTGCGTAATTCCACTTAATTGCCAACAGCTTATTTAGCAAGCAAAGTGAATTACACAAGGGGTCTTTTTTTTTAAATTCAGAATCGGGAAGGGAAATAAAAATGAGTGGAATAATTGCAGGTGTCAGGAGTTTCAGCGGCAGACAAGTTGAAAATGGTCGAGAATTTTATCGTTCTCGCTTGGCAAATAAATTCAACTGGGCTTTGGAGAGCCGTAACCGAATAGTCACATCTATCACATCAAAATGCTCCCAGTCTGAAATTGGCAAACATGGAAACAGTTTATTTCAAACCCTTCGCAGGACAATAAATATTGCGGGCCCCATCTTCTTTTCGGCTTTGGGCGGGTTGATGATAAAAACGCTGCCTGCTTCGATTCACATCGGGGTCGCTGCTGCCATCGCCATTCAATACTGCAAAAATGATATCCATAATGCCGACAAACTTACTAAGGTAATCTTAACGATTTGTGCCGTCGCTACGCTTATTATCCTCCCAAAAGCAACTCTTTGCACCCTGACAATAACGTTACTGTTAGCGGGTCTTCCCGAAAGAGGCAGCAGCTCGGAACTAACTATCCAGGAAAACACTCTGGCCCCGGATGCAGCCACTTCAAGCACCCAAACTGCTGAAGATGAAAATCCAGAAAGAAATCACCCGGCTGCAGCCGCTTCCAGCTCTGAGTAAGGCAAAATCAAATTTAGTGATCAGTACCCGTTTTAAGAGTTTTTTCTCCTAGATAACGGGTACTCGCCTCTTCATCCACCATATCTTTCAGGATGTTCAAAGCCTCGACCATTTGATAGTCTTTTTTTGAATCAAAGTTGCTGCTAACAGCGATTTTATCTCCGCTTCTCCTAGGCTTTGCCACTTCGATGACCCAATGTTCATAGGCCTGAAAACCCGGATCTGCCTGGGTTCTTGCTTGGCTTTTCTTTGCAAGATCGGGAATAAGCCGGCGCCATTTATCAACATTTTGTTGAACAGAAGGTGTATAGTAACGAATATACCACGGCTTCAGCCCGGGCTGCACGTCTTCCAAGTTATCGTTGTAGGAGGAAGCTATTTCATCTGGCTTTAGGGATCCTTCTAAGTATTCTTCTCCGATATGCTCCTTGTTAAAAGGGCTGGGGACAACGACATCGGCTTTGACGCCTTGAATTTGAGGTGTTTTTCCAGACACTGTATAATATTTTCCAACGGTGACTTTAAAATAGTTTGTCGCATTATTTCCGGTGACAGTTTGACTTTGAATTGTCCCTTTCCCATAAGTTTGTTCATCTCCGACAATAAGCGCCACACCGTAATCCTGTAGAGCCTGTGCAACGATTTCGGCTGCCGATGCTGTTGCGCGTGAAGTTAATACGATTAAGGGGCCATCATAAGATACTTTTCCATCCATATCCCGATAATAACGCTCTTCTCCGCTGGAATATTTCGAGACAACAACAACACCATTAGTGATGAAAAGCCCGGCTACTTTTACTGCCTGGGAAAGAAATCCTCCGCTATTTTCACGTAGATCTAGAATCAGGCCTCTTAGATTACCCTGTTTATTAAGCTTGGCAATAGCCGCTTTCACATCATTTTCGCTATTAACTCCATTCTCACCCTGGTAGAAAGAATTCAGAGTGATTTTCCCCACAATCCCATTTCCGTAAGGAGCGTAGTCTGTTTCAACGCGATCTTCGTTAAGGGTGATGGGAGCCCTTTGCAACTTCACATCGATTCTTTTTTCAACGGATTGACCATTTTCGATAGTAGGACGTTTTACAGTAATTTGGACCGCTGGGCTATTTTTCCCTTTTAACATTTCCATTACACTTTGAAAGGGTTCTTTGGTGATATCTTTACCCTCGATGGCGATGATTTGGTCATTCAGCTCTAATTGTTTACTGACTTCCGCGGGTCCCCCCTTGACAAAGCTCGCGATTTTCACTTCCCCTTCAGGCCCTTGTTTTAAGATCACTCCAATCCCCTGGAAACCTTTTTCCAATCGAACCTTCATATCATAAGCTTCCGCGGGATTGAATACGGTTGTATGAGCATCGAGACCGCTGGCGATAGATTTTAATATGTGCAGAACAAATAGATTCTCTTTTTGATCTTTCGATAAAAGACGTCCACTCTTATCTTGGAAAAGATATTCATTTTCATGATTGATCAGTTTGGTACTTAAGACGGTTAGAGTAGCCTTAGGATTGCGATTCACTTCTTTATTTCCATAATGGTCTCTTTCTTCAGCTAAAAATTTTAAAATTTGGCTACGCTGTCTCTTTAAAAGCTCTTGATCCGATTTTGGAAAAGCAATTTTCAGATCAACATCTTCGATATCTTCATTCGGATCGATTGTGGTATTTTGACTTTCAGAAAATAACCGTGGGGAATCATCGAACAGTTGAATTCTGTTCACTCGCGCACGGCTGATTGCATTCTGGATCACACTATTAAGTTTTTCGTAGATTTCGAAGTTGTTTTTTTCATATTCCTCTAAGTAAACACTTAATCCGGATGCGGAGGGATTTAAAAAGGGTTGAACTTCGGATTCGAGTAAATAAGTCCTATCCGGGTCAAACTGATCAATGTAAACCTTTAGAGATTTTCGGATTAATTTGGAGCTGATTTTCTTCTGGTCAACATGCTGATCAAAAATTTGCTGCATGACTTTATGAACATCACCTTTCGTCAATAAAGCGGGCTCATCAGCCCCTAAATAGACCCCTAAAAGCATGACTAAAATCATTAGACCAAGTCGAATTTGTTTATGCATCAGATCCCCTTATTGTTAGGCCCTATCTAATTATTATCAGTTCTGACATTTTCGTTCTATTGTGATTTCTTACGATAAGCCCCTACAGGAAAATTTGCTTGTGTATAGTTTTGTGTATATTTCAGAATTTGGTATGCTGAACACTTATGAAAAACGTAGAAACTCCGTCATACTCCTTAAATCACTTTCAAGGTTCCCTAGATCTACTTTGGCAGCTCATCCAAAATGGAGAGCTCGACATTTTGGATCTAAATGTCAGGGAGCTGATCGACCAGTTTTTAACTTTCGATCCCCAAGAGGAACCTCTTGATCGTGGAAGTGAATTTATTCATTGGAGCTCACACCTGCTTTTTCAGAAAAGTAAAGCGCTACTCCCGGCATACGAACAGAAACCTGAAGAAGATGAAGAGTTGGATCCTCGATTTGAAGTGATTCATAAACTTGTGGAGTATTGCCGATTTAAGCAAGCTGCACGTGGTTTGGTGGAACTTGAAAGTCAACAACCCGGCTTCTTTTTCCGAGGGGGTGTGGGGGGAACAACCCAGCAAAAACCCCTAGGCGTAGAACACCTTTCCCTTTCTGATCTAGCCTCCCTATTTCAACAAATTGCGTCAAAAGCAGTCTCCTCCACACGTATCATTCAAGAAGAAGTTTGGAAAGTAAGCGATAAGATCACGCTGATTTTACGAAGGATTCAGACGGAACAAGAGATCTCATTTTTTGATCTATTCTCCTCCCGCCTTTGCAAAGAAGAACTAATTGTCATTTTTCTTGCTGTTTTAGAACTCATGAAAATGGGAAAAATAGTCGTACTAAAATTAACTGAAAGTCAACAAATTGTGATTAGAGGTTTCGATGTCTAAGAAAGATTTAAACCTTTTCGATTTAGAAATTGCTTCCCCACCCCCCAAAGATCAGTATGTACAAACAACAATCCCCGGGGTAATAGAGAGAGCACAACAGTCGCACAACAACCGACTGAAGCAACAAGAATCCCATCATCAAGTCAAACGCATCATCGAAGCGATTTTATTCTCCTCCCCCCAGCCTGTAGGCTTTATCAAACTTCGCGAAATCATCGAATCTGCCCATCCTCTAAAACCAAGACAACTTCGAGAGCTCATTTTAGAGCTACAATTCGAGTATTTAACACAAAAAAGATCGTTCCGCCTAGAGGAAATACCCGACGGGTTTGTTCTGCGCACCTGTGAAGAGTTCTGCCCCTATGTCGAACTTCTTTTCCGCAATAAAAGAACAGAAAAGCTTTCTCAAGCTGCCGCGGAAGTTTTGGCAATCATTGCCTACAAACAACCCATCACTCGTCCCCAAGTTGAAGCTATTCGCGGAGTCGACAGCACGGGAACAGTGCAAAACTTGTTAGAGCGAGAACTCATCGAAATTACAGGAAGGCTAGAAGCTCCCGGAAGACCAAGCTTGCTCGGGGTCACTCAAAAATTTCTGGCTCACTTTGGGCTTAAAGACAGAACAGAACTTCCCCCTATTGAAGAACTCATGTTAGCGAAACTCTAAATTTGCTCTGAAAACATGCGAAAACTCATTTTTCACCACAGAGGTGGGCAAAAAAGAAGAAAATCTCAATGCCAAAATAAGAAGGTGCCTCTTCTTGTTTTGATAACAAGTTCTCCTTTCTTGCCCTCTCTGTGTCCTCTGTGGTAAAATGCGTTCCTGTATCATTCAGAAAGGTTTTATTGTTGATACTGGATTTTTGCTAACACATTGTGAATAGCGCAAGACAACCCACAAGGCTATTTTCACACCCTGATTTTCTACATGTTCTGTGGTAAATACAACACGACGATGATGTTATTGCGGAAGACCCCTGTTGGAATCATTCCCATCTCACCCTTTAACTTGATCTCCGAGCCATTTCGTGACTTTAAATGGAGCTCTAACGACGTATCATTCTTGAAAGCCATCTGCTGCATAGCCTTATCCCACTCGCCTTGAGAGGGAGAAAGAATCTCTGGGAAATTCATGATAAACTTATCTGAAGCCCATCCAGTGAATTCTTTGGCAAAATCATTTACAAAAAGCGGCTTGTGTTCCTTTTGGGAATAAAGCAGTATCATTCCACCGTTTTCACTTCGAAGACTTTCGCAAAGACGTCGGAGGTCAAAAGCAAAAGGATCTGTTGGGATATCACGGGGACGTGCGGCTGCGCCGGAATTATAATAGCTGGCGCCTGTAATTTTTTGTGCGATATCAATGCATCGCTGGAGGAGGCGGTGCGCATCCGGAGAATCTGTGACTTTTTTTGTAAGAACAACTTCTTCCAATTGGGAAGGCGACGGTAGAGAATTATAAACGCTATCAGAATGGTTCATCGCGGGGTGTTGAATCACCTTTGAGGAACCACCTCCACCTGCGCTGACCATCACGCTTTCAAAAGCTTCTACCTGAACGAGCGCTTTGATTTCATAGCTAAGATCATGTACTTTTGTATCTAATTGAAGAATGTGCTGCTGTTTTTTTTCTAACACTTCCCTCTGTTCTTGGATAGTAAAGTGATATTCCGCTAAGAGGGCGCGATTTTGCTCTAAAAGAATGGAACTATCATGTTTATAAATTGCGTATTCTTTTTGAGTTGACTCTACGGTCAAGCGTAGTTGATCGCGGTCTTGTTCTATCTCATGAAATCGTTTATTTAGATTTTCTACAATTGTTTGAAGTTGTTGAGCATCGAGCTCAGCTTCCGCAGCTTTCTTTTCAATCTGCGCAAGCTTCTCATTATCAAATTCTTGAGGTGCTTCTTGCTGCATTACAACGGAAACTGTTCGATGTTTTAAAAATTGCAGGTAGAGCAGGCACGTTCCCGCGGCAGAAATAATTAATCCTAAAGGAAGAATACTCCATGGAGAGTTCCATTGAACGGACCAAACAGCGAAAAACGAGAGGAAAATTAGGGGAAGTAAATACCCTACGAAAATCGTTGATATCAAATTGTGGTTATGTTTAAGGGGGGTTTGTTGCATCCCGATTCCTCCCTCATCGGTATTAAAAGAGTCAATATACCTAATAGCGAATAAAGATAATAGTGTTTATAGATAAATTAGTTGTGAGAGGGCATTCTTTTTAACGACATTGAGGTTTACCCTGCGTCAAGTAGTGAGTGCGTCGGTAAAAATTGCCCATCGCCGTTACCATCTCTTCCGTCCCACCGAATAACCGTTCGCAATCAGGCAAACTTTTTAGAAACTGTTCGCCGTATTTTTTTTGAATGAGCCTTCCGTCCAGGCAGACAATACATCCCCTGTCGTTTTTATTACGGATGAGCCGTCCGACTCCCTGCTTAAATTTTACAATAGCGTTTGGGAGTGAATACTCCATGAAGGGGTCTCCGCCGCGCGACTGAATAAACTCGGTCCGCGCTTGAACAATAGGCTCGGAAGGGACTTTAAAGGGTAATTTAACAATAATCACGCATCTAAGGGCTTCTCCGGCAACATCTACACCCTCCCAAAAGGTATCTGTACCAAATAAAACCGAGCGATTATTTGCCTTAAATTTTTGGATTAATGTTTGTCTATTTTCTTCACCATGCTTCAACACAAGATAGCGGTTTTGAACGAGTTTATCATGCAGGAGATGATGACATTGTTGTAGGGAGTGAAAAGAGGTAAACAGGACAAAAGCATTTCCGCGGCTTGCTTGGATCGCATGCCAAATTTTTTCAGCGGCGATTTTTATAAAATTAGGATTTTGAGGAAGTGGAATATCTGTGGGAATAGTAAATAGGACTTGCTTAGAATAATCAAAAGGAGATTCGTAGGTTGATTCATAAACCGGAATACCCTTTAAGAGTTCGGGGGTAATGCCTAAAGACTTTTTAATGAATTGAAAATTATCATTTGTAGTTAAAGTCGCGCTGCAAAGGACGATCGATTTAAAACGGCTAAACAAGGTTTCTGCCAAAGGTTTAGCGATATCAAGCTCTGCGTTGACTAGGGTCGTATTCGTCATTGTTTTATAAGTGTGATTTTCAACCCACTGCACTTTATTAGGATTTTCCAAATCGGCAAAAAAGGAAGTTAACGTTTCCGACGCTTCTGACAATCGATTCGCAAGTGAATTTAGTTCAAAGCGTATCGTTTTTGTTTTTTCGTTGAGCATTTCATCGTCGAGAAACTTAAAGTCTTTTTCAAGGGCATGCAAGGACTGAGCAAATCTTTTTAGGGAACCTACAAGCCCCTCTGTTGAATCCTGCATCAGGGGCTTCCACTGAATATGGTTTTTGTGGAGAGGAAATATCCGCAACTTATTTTCTTTAGTCGGCAGATCGCTTTCACCCCTTTGATCATCACCATGGGCTTTTGCAAGGGTAACAAATGTCTCATAAGCCGTAAAAGCCCCATGAACATGGTCTTGAAGATCTCTGCGCATTCCCGGCAGATCCACATTCAACCTTTGATGAATTGATCGGCAGTTCTCGGGTATCTCTCTGGCAAAATGATAGGCAAACTGATCGCGCAGGGCGGCAAGCTTACCGACAATTTTAGCTCCTTTTTCAGAAGCAATACGAGCAATTGTTTTAACAAGATTTATCCTGCAGCATCGTTCTGCGAAATACTCAGTCGCGACCTCTTCGATATGATGAGCCTCATCTAATATAACCGACGTGTATAGGGGGAGGAGCGCTGTGGAGTCGTAATTGCTTTCCGCGCTTCTTCTGTTCAAGTCGGCAAACAATAGATGATGATTCGCAATCAAGATTTGGGCATCATTTGCCTCTTCTCTCGCTTTAAAAAAATGACAATCTTTGTAAAACTCACACTTGACGCTGGTGCAAGTATCCCCTTCGGCACAGACTTTTTCCCAGGTGTTAGGGTGAGGGATAAAATGCAGGGAACTTTTTGAGCCATCCTGAGTGCTCTCTGCCCAAGCTTCAATTTTCTCTAAGTCTTGAACTTCAACATTGCTGAGATGGGCTTTTTCAGATTGAACATCAACAATCTTGCGTAAACAGAGGTAATTGGACATTCCCTTTACGATGACTGCTTTTAATTCGCATCCGATAATTTTTGAAACGAGAGGGATGTCTTTATGGAAAAGTTGTTCCTGGAGGGCGATCGTCTTTGTTGAAACTACGGTGCGTTCTCCATTTACCTTAGCCCAGAGGACAGCAGGAATAAGATAAGCTAAGCTTTTCCCCGTTCCTGTTCCGGCTTCGATAAGAGAGATTCCCTTTTCATTATAGACTTTGAGGACGTCCCGCATCATTTCTTGCTGCTGGGGACGAGCCTCAAAGCCACTTAACAGAGTTGAAAGTGGGCTATTGGGTCCAAGAAGGTTCAAAACTTCTTGTTCGTTGAGTTTAGGCATGTTTTAGGGGTTATTCCCCGTCTAACAGATCTAAGAAGGCTTTTAACTGTTTTGATCGTGTCGGGTGACGCATTTTGCGAAGGGCTTTCGCTTCAATTTGCCGGATCCGTTCACGAGTAACGTTAAATTCAATTCCCACCTCTTCCAATGTTTTCGGCTTTCCGTCAAGGAGGCCGAACCGTTGGATTAACACTTTTCTTTCTCTGTCGGTGAGTGTTTCTAAGACTTCATTCATTTTGTCTTTGAGGATCGAATAACCCGTTGCTTCGGACGGAGAATCGGCACCGGTATCTTCCAAGAAGTCCCCGAATTGGCTTTCTCCGCCATCTCCAACTTCTGCTTGTAAGGAGATCGGATGCTGGGCAATTTTATAAATTTCACGCACACGATCAGGTGTAATAGCAAGCTCTTCAGCTAACTCTTCCGGACTTGGCTCCCGACCTGTTTCCATCATGAGTTTTTTCGCTCCGCGAAGCACTCTATTAATGGTTTCGATCATATGCACAGGGATTCGAATGGTACGCGCTTGGTCTGCGATGGCGCGAGTAACGGCCTGGCGGATCCACCAAGTTGCATAAGTGGAAAACTTATAACCGCGTCGGTATTCAAATTTCTCCACAGCCTTCATCAGTCCCATATTCCCTTCTTGAATCAAGTCTAGGAAGGATAGGCCTCTATTCGTGTATTTTTTAGCGATGGAGATCACGAGTCGAAGGTTTGATTCTACCATTTCTCGTTTAGCTTCTTGGCTTTTATCCATCCAACGTTGAAGCATGCGAACGTCTTTCTTAAAGTCGTCTAAAGAGCGTCCTGCAGCGAGCTCCCTTTTCTTGAGTTTTCTGCGAGCTGCCGCAAGTTTTGCCGCGGCGAATTTATTTCGTTCAGCCCGTGGAGTTAACTCAATGATGTCTTTTTCTAGCGCGAGGAATCGTTCGTAGGAGCGAAGGATGAGTTCCCCAAGATCTTCAATAATATTATGGCGACAATGGAGTCTTCTAAGATAAGCCTGAATACGAATTCGTGTTTTTTCGATATCATCCAGAATCTTTGCTTTATCGTTTTTCTTTAGCGCCGGATTATCTAGAAGGATGAGCTGTTCCGCAAGAACTTGGTCATCTTTTTTCATGAGTTCTGACAATTTTGGGAGCATCGCAAGAAATTCTTGTTTATTTGCGATTTCTTTTTCAGCGACGCTTTTGTCTATCCGTTCTTTTCCGGTTAATAGGAATGATGCGATGGCGATAGCTTCGGCTGTTGAGTAACGAAAACGCATAATGATGCGCTGAATTTGAATTTGAGCTTTTTCAATCCGTTTAGAAATCTCTACTTCTTCTTCGCGACTGAGGAGAGGGACGGATCCCATTTCTTTCAAATACATCCTTACAGGATCATCAGGAGCCCCTTCAGATCTGCGCGGCGTGGCTTCGAGTTCTTTAGCTTCTTTTTTCTTTTCTTTTTGCCGTTCTACTTCAGCCTGGTTCAAGATCTGAATATCCATCCCCGTGAGGTAGATTAACACCTGATCAATCTGATCGGCGTTGTCGTATGACATTGGGAGAATATCGTTAATCTCTTCGTAGGTGATGTATCCCTGCTCTTTAGCTAGGTTGACAATCTCATCTACTTTTTCTTGATTCTGTTCGGGAACAGCGTTCTTAACGTTTGCTTTAGCCATTTTAACCTATAAAAAGAAGTGAAACTGGATCATTCGACCTGAAATGACAGTATTCAGACATTCTATTGTCTTTCCTTTTTTTGTGCAATAAGATCGAAAGTTAGTTAAAAGGAGTTTTGGAAGGCTCGCCTGCAATTTCCCTAACATACTGAGGGACAGCATATCCCGGAAGGGCTTTGCGCAATTCTTGGATCAACTCAAGCCCCTGATTTTCAGAAACTTCAAAATGACCCGCACCCTGAACACGGTCTAATTGATGCAGATAATAAGGGAAGATTCCATGAGCGATTAAAAGCTCTGAAAGTTCAATTAATGTTTTGGCATTGTCATTAACCCCTTTTAACAACACCGATTGATTAAGCACTACAGCCCCGGTGTTTCTTACCTTTCGCAGAGCTGCGGTCACATCTTCATCAAATTCCCGCGGGTGATTGGAGTGGATAACAAACCAAACCTGTTGAGGTTGGCGCGCGAGAATCTCTAAAAACTCCTCGTCAATCCTTTCCGGAATCCCTATCGGAAATCTGGTATGGAAACGGATTCTTTTAACATGAGAAATCGTTGAAAGAGAAGTCAGCAATTCCTGCAATTGATAATTGGGAAGAGATAAGGGATCTCCCCCGCTTAATATAATTTCCGAAAGTGTTGTGTCAGCATTAATTGCTGCGATTTCTTCGCTTAGTCCCTTTGTCTTATCATACGAATAGTTTTGTCGAAAACAATAACGACAGTGCATCGCACAGGCACTTGTGGGGATTAGGAGCGCGCGCCCTTGATATTTATGTAATAACTTTGGAGTTTTTTGCGCGAGGTGATCGCCCACAGGATCCATTACATAAAGAGGATTCTGTTCATTTTCAAGAGTTAGAGGAACGAACTGCAGAAATAAAGGGTCATCGGGGTTATTTTTTGCGATTTTATTTGCGAGCCGAACAGGAAGATTTAAGACAAAGCGGGAGCGCTTTAACACTTTCTCCCGATTATCGAGATCGAATTCCAAAAAATCTAATAGGGATTCGATCTTAGTAAAATTATTTTTAAGTTGTGTTTTCCAGCAGGTCATGCGAAAAGTTTAGCCGATCGTGAAATTAAAAGTAAGTCCTCAAAACGTTATGGCGCAGCGCGCCAAAACTTTTTTGAGAACTTAAAAATTGAGGGGATTCGATTTCGAAGCAAACCTATACGGAGACGAGTTCCCTTTCTTCTTTTAAAATCTGCTTGAGGGGATTTTTCTTCACTTTTTTCTCTTCTAGCACCGTGCGAGTCACTTCAACCCCAAGGGAACCTAGTTTCGTTGCGAGGTCTTCATATCCCCTATCAAGATATTGCAATCCACTGATGGTGCTCTCATCTGTCGCAAGAACTGCCGCCATGACATAGGCGAACCCTGCGCGCAAATCGGGGATAGAGATTTCTTTTCCAACTAAGGGGGTTTGCCCTTTAACAATGATGCTATGGGAGAAGCATTGTGAAGAGAAGCGACATTCTTTCCCTCCTAGACATTGTTTAAATGTCGTGATTTCTGCGCCCATTTCATTCAATGTTTCTGTATATCCAAAACGATTTTCGTACACTGTTTCATGAACAACGGAAGTGCCGGTTGCCTGCGTAAGAAGTACAACAAACGGTTGTTGCCAGTCTGTCATAAATCCGGGGTGGACATCTGTTTCAAGGTGCACTCCCCCTTGCAAAGGGCCGTCGTAGTAAAATTCGATTCCATTTTGTTTGATATCGAATCCACCGCCAACTTCTCTAATTTTATTCAAAAAGGTGATCATGTTCCCATGCTCTGCGCCCTCAACAAAAACTCGTCCTTTTGAGCTAATTGCGGCCATTGCCCAAGAGGCGGCTTCAATGCGATCCGGGATCACAGAATGCTCTACTTCATAAAATCTACGTGTTCCTTGGATTCTTATGGTGCGGTCCACGTCTATGCTGATAATCGCCCCAAGCTTCTGAAGGAATAGAATCAAGTCAATGATCTCGGGTTCCATTGCGGCATTTTTAATGACCGTGACTCCATGTGCGCGGACACCGGCAAGAATCGTATTTTCGGTGGCTCCAACGGAAGGAAATGGAAGGGTAATTAAAGTGCCTTTGAGTCCGTTATGGGCATGAGCGAAATAAGCGCCCTCTTTTTTCATATTACGGTATTCGATGACGGCACCCAATTTTTCCAATGCTTCGATGTGAAAGTCTACCGGGCGTGTTCCGATTATGCATCCTCCAACAGTGGGAACGATGATATCTTCGTCAGTGCGCCCTAAAAGTGCTCCGATCATCAAAATTGGAATTCTGTTGGATCCGGAGAAACTTTGTGGAACATAAGAAGTTTTCAGTTCTTTCGTTTGAACTTCCATGGTACCGGCTTGACGATCCCATTCAACGGTCATGCCGATTTCCCGGCAAAGATCTACAGTGACTTCCACTTCCCCAATATTGGGAACATTCGTAAAGCGACATTTCTTGTCAGAGAGGAGAGATGCGACGAGAAGTTTAGTAATTGCATTTTTGGCTCCGGCAGCCTTGACGTGACCTTTTAGGGAGGATCCACCCTTTATTTTTAGCACTTCCATTGATTGTCATTCCAGATTTAATTATTAAATTGATCTCTATAACAAAATATTCATTTACTAAACAATCAAAATATGGGTGTGACAAGAAAAAAGAAATTTATATGTATTTTGGGAGTGAAAAACTCGGAGAACAGCACACAAAGCTACTTAATACTTCTTATTAGTATTTTAGTATTATTTATTTTTTCAGAATATCAGTAATAGACTTCTTTGCCTTTTTTATGATAAACAAGAGCTCTAGGCTTAGTACGGTATTGGGTCGTTATGATACGTTTCCCCCAACAAAGAATCAGTAGATGTCGCGGAGATACCGCTTATCAGTGCGCAATTTTTTGAGGTAACTTCTGGCGGCAACATCATCCATCGCACTATTTTCTTTGATAATTTCTTGTAATGCTTGTTCAACATCTTTTGCCATGCGCTGTGCATCACCGCATACATAAAATATGGCTCCATTCTCTAGCCAATTAAAAATTTCTTTTGAATGGGATTTTAAGCGATCCTGCACATAAATCTTTTCCTGCTGATCACGGGAAAAGGCACAATCCAATCGAAAATTACACTGAGAGGCGATTTCTTTCCAGTCTTCTTCATAAAAAAAATCGGTCGCCTGATTCCATTCTCCAAAAAACAACCAATGTTTTGCAGGGCTTTTTTGATGGACTCTCTCCTGCATAAAGGCTCTATAAGGGGCGACACCTGTCCCTGGACCCACCATGATAATGTCTGTTGTTGCCTGTTCCGGCAGAGTAAACCCATGATGGGGTTGCAGATAGATCCCAAACTTTGTAACCCCTATTTCCGCCTGATCACACAGAAAATTTGTCGCGACGCCATAGCGAGCGACTCCCCTTGTTTCATAGCAAACAGGGGCGACTGTGAGGTGGATTTCATTGGGAAATAAACTTGGCGAAGAGGCTATTGAATAGAGTCTGGGGAGTAGCAACATCAGAAGATCGCAGAATTCCTGAGGGGAGATTTCAAAATCCGGATAGGCCTCCAGAAAATCCCATACTTCGTATTGTTCCAATTCTTCTTTTGTAAGATGGGGCGCCTCTGCTCGCTCAGCAAACTTTCTGTTGACGGTTCGCAGGTTAGCTTTTGTTGTAAGGAATTTTTCAAGGGTGAAAGAGTTTCCCGTACGTTTATCTTGAATAATGGTAGCGGGTTCGCACTTCAGAGCTTTAAGGGTTTTTTCAACGATATCGGGACGATTTTCGGCTATAACCCCTAAACTATCCCCTACTGTATAACGAATTCCCGAATCTCCTAAATCGATCACAACATGCTGTGTCATCTTTTTGGAGCCCGGCTTTGTGAGGCGCAAGCGGGATTTAATAGAGGTTGTGTAGGGATTTTCTTTTGAATAATTCATATACCCAAAACTTATAAATGAACCAACCTCTAAATGAAACTCACCCAGAGGTTGATAGGATAATTGCGGCCGAGATGACTCGAACATCCACCGAGTTGCCCCGACTAGAACCTGAATCTAGCGCGTCTACCAATTCCGCCATGGCCGCGA
>CAZENM010000035.1:0-20364 GCA_964513575.1 uncultured bacterium | reverse complement strand
TTTTTTCAATTTTGACGGTTTACTTGCCTACGGCGCGTCCATTATTTTCATTAAAGTTATCCACGAGCTCTCACATGCTTATGCGGCCAAAAATCACAATTTAGAAGTCCCAACCGTTGGCGTTGTTTTTATCTGTTTGTGGCCCGTGCTTTATACAGACGTGACTAGCGCATGGAAGCTGCCGAGGAGAAATGATCGTTTGGCAATTACTGTTGCTGGGGTTTCTTCAGAGCTAGTGATCGCAGGGCTTTCTACCTTTGGTTGGGCTATATCACCCCCGGGCCTTTGGCAAACAACTTTTTTTCTGTTGTCTTCAGTGACGTGGATCAGCTCTCTACTCATCAACATCAATCCGGCAATGCGTTTTGACGGGTATTATTTACTCTCGGATCTCCTAGGAATCGACAATTTACGCCAAAGAGCTTTTGCTGTGACTCGTTGGAAATGGCATAAGTGGCTTTTTGGATTTGATATCCCCTGTCCGGAGGAAACCTTAAAAGAAAATAAAATCAAGCAACTCTGGATTTACGGATTTGCGAGCTGGCTGTACCTTTTGATCGTTTATTGGTTTATTGCCTTATTAATCTATCATATGTTTACTAAAGCCCTTGGAATCGCTCTTTTTGCCGTAGAGATTGCCATCTTTTTTGTATGGCCTGTCCTATGGGAAGCTCAGACCCTTTACCGTTTACGTGGTTATTTCCGTATGAATCACAATCTTATCATTACTACCATAGCAACAACCCTGCTTATAGGATATTTTTGCTTTCCTTGGCCCCATCACAACCAATTCGCTGCTGTAGTCGTCCCGGAACATCCACAAGAGCTCTGGTCAACAGGCGAGGGTGTCATTAGGGAGATTAATGTCGAAAGAGGTCAATCTGTAAAGAAAGGACAGCCCGTGATTCATGTCGTCTCCCAACGTCTGGAAGCAGGAATTCAATCCTTAGAAGCTGAAGCTTTGGAAACACAAGAGACAATTACGCAGTGGGCGTTTGATTCCAACAAACGTTCACTACTCACGGAAAGGGAAGCAGCCTTAAAATCTCTAGAATTTAAACTCGACACCCTCCGACAAAAAAGAGAAGAACTCCGACTTGCTTCTGATCTAGATGGTTTTCTTTTTTATTGGGACGAAACATTAAAAGTAGGTCAACCGGTTGGAAACTATCAGCTTCTTGGCAAAATAGCGGATCCGAAGAGCGTAGAAGTAATTGTCTTCATCCCCGAATTGTATAATAAAGCAGTTCAAACAGGTCAAGAGGTTGAGTTTGTACTTCCCTCTTCACCCATTAGATTCAAAGGGATTGTCACTCAAGTAGGAACAACCGCGGCAAAACTACTTGAGTATCCCACTCTTTCCTCTGCATATCACGGTCCTTTACCAACAAGTTTCGATCAGGAACAAAAACTCCGATTAATCAACAGCTACTTTCCCGCCCATGTTAAGTTAAGTCGATCTACTGAAGATTCTCCTTATCCCCCCTACGGAAAAACTGGCTATATCTATGTCAAGGGTCCTTCTGAATCGCTGATCATGCGAGGGTTGAAATCAGTATGGTCTATTATTATCCAGGAAAGTGGTCTTTGAGAATGTTGTGTGAGACAAAAAAAGTGCACCATCCCCCTCATAGTTTTTAGGTAAAGGGAGATCTGGTGCACTCGTCCAAGCAGCCTTGGTAGGGTGGCCTACTAGATTAGATCAGATATAAATCATCCCGATCTAGCAGTTGAAACATGTTACCATGTTTCAACTGTACTGCAAGGGCTGAACCTGAACTGCTAGATATGCCATTAATGACTGAATTATTAACATACACTTGATCGCCGCTATCCAATGCATTATTCGATTTCTTAAATTGATTATCATCGATAATGGCTGTAGCATTGGCAATCTCTATAGCACCACCATTCTTTGTAGCTGTATTGCCTACAAAACGGTTATCGAGAATAGTAATTCTGCTAGCCTCAATGCTAGGTGGAGCTACATACCCAATATCTGAAACTGCCGCAATGGCCCCGCCGCTTCCTCCAATGGCTTTGTTATTGTTAAAAACGCTATCGGTGATGATAGTATTAACTCCTGCCGCTAATAAATATGGTCCGGCAGTGGTATTTCCGGAGCCGCTTATAATGGCGCCTCCATCACTATTAATGGACATGTTCCCATTAAAAGTACTACCATCAACGTTCAAGTTACCGTGCATATAGTTGACTAAAGCGCCTCCGCCTAGAGCGAATTCAATATTCAATCCTAGAGGAGCAAAAAAGTTAGTCATAAATGCCCAAGCATCTCTATTTCCCTCTGCCACGTTATTGGTGAATAGAGAATCGGTAACATAAACAGTTAAATCAATAGGACCTCCCGCTAGAGTATCCACAACTGTGGTGTTCGCCAACGCACCACCATTGACAATTCCTATATTGTTTTTAAACACTGAACGATCTACATAGACATCCAAACTATCGACAACAATAGCTCCGCCTTCGTTGGCGATATTATGATCAAAAGTTGAATGTTCGATAATCATGGAAGAGCCTGCGCTAGGGTAAGTGCCCTCAGCAACTATAGCTCCACCAAAAACTACCGCAGTATTGTCTTTGAACAAACTATCATTGACAATCATAGTGTGTGGCTTGCTATCAAATGTACTCCACCCTTCCAAAGCGCCGGCGCGTGTATAGGCAGAGTTATTAATAAATGTGGATTTATTAATCAACAAATCCGAATTATTCGCAAATATCCCACCACCATCGCTTGTGGCATAGTTTTTAGTGAACGTCATATTATTTAGGGTGATGTGTGAATCAAAATTCACATACATTCCACCGCCTGCATAATAATTATTCGCTAATACGGGGGTAAAAAAAGGACTTCCTTCAGGACCCGCTGCATACCCATTCATGACAGTGATCCCATCCATCAGGGCTGTCACACCCGTGTGAGACAGATCGTTTCCGGCTGTTATGACGTGCCAAGCATTATCGGCCTTGCTGGCAGCGTAGTTGGGGTCATTTTGATTGGCAATATCATTTCCCGCCAAGTCCCCATTAAATATAGTAATAAATTTTCCTGGATCTCTTTCACCTAAAGAATGAGCTCCGGCTTTAAAACCACCATAAATAGCGACATCACTTGGGAGATTGAACGTTTTCATATTTGATACAGACAACCCTAATGCACCACCCGTTACTCCATCGGGGGCATAAACTTCGGTTGGTTTGTAATTACCCTGGGCAACCCAGATCTGATCTGGCCCAGTAGTTGAAGCTGCCTTATTCAGGGCATCTTGTACATTGGTAAAAGCCGTTGCCCACGATGTACCATCATGAACAATACCCTTAGCGCTGGCATCTACCATAATCACTGGACCCGACGGTTGCGCCGCGTGGGCTACCGCCTGCGCGACAACACCTGCGACTGCCGCGTCTAACACTATCCGCTCTTCGAGCGGCATAATCTTCAACCGGTAACCACTCCTCATAAACACCCCCTTCACCGCTTGTAATGAGTAAAAAAAAGTATTAAGAATATAACTTACACTAGAACCTAACAACCCAAGAAAAACATCTCCTGTAGTCTCATATTAAACTCAAATGATTTTATTACACAAACTACTTATTTAAAGACACTTAAGAAAATACAGAAAGTAAAGACCTTTCTCTGGGGACAAGAGAGGATCTTTAAAGTAAATTAATGAATGAGTGAGTGGAATTTATTCAAAATGGAGCACAAGGAGCCCCCCAATGAAAGACAAATTCCTGGGAGATATCAGGATGCAAACTTTGTTTTACGGGACAAAATTCAACTGCTTGAATGAGTGTTTCGGTTTCAGCTTCTGCAAAGACATGAGGGCAAATGCTCGGGGCCGGGCCTGAGGAAGTTGCGTATCTAATAAAAGGGTCAGGCCTCGCAGTTCCAAATTCGCAAACTGGAACTGCGAGGCCTGACCCTTTTATTCACATTATAAGATAGCTTTTTGATATTGTAGCGTTTCTAACTCATGCAAGGCAGATTCGATTACTTAATTTCTATAATTTGATAATTATTGTAAGTTCTTATTTCTCCCCATGGGTATTTGTTCACAAAATATTTTTTGTGTATTGTGTAGGAATGACACATGTCTATCAAAGCGCCATTATTTGCCATGATGAATTGTACTCCTTCTCTTGGGCCGGCTACATTCGTGAAAATAGCACAATCCGAATACACTCCAACATGCTGTAACCAACCGTCCGTGGTGTATTGATATTTAATATTGCTTGTGGGGTATGTTTCCGAAGCTTTCCTGGAGTACAACAGTTCATCTGTCCCTAACATAGATTGTCTCATTTCGATATTTTCGAAAGATGTTTCTGATATCAAAGAATGCGATTGGGCTATTGTACCAATCACGAGAGGCTCCCCTGCACACAGAGATAGCTCATTAAATAACAGTGTTATTGCACATAGACTCACAGCCAACATTTTCATAAGTATTCCAAAACTTTTAGATTTATCAATATCGCATCCATCGTATTATCACGAAGATGCTTCGGAAGAATTGTATGTGTTCGAAACATATGAAGTCAAACGATCTTTTTTTATGTGACTGAATATACGCAACTTAAAACAAAAGCAATCGGAGTGAAGCCTGCGTATTTGGATTTCGAACATTCCACTTCATTAATGAATTTAATATAAACATCCAGGGCTGTGAGTTTACTATGCATGGACAATGGACTTTATGGACAGAAGTGGACGAGATGGACTTCATGAACAATAAAGAGATTTGAAGAGATTAGGCCTGACTCTTTTATTCGAAACAAACTAACCATTGACTTTAAAATTATTTTTTTATATAATATTTTATAAATCTTTAATAAATAATCAAAGAGGTGGTTAATGAATATTATTTCTTCAGTGTCGTCCGCAGTTTATAACTACGCTGTTGTGCCAGCTGCTTCCTTAGCGGTGGCTGAAGGTGTGCGACAAATCGGAAAAGCTCTCTTTCCCGCAGCACTTTCGGATCGATTGACGCCGGTGGCTAATGATGAAGAAGCAGAAGCTATGTTTCAATTATATCAGAATACGACGCACATAAGACAAGCTGTCGGCGTAGGGATGTTTGTAGCAGGCGTTACTATAGCTACTATGAGCACTTCTTCAAAAGCTGCCATAATCACACCTGTTATTTTGAATGGTTTGTATGGATTTACGATCGCTATGAATCCTACCTTAACGTTACGCCACATAATATTTGATTTGTAGTGACTCCTATGTCGGGGTGAGACTTGACACATTGACAGTTATTGTTTCATTAATTTCAAACTTACGATCAGGTCAAGCTGTCAGGCTTGACCTTTTTACATTCAGAACTTTTGCTTGGGAAAAGATCTCATAGCTTTTGCTAAAGGGCCGCCACCCACTAGCAAATGAGCAGGCCGGGCCTGCGTAAGTTAATAATGGACATGAATGGACTGCATGGACTAAGTGGACGACATGGACAACGGCATTAGACATAAGTTAGTATTATACCTAATCCAGGCTTTGCTTACCGCTTCGGGGTCACGCCACAGCATTAAATTATTTTGTCCCAACCCTCCCGGCTTTGCAAAATCATGCAGCATTGTGAAGATATTATTGGTAAATTCTTTTCCAACTAGAAGTCGCCATAATCACATGGACAACCCTGTTACAGAGCGTTAAAATTCTGCGAAATCGAAGTGAGTATAAGATAGAAGGATAAAGGAGTCCAGAGGAGCTTGCTCCTTTGGTAGGGGGTTTAGGGGGACGAAGTCCCCTTAATAAAGCGGCTTAAGCCATTGCTGACTTAAGCCCTTTAAAAAGAGGGTAACTAAATCTCGTTAAAGATTTACCCTCTTGCGGTTTGGCATGCTCGAAGCCGGACTCGAACCGGCACGCCCTTGCGAGCAAGAGATTTTAAGTCTCTAGTGTCTACCATTTCACCATCCGAGCGATGGATTGTAAGCAACATCTTATCTAATCTATTTGTTAGATTCAAGCGTTTTTGATAGACAGGCGCATTTTTTTGCGCCTGTCTATTCATTTATTGCTGAGGATTATCTGTGGGGACATCCTGTGCTGAATCATGAGAAACTTCCGCTTCATGAAGAAGTGGCGCTTCTTCTGATGATGGGGAAGTTTGCTCGGGAACAGATTCGGCATGAGCTTCTGAATGGGTTTCAGAAACAGGTTCCGGGGAAGCTTCCGAAGCAGGTTCCGAGGATGATGTTGTCTGAGGCACTGCTTCAGGTGACACTTCCGGCGCAGGCTGCAAATCTTCGTTTTTAAGGAAGAATGCTTCTTTGAAGAGCGCGTTGTTGCGGTATTGCGCGATCGTTTCAGAAATAAGCGTTGGCGGCGGCGGCAGCAGCGTTGAAAGTATAGATGTCGTAGATCCTTCAGAGCCATCTCCTGATGATCTAGGAAGAGGTAGACGAACTTTAGGAGGCGCTTCAGCTGGGGCTGACTCCCCTTCTTTCGCTTCTTCACCCTCTTCTTTATCTATAATCTCATCACGCCCACGACGTCGACGATTTTGTCGGCGACGATCACGCTTACGATCACCTTTAGCGTCTGTTCCGGATTTTGCGGATGCATCCTCTGTCGAGGTACTTTCGATACTTACCGGTTCTTTATCCTGCGCGATTTCTTTTGGAGGAGTCTTAAGAGCTCCTTCGCGGCCTCCGGCAATTTTAATAGAGCGGTCCACACCGACGTTTTTCAGAACGAGTCGGGTTTCCCGTACTTCAAGCACTTCATAGTCACTTACAGGGACTATAAAGGCTTTAGGTCTTTCCATTGAGCGGAAAAAAAGAGAACTGCCAAAAGATACTACTTCAACAGCATCCACAAAAAATTCCTCGTGTCCGGGGTTTTTGCTGCTGCGTATTGCGAGTTTGAATCCTTCTTTCGGGGTAATGACAGTTTCTATAATAGGTTCACGTGTAAAATCCACTGGTTGTCATTCCATGTTTATAGGTTTCGTAATTAATCGTCGTGGTCACCTTTCTCGGCTGGCGATGTATAGGATCAAGTCAACTATGCGACATGAGTAGCCCATTTCGTTATCGTACCACGCGATGATTTTATAAAATTTATCGTTCAGGGCGATCCCTGCTTCTTTATCAAATATGGCAGAATAATGGCTTCCGATGAAATCGCTGGAAACAGGCTGTCCATCACAATAGGAAAGTACTCCTTTCATGCTTGTTTCGGAAGCGGTTTTCATCGCCTGGCAAATCTGTTCATAAGTTGTAGACTTAGCAAGCTTTACTGTTAAGTCAACTACGGACACATCTGCTGTGGGGACTCTAAAGGCCATCCCCGTTAATTTCCCTTTTACTTCCGGTATGCACAGCGCAACAGCTTTAGCAGCGCCTGTAGATGCCGGAATGACGTTCTGAGATGCTCCACGTCCGCCTCGCCAATCCTTTTTGGATGGACCGTCAAGAACGGGCTGCGTAGCAGTCATCGCGTGAATAGTTGTCATTAATCCTTCTTCGATGCCAAAATTGTCTAAAAGCACTTTAGTGATGGGTGCCAGACAATTTGTTGTGCATGAAGCATTTGATACTATTTTATCCTTTTCCGGATTAAAAGTCTCATGATTGACACCGATTACAAAAGTAGGAATATCACCTTTGGCCGGCGCGGAAATAACCACCCGCTTTGCCCCTGCTTTGAGGTGCTTTTGAGCACCTTCCACATCAGTAAACAACCCTGTTGATTCGATGACATAATCTATATTTAATTTGCCCCAAGGAAGTTTTTCAGGGTCTCTTTCCGAAAACACTTCGGTTTTCTGATTATTGACTGTGATAGAGTTAGCGTCAGATGAAATATTGGCTTCGAAGATTCCATGCGTGGAATCATTTTTAAGCAAATACGCTAGATTATCTGCAGGAACAATATCATTAATCGCGATGAGTTGAATTTTGGGGTTCTGGGAAGCGATGCGATAGACTAGTCTGCCGATCCTTCCGAAGCCGTTTATTGCGATGCGAATAGTCATAGGAGCCTCTCGTAATTACAATTGCAAGTAAGCTCATCATAAGGAAGGAGTAGCGGTTTGTAAAGCAAGAAAAATTTTGAAGAGTGAAAAAATAGATTGAAGATAAAAATGAAGAGAGGGTATTAAAAAAAAGAAGGTGCCTGGCTAAAAGCCAGACACCTAACGTCACTACGCTGGGAGAAATTCAATAATGCACTTTTGTGCGTTATCGCCTACTCGTCTTGCCCCTTTGACGATGCGGGTGTAACCGCCTGGTCTAGTGGTAAAGCGCGGGCCGATATCTCCAAAGAGAATATCGATCACACGACGGTCGACGTTGTAGCTAGAAGTGTTACCTTCTTTAGCTTCACGAGCTTGCTTTGATGTTAGGGAATTAAACCTAATCATCAACGCAGCAATCGCATCACGTCGAGCAGCTAGTGTGTTTTTCTTCGCAAGTGTAACCATCTTATCGGCATGGCGTCGAAGTGCTTTTGCTTTAGGCAAAGTCGTTTCGATTTGTCCATGTTCGATTAATGCTTTTAGCATGTTTGCAAACATACAGCGCCTATGCGAAGAGGTTCTATTAAGTTTGCATGTGTCTTTTAAGTGTCTCATGTTGACTACCTGTCATCCTCTTCTTTATAACGATCGTCCTCTCGGGACTTATCTTTTTTACCTTTTCTCTCTTCGATATAGGCGCGAACTTTGTCTTTTACGTTATCACAAGTGATTCCGTAGCGAGAAAGATCCATACCTAAGTGCAAGCCCATTTCAGTGAGCTTTGCTTTGATCTCGTTAAGAGATTTTTTTCCGAAATTGCGGAATTCCAACATTTTTCGTTCCGGGATGGTGACGAGTTCGGCGATCGTTTCGATACTTGCACCGCTTAGGCAATTCGTTGAACGAACTGACAATTCGATTTCGTCGATGCGCAGAATGAGTTTTTCCATAATTTCATCTTGGTCGGCGTCGAGGTCTCCCTCCCCTTCTTCAAATGTGAGTTGGTGCGCTTTGACTTTATTAAATACTTCAAAGTGACGCAATCCAATTTGGGAAGCGAATCCTAGAGCTTCTTGAGCTGTGACTCTGCCGTCGGTTACTACTTCAAGAATCAAACGGTCGAAATCGGTATCTTGTCCGACGCGAGTGTTTTCTACGAAGTAATTCACGAGTTTTACTGGTGAGAAGGCGGAGTCTATTAGAATTTCATCTGTTGTTTTGTCATTAACCATGTGTCGTTCGGAGGGGACGTATCCTCTACCGATCGCGACTCTGACATCGATTTGACGATTTGTCGGTTTTGTGACTGTAAACAGGTGAAGTTCCGGGTTAACAACTTCAAAATATCCATCTTCAATGACATCTCTAAGTTTAACGGCGACGGATCCTTTATTTTGATCCAAGTCGTCTTGTGTGACGTCGAGAATTGTTGTAAGGATACGAACATCGTGACTATTCGGAGATTCATCTGTAGGGAGCTTGCGTAGCAATGCTCCTTTAAAGTTCAAGATGATATTTGTCATATCTTCCGCAATTCCTTCGATCGCCATGTATTCGTGCGGAACCCCTTCGATTCTGACAGAAATGAAGGAGGGTGCTTCCAACGAAGTCATAATCATCCGGCGCATGGAATTCCCGATCGTGTGACCGAAACCTCTTTCGAAGGGTTCAGCAACAAAGCGAACGTGATTAGGGTTGCCGCCGATTTCCTCAACAGAGATTTTTGAAGGCATTTCAAACTTGCCGTATTTTACTGACATGCTGTAACTCCTAATGCATTTAAATCGCGTTTCGTTGGAAGCGCGATAGTTACGAATCTCATTTTCTAAACGCGTCGACGCTTACGTGGACGGCAGCCGTTGTGTGGGGCTGGTGTGCAATCGCGGATTGAAGTAATCATCAATCCCGCGCTTTGTAGTCCTCTGACAGCGGATTCACGACCGGCGCCTGGACCTTTTAAGTTTACTTCTACTTCTTTCATTCCGAAGCCTACCGCGACTTTCGCTGCATCTTGTGCTGCGACAGTTGCTGCGAAGGCAGACGATTTTCTAGAACCAGAAAAGTTAGCTTTACCGGCAGATGACCAAGAGACAACGCGTCCAGCAGGGTCTGTGATGGCGATAATGGTGTTGTTGAAAGTAGCCTTAACGTGTGCGATTCCAGAAGGCACATTAATAGAGGACCGTTTTCTTACTTTAACGCCAGATTTTTGATTAGCAGGTTGTTTAGACAAAGTAAAAGGCTCCTGTTAATTATTTTTTCTTGTTGGAAACGGTCTTACGTCGTCCCTTTCTCGTACGCGAGTTGGTGCGTGTACGTTGTCCACGTACGGGCAGTCCAAGACGATGACGTTGTCCACGGTAAGAATGGATGCTAATCAGTCGCTTAATATTGTTTTGCACTTGTCGACGCAGGTCTCCTTCTACCGTATATTCGGAAGTAAGAAGTGAGTTCAAGCGGGCAATATCATCTTGTGTGAGGTTGTGAGCTCGCATATTTTTATCAAGACTCAGTTTTTCAATAATCTCATTTGAGACATGTCGACCGATCCCGAAAATGTATGTCAGGCTAATTTCTAACCGTTTATTATCCGGTATATCGATACCGATAACTCTTGGCATTGAGTACTCCTACAGTTAACCTAAAACGTAAAATCTTATCACAGCTTTGCTTTTAATGCAAAACCAATTTATACTTGTTGTCAATAACGATGCAAACCAATCTGTGAGGTGATTTGCTATCGACCTTAAATTCTTCCACGCTTCATAAATCCATCATATTTTTTCATGAGCAGGTGAGATTCAACTTGTTTCATCGTGTCAAGCACGACTCCAACTAAAATTAGCAGTGCGGTCCCGCCAAAAAAGTAACTAATTGTTTGGGAAACTCCCAAAAATTTTCCTACTAGATTGGGTAGAACAGCAATGAGCGCGAGGAATATAGCCCCTATAAGGGTAATTCTATTCATCACTGATTCCAGATAATCTTGGGTGGGTTTACCCTGGCGAATTCCTGGTATGAACGCGCCGTTTTTCTTCATATCGGAAGCAATTTGATCAGGCTTAAACTGAGTTGCAGTCCAAAAGTAGGTGAAGAAAACGATTAAAAACACAAAAAGGGCAAGGTAAGGGGTGCTTCCTGGGGAAAGCCAAGCAGCGATATTACCTAAAAAATTTCCTTGACCTACGAATGTTCCTAGGGTTGCCGGGAACATGAGTAAGGACGAGGCGAAAATAACCGGGATAACTCCGGCATAATTAACTTTTAACGGGATATATGAGGATCCCCCTTGAACTTCTTTTCTACCTACAACACGTCGAGCGTATTGGAGTGGGATCCTTCGATGCCCTTGTATAATAAGAATCGTGGCGATAGTGACTAATACAAAAACTGTCGCCAGGACAACAATAGAAGAAAAATTCATAAGGCCGGGTTCTTGGGAATCAAGATTCATTTGTTGGAAAATCAGTCCCATAGCGGTAGGTAATTGTGATACGATACCGACGCTGATGATCAAACTCATGCCATTTCCGATTCCTTTATCAGTAATTTGTTCACCAATCCACATGAGTAACATAGTACCTGTGGTCATTGTAAATACGAAAATCGCAAAGTAAAGGATAGGGAACCCGAACATTGTGAAGTCGAGGAGTTCCGGCGCAATAATTCCTGGTCGTGATATGTTAATTTGCAGCGCGTATTTTGCAAATAGTGTGGATTGCAGGAAAGAGAGCATCACAGTAAGAAGTCTTGTGTATTTAGTAACTTTTCGTTTGCCTGCATCGGGATTTTCTTTCATTTCACGTTGTAATGAGGGCCATAGGGCAACAACGAGTTGCATGATAATGGATGAGGAAATGTAAGGTACCACTCCGAGGGCAATAACAGTCATTTGCGAAAATGCTCCGCCGGAAAATATATCTACCATTTGGAATAGGTTTTGGGCTCCGCCCATCGCTTGTCTAAAATAGCTGACGGCTAATTCGCCGTTGATCCCTGGTACGGGGATGAATCCGCCTATGCGGTAGACCACTAACATCATTAGGGTAAAAAGTATCTTTGCTCTGAGCTCGGGAACTTGCAACACTCGTTGTAATTCTTTCAGCATGCGCACCTTTTCCGTCGGTATTCGTTAAATTCAAAGGGCAGAGAACGTCTCTGCCCTTTATATCTCTTCATCTATGCAGGAAGATGAAATTCAATTTTCGCGTTGTTAAGCTTATCTTGGGCAGGAGCTGTAATGGCATCTGCGTAGATAATCACTTTTTTAGTGAGTTCTCCATTTCCAAGGACTTTAAAAGGCGAGTTCGCATTAGAGAAAAACCCTTTTTCAATCAATGTGATTAGGTTGACGGTTTCGCCATCGGAATACATTGCATTGATTTGATCAAGGTTAACCACTTGGTATTGAGTACGGAATTGGTTGTTATTAAATCCGCGAATAGGAAGTTTCATGAAGGTTCTGAATTGTCCCCCTTCATACCCTGCGCGTGATTTCCAACCAGATCTAGCACCGGCACCTTTTTGTCCGCGACCGCAAGTTTTGCCTAATCCGGAACCTTGACCGCGTCCACGGCGCTTTCTGCGCGGGTCACATCTTGTCCAGTTGAAAAGGTCATCCATACGGGTGACAAAAAATTCGGGTCCTAATTCGATGACATCAGTTTCTTCAGTATTGTCTGTCATAATGCACCTCTAATTGCTGCAATATTTTCACGTGTTTTCAGTTGTGAAAGGGCTTTAATGGTTGCGATGACAAGATTGATGGGATTAGCACTTCCCAAGCTTTTTGCCACGACGTCCTTAAGTCCTACAGCTTCTAAAATTGTACGTACTTTTGATCCTGCTTTAACTCCGGTCCCTTCAGGAGCGGGTTTAAGAAGTAACAAGGCACCATCTGATTTCATGAGGATTTCATGAGGAATGGTGGTTCCTTCCATGGGGTACCGCTTCATACTTTTACGGGCGGATTCTCCCCCTTTGCGTATTGCATCGGTTAATTCATTGGCTTTTGCGAAACCAATACCTACTGAGCCACTGCTATCGTGCACTAGGATCAGGGCTGAGAAGCTAAATTTTCTTCCCCCTTTGACCACTTTAGAGCAACGATTAATGTGCAGTACTTTTTCGGTGATATCGCTATTCACCTTGTCTTTTTTAGAGCCTTCGCTTTGTTTTGCCATGTTGATTTCTCTTAGGTTTTCATGGATCTTGAAGTTAGAAGCGCAAGCCTGCGGCGCGAGCTTCGTCTGCTAAAGATGCCAGTGTTCCGTGGTATTTAAAAGGACCACGGTCGAAAATCACCTCAGCGATTCCATTATTTTTGGCGATCGTCGCAATTTCACGGCCTAATTCTTTCGCGGAATTAATATTTCTGCGATTGAATTCGGTTGTACGATATTTCTTAGAGCACGTGGAGGCAGCTCCAATCGTGACTCCTTGATCATCGTTGATCAGTTGGGCCATGATATGTTTATTCGTTTTCACTACACAAAGGCGCGGCCTTGTAGCTGTACCATGCAAGTGCTTACGCACACGCAAAGCGCGTTTATGCTTTAAAATGTGATTATTTGTCACTGTATTTCTCATACTTACCTTAACTAAGTGTGGGCGCTACGAGAGCGCACGATTATTTCTTAGCGGCAGCCTTACCCGCTTTTTTACGTACGAATTCACCAACGTAGCGAATCCCCTTCCCTTGGTAGGGTTCTGGAGGCCGTTTCGAGCGTACGATCGCACAAAATTGCCCTACTTGTTGGTTATCGCTTCCGGAAACACTAATGATGGTGTTGTTAGCAACAGTAACCTGAATTCCTTCCGGAATTGGCAATTTCGTTGGGTGAGACACCCCAATTTGTAGGTCTAGGAGTGGTCCTTGGACTACGGCTCTGTATCCGACACCGATCATTTCTAGCTTCTTCATGAAGCCCTGGGTTACGCCGATGATCATGTTATCGATCAATGTACGGAATAGCCCATGGAAGTTACCTGCGTCGGCGTGTTTTTCATGAAGGGACACAATTAAATTGTCCTCTTCTCTAGTAACGACGACAGCAGGGACTAAATTACGGCTCAGGGTTCCTTTCGGGCCTTTAATCGTAATATTTTCGGATGTAATTTGGACTTCTACCCCTTTAGGTACTGGGATAGGAAGTTTTCCTTTACGTGACATTTCTTAGCTCCTTTATCAACGTCGTTACCAGACTAGGCAGAGAAGTTCTCCGCCAATTTGCCGTTTTCTTGCTTCGGAACCTGCCATCACTCCCTGAGAAGTGGACAGTATGGACAATCCTAGTCCGCCGTAGTATGTAGGAATATCAGTAGAACCTACATATCGTCTGAGTCCTGGTTTAGACATTCTCTTGATTCCTTGGATTACGGATTGACGTCCGCCCACATATTTCAAGAAAATTCTAATTGTACCCCGTTGATTCGTTTCTAGTTTAACTAGAAAATCTTCAACTAGCCCTTCGGCTTTAAGGATTTCAACGATGCTCAGTTTAATTTTGCTCCAGCTAACATCGACGTAACGATGTTCGGCCTTTATTGCATTACGGATCATCGTGAGAAAATCTGCGATAGGATCGCTAACAGCCATGGTATATCTCCTTTCTCTTATGCGGTGACCGCGACGGGTAGGTTTTTAAATGGGCAGCCGAGCAATCGAAGCAGTTCGATGCATTCATCATCTGTCATAGCGCTGGTGACAAAGGTAATGTTCATCCCTTGTGTTCTCTTTACTTCATCGAGGTTCACTTCAGGGAATACTTGTTGGTCCGTTAGTCCCAAGCTGTAATTTCCGCTGCCATCTCCTTTTGATTCAAAACCGCGAAAGTCGGAGATGCGTGGCGCTACGATGTTGATAAAGCGGTCGAGAAATTCGTACATGCGAATGCCTCTGAGTGTCACTTTTGCTCCGGAGGTTTGTCCTTCACGAAGTTTAAAGTTCGACACGGCTCTGCGAGCTTTTGTGATGATGGGACGTTGTCCGGATAGAACAGCGAGCTCTTCAACACATGCTTGCAAAGAATTCTTGTCTTTAGAAGCTTCAGCAAGCCCCATGCTGATGACAATTTTGTCAAGGGCAGGGATTTGCATGACATTTTTATAACCAAACTTCTTTGTAAGTTCAGTCTTTACAACTTCTAGATAACGTTTTTTTAGTCTAGACATTTTCTTTCAACTCTAATAGTTGTGATTATTACTTTACTGAGCGGTATACGATGTCTTTTTGACCATCGTTGTAAAAAAGCTCACGTTTACCATCAGTATTAGTTCTTACTCGAACTTTCACTGGCTTTTGTTCGTCTACGCATAGTCTTACGTTAGAGAGATCAATCGGTCTTTCGATTTCCAGGATTTGGCCGGGGGCGTTCTGGGTTCTCTTAACGTGTTTTTTGCGGACGTTGACTCCCTGGATGGTGACTCTTGAGTCATTACGAGACAATACTGTCCCGATCTGTCCACGGAAGTTTCCGCTGGTGACATATACTTTGTCTCCAGTACGGATAAATTTATTT
The DNA here is from genome assembly GCA_964513575.1 of uncultured bacterium. Taxonomy (GTDB): domain Bacteria; phylum Chlamydiota; class Chlamydiia; order Chlamydiales; family Parachlamydiaceae; genus CAMFKA01. The sequence goes on along the minus strand of CAZENM010000035.1, from coordinate 4,844 downwards.
TGCTTAGTCTTACTAATTTCTTTCATGTTGCCTCGCAATTATATCACTTCGGGAGCTAGTGATGCGATTTTTAAAAAACCGCGGTCACGAACTTCACGAGCAACGGGTCCTAGGATACGAGTACCTCTAGGGTTGTTTTTGTCATCGATTAATGCGCAGCTATTGGTGTCGAAACGCAGTTTGCTTCCATCTTGGCGACGGATATAATACTTTTGCCTTACGATTACAGCTTTTACGACATCACCTTTTTTTACGCTTCCATCGGGTGCTGCTTCTTTTACGGAGCAGACGATGATATCGCCTACATAGGCGTAGCGGCGGCGTGAGCCTTTAAGTACTTTAATGCACTTTACCCGTTTGGCGCCTGTATTGTCAGCGACTAGAAGCTCGCTTTCTTGTTGTAACATACGATTAGGTCTCCGATTGGTTTTCACCGCAATTATGTGCGGTTCCTTTCTTTTAACCCAGGTCTTTTAGGGACTTGGGTTCATAGTGTTTACTTAGGCTACAACCAGCCAGCGCTTCAGTTTTGAAAGCGGTCTAGTTTCCATGACTTCTACAGTTTCTCCAACTTGGAGCGGTCGCAGTTCGTTATGGGCATAGAGCTTTTGTCTGCGTGTGACAACTTTTCCGTACTGTGGGTGGCGGTAAGTTGTTTCAACTTTAACGACGACTGTTTTATCCATTTTATTGGATATGACAGTTCCTTTAGTCGTTTTACGTTTTCCTCGGTTTACGGTTGTCATTTTTACACTCCACTCGTTTGAATTGTAAATTGCTTTTCGTTAATGATCGTGAGCAATCTAGCAATGTCTTTTTTAGTTTCGCGCACGAGGTGGGGTTGATCCAACTTATGGGCAGTTTTAAAACTGTTGATCAGGTGGAAGAGTTCTTTGCGCTTGTCATTGACGAGTGCTTTGAGTTCTTCGACTGTTTGATCTCTAAGGTCTTGAGCTTTTAACATAGCGTGTTTTCCTTAAACTTGTTCAACGCGTTCGACGAAGCGTGTTTTCAATCCTAATTTCGCAGCGGCACGTCTTAGTGCGTTTTGCGCCAGGTCTTTGGAAACGTTCGCAACTTCAAATAGGATGCGTCCTGGTCTTACGACGGCGACCCAATGATCGAGTCCCCCTTTTCCTTTACCCATACGAACCTCGAGAGGTTTTTTGGTGATGGGTTTATCCGGAAAAATTCTGATCCAGACTTTTCCGCGGCGTTGGAAGTAGCGGTTAATTGAAACGCGCATTGCTTCGATTTGTTTATTAGTGATCCAGCCTCTTTCTAAGACTTGGATTCCGTATTCTCCGAAGTGTACGAAGGTTGCGCCCTTGCTTATGCCTGAGCAGCTTCCTTTTTGCATTTTTCGGTGTTTAGTTCTTTTAGGCATTAGGGCCATATTACACTGCCTCCTTTGAGGTGTGGCTGTCATCTCCGCGATAAATCCACACTTTTACACCGATGCTTCCGTAAGTTGTTTCTGCTCTTCCGTGGGCATAATCGATATCTGCACGAAGTGTATGAAGAGGAGTGCTTCCTTCTTTATACCATTCAGTACGAGCGATTTCAGCGCCGCCTAGGCGTCCGGAGCATTGTACTTTTATTCCTAGGGCGCCGGCATCTGTCGAGGATTGGATCGCTTTTTTCATTGCTCTGCGGAAGGGGATCCTTCTTTCAAGTTGTTTTGCGATTCCATCTGCGACGACTTTTGCGTCTAGGTCAGGTCTTTTGATTTCTTCGACTTCTACCCATACTTCTTTGCCGGTAAGCTTAGAAAGTTCTGCTTTCAGATTGTCGATTTCAGCGCCTTTTTTCCCGATAACGGTACCAGGGCGTGCTGTGCATATGGTGACTTCGATTTTTTCGCTCATGCGGCGAATTTTAATTTGCGAAGTGCCTTGGCAAATCTGTTTTTTCAGGAGGGTAGCACGTAAGAGTTGGTCTTCGATTAGAAGAGTTCCAAACTCTTTTTTATTTGCATACCATCTTGAGCGCCAGTTGCGGTTCCGGATTAGGCGTAAACCTACTGGATTAGCTTTTTGTCCCATTGATCACTCCTTATACTTCGCCGACGATGACGGTAAAGTGGCTTGTTCTTTTTAGGATGGCGTGTTGCCCACCTTTATTTTTTGGCTTTGAACGTTTAAGTCTTGGGCCATCATCGATGCGAACTTCTACAATTTTTAAATTTTCACGGCGTACATCGAACTTTGTTTCCGCGTTCGCTATAGCGCTATATACAGTCTTCACTAGTAGACGTCCGCCTTTCAGGCTACTAAATTCGAGTTGTGCACAGGCTTTTAGCACAGGAAGACCCCGGATAAGTCCAGCTGCAAGTCTAGCTTTTTGAGGGCTTATTCTTACATACTTAGAGATTGCTTTTGCTTCTGCTTTTGCTTCATTCATTTGGAGGAACCTTTATTTTTTAATGGGGTGTCCCTTGAATTGTCTCGTAGGAGAAAATTCACCGAGTCTATGTCCGATCATATTTTCTGTGACAAACACGGATAGGAATTTTTTTCCATTGTGCACTTCAAAAGTGTGTCCGATCATATCTGGAATGATCATCGAGCGTCGGGACCAAGTTTTAATCGGTTTTTTCGTTCCGGCATTATTTTGATCAACTACTTTTTTGAGTAGGTGATGGTCAATAAATGGACCTTTTTTTAGTGATCTAGCCATAGTTATTTCTTCCTTCGATCCTTAACAATGAACTTATTAGATTTCTTTTTGGACCTTGTACGAAGTCCGCGAGTGTATTGTGCCCAAGGTGTTTGAGGGATATTCCCTTTATTTTTACCTTCACCGCCCCCGTGAGGGTGGTCAACTGGGTTCATTGCAGTTCCGCGAACTGTGGGTCTAATCCCTTTCCATCGATTTCTTCCTGCTTTTCCTTCGGAGCGTAGATTATGCTCTGAATTGGAAACTGTGCCGAATGTGGCTTTGCAGGCTTCGTTTACGAGGCGTACTTCACCGGAAGGCATTCTGATCGTCGCATAACCACCGCTTCGTGCCATAAGTTGAGCAAACTGTCCAGCGGAGCGAACAAATTGTGCGCCACGTCCAGGTGTAAGTTCGATGTTATGGATCGTAGATCCTACCGGCATGTGTTTGAGCTGCATACAGCATCCGACACTGAAGGGAGGTTCTGCGGAAGTTTTAACTGTGTCCCCTTTCTTAAGTCCGTGGGGGGCGATGATGTACCGTTTTTCACCATCTGCGTAGTTAAGCAGCGCGATGTAAGCGGAACGGTTTGGATCGTACTCAATCGAAGCAACTTTAGCGGGGATATTTTCTTTATCCCGTTTGAAGTCGATGAGTCGATAGTGCCTTTTGTGTCCTCCACCCTTGTGACGGCAGGTAATGTGGCCCATATTATTACGGCCGCATGTGCGCTTTTTGGTCAGTAGTAGGGACTTAGTAGGCTTTACCGTAGCGCGTGTTTTGTCGTTCGCACGGGTCAGTGTTTCGTTCATAGGAAGAATCAACTGACGAGTTCCGGGAGTAACGGGTCTGAATTTCTTTAACATTTTACAATTGCCTCAATTCTTGACGCTTTCATTATTGCTGACTTAGAGATCTTCAAGTGTATCCCCTTTTTGGAGGGTCACGATCGCTTTTTTAAAGTCAGATGTTCTTCCGGATCTGCCGCGTACTCGCCGCGCTTTTCCTTTTACGTTGATTGTGTTAACGGAAACGACTTTGATGTTTCTGTCAGCATAGATCAATTCTACAGCTTGAGAGATCTGCGGTTTAGTTGCCTTTTTATCTACGATAAAGACATACTTTGGCAGTTCAAATCTCGTTAAGGAGATATTGCTCTTCGCATTTTGCAAACCTTGCAACATCGAAGATTTCTCTGTGATGTGGCGATGTTTTACAACATTGTAAGGATTTTGCTTATTCATTAAATGGTTATCCTTCTGCTTACTCTATTAGAGCAACCAATCGCTAATTTCTTTCAACGCTGCTTCTGTCAGAACCAATTCGCCGGCGACGAGAACGTCGTAACCGTTAATATTTTTCGCAAGAGAGAATTCTGTCTTGGGAATATTGCGAAGGCTAAGAATGAAGTTGTCGTATTGTGTCGTTTGGACGCTGACGAGGTGTTGAGTACCTTCTGCGCCGATATCGACATAATTTCCTTCACCTAGGAATAGGGATTTGCCCTGAATTCCGGTGTTGGCGATAAAGTTCGAAACGATTTTAGTTTTGGGAGCGTCTATAGAGAAGCTATCAACAATTTTAACTTTGTTCGTTCTGATTTTTTCACCGAGCAGGCATCGGATGGCTGCAAGGCGTTCTTTGCGGTTAATTCTTACATGCTGATCGAACTTTGGTCTTGGTGCATGAACACGTCCGCCCCCTTTGTATTGTGGGGAAGCAAGAGATCCTTGTCTAGCGCGACCGCCACCCTTTTGCGGGTGGGGTTTTCTCTTTGTATGGCAGACTTCAGCTCTTGTTTTGGTGCTAGCAGACCATTGTCTGGCGTTTGCGCGCAGTGCAACGATGTAATCTTTGATCATTTGACCGTTGACTTCAGCGTTTGCAATTGCATCGCTTACTTCAACTGTGCCAATTTCTTGACCGCTTAGATTGTATTTTTTTAATGTTGCCACAGGTTATTCTCCAATGGATTATTTCTTTTTCGGGTGTGTTTTTTTCACCGATTGGGAGACTGTAACGAGTGCATTTCTTGCACCTGGGACAGACCCTTCAACGACGAGCAAATTATTTTCGGTATCGATGCGAACAACCCGTAAATTTTGTACAGTTTTTCTTTCTAGGCCCATATGGCTAGCGCGAGGACCGTTTGGAAGGCAGCGTCCTGGCGTGCTTCTCATTCC
>CAZENM010000034.1:0-21298 GCA_964513575.1 uncultured bacterium | reverse complement strand
CGGAAAAGACTTAAGAAACGAGAACCTCACTCACATGCATTCCTATATGGTACAGGTAGGAACTCAGAGAAAGAGCTGTTGTGGAATTAACATGGGTTCAACACCTGTATATGCCGAGCGTAGACAGATCGTTATCGATGTGCTGGCGAGGATGATTATTGCCAAAAACTTGGAAATGAATTTGCAAGGAACTTTTTCTAATGATGGGATCGTCACAGCGCAAAAGATTTTTGGTGAGTTAGGCAACCTCCTGAATGGAATTTTCACAAACCAAGGCCGAGCTGGGGCTACCATAGGAGAGATCTATTCTCGCAGTGACATCCTGCTGAAGATCCGTGACTTGCTCCACAATCGAGGCAACATTACCGCTGACAACGCCCTTAGAGTTCAGACACGTCGAGTGATTCACGAAACCCGTGTCACTGAAGAAAGGGTTCAGGTTGTCAGGCAAAAATCGTTCGGCCGCCATGCTGTCAGCTGGGCCACGGAAGATCAAGCCGACCCACAGGCAGTTATGTCAGGTCGAATCCTTGAAATCGAGACGCATGATGGGCGCAGTAGCGGCGCGCTTCTTCGAAGTGAAGTCGAAACCACTATCCGCGCAAATACGTTTTTACATCATGACCTGGAACTGCGAAAAGTGATCCAACTGAATCTTGGGCGTCCGCAGTTTTGGCAAAGTGCAAATGCGTGGACGGTGATGACTGGCTTTATGGGGAGTCATATGACTTCGGGAGGAAAGATTAATCTATTCATCCGCGATTTATTGTCCCTTAGTGCCTCGTCCATCACAGCATGGAACAACCTTCACATCGAAGCCGGTCAATATCGCCAAACCACCAAATTCAGCACCTTTACTGCCATCCGGTATCGAAGCGCCACCAGAAATATGGACATCCATCAGCTCATCATGAGAGAATCGAAAACTCGCAGCATCACAGGAAATGTCTTTCTATGGATCAAAGATGGCGATGCGTATATTGAGGGTGAATTCGGCAGTTACAGAGGTGACAATCATGTTGTAGCATCGACCGGAGGAATCTATTTCGACGCACGTACACAGTATGTTGAAAACACTATTTCCGGCTTCGAGCTCACCCCAACAACGCTAACCTACACAGATACTGCTTTCTCGGCGGACCGAACTTCCCTGCCGCGGTTTATTGCGGGTCGTAACGGCATCCTCGAGGCCGCTACGGAAATCAAAGGGGTAGGCCTGCAGTTTTATGTCGGGGGAAACCTTGAACGAAGAGCCCCAAAAATCACCCTGCTCGAGCACACCGTCACCAATTACACCAGACAGGACGGCTTTTCCCTCGGAGTAACATTCTTCGGGTCTCAGGCGCTGGAGAATTGTTTCTCGGGTGGTGGCTCTATGCTGTCAAGGGCACTGCGGCATACTCCCCTACGAGATGACCTTGGTCCGGTATTCAGCTTTCTTCACCCTTATCAATCCCCACCAGAATTAGCTCAAACCTTCAACGAGGGAGACTGGGATATGGCAGGGGGTTCTGTCGGTGGAAGCGGTACCGTCCCGGATATTTCGTCGAATTCATCAAGATCACAAAACGGCGCTGGGGTGGTGAACGCTTTACTCCAGGAAGACCCTGCTGTAGCTAGCATGTTCCGACTCGCCCAGTCGCAGGATGGAACAGGCTATGCGGTAAATGGAGCTCTTGCAGCGGTTCAAACCTACCAGGCTGCTTCTGATCTTGTTGCAGGCTTTAACGCCGGAGGCTTTGGCGGCATGGGTGCAGCGATGGGTGAACGATTGGGGATCACCGACGTGGATGGAAACTTTGCCCCTCGGGTTGGATTGCGCTTAGGAACTTTTAGCAGCTCGACCTTTTCGACGACAACGCATCTTTCCCAAGCCATTATCGGCGGAGATTTGCTCGATGAAGCGGAATATCTTCACTTCAGAGGGGCTCTCATGCAGGTAGGCCGCGATGCGACGTTTCGCTGCGATGAAGTGCTCTGGGATGCAGCGATAGAGGAGTCTACCCAAACTTCAGGCAGCTTTGGCGTTACCCTGGAAGCAAGTTCTAAGGGTTTAGGAATCGGCGCAGATATGTCAGTCTCTAGCGGAGACGGGCGATTTCATCGTTATACACAGGTTTCTGTAGGCAGAAAGCTGACGGTACTCGCTTCGACACGTATGGCGATGAACGGCGCCACAGGAGTTGCTGACATTGTCGAGGTTAGAACGCCTCAACTAGACATTGCTTCGCAGGTAGACACCTCGAATTATAGTCAGTACGGAGGATCATTCTCGACCTCCGGCAGCGTAGGACTATCGATTGTGGACCAGAACTACAGCGGAGTGGGTATGGTTGCAGGGCTCACCGCACGCAAAAGCGGTCTAGTGACTGTGAACTCCCTTGATCTGGTTGGAGCCTCTATCTCTCAGATTGAAGTGAATGCGCAGCATGTCACGCGCACTGAAATTCAAGAATCTTCTAGCAGTTCTTCATTCTCAATATCGGGTAATTGGAAGGGGTTTACAGAATCTTCACGTGGACTATCCAGCATTGGAAGTTTTGATTATCAAAGCAGCAGCCAGCCCGGAGTCGTGCGTCCATCCATCGTCAATTCAAATGGAGCAAGCTATGGGCTGAATACCGATCCTGCCAGAATTCACGAGAAAGGAGAAAAGGATAAAACTCATCTCGGAGCTGCATTTATCACATGGGATAGCAAAAAACTCGGAGAAGAGCGGGCGCAGTTCCAACAAGCTTTTGGCGGACAAAGCCCCGTAGAGACACGATCATTCAACGAGGTTGTGGAGTCGCTTAGGGGAAACTCTCAAGCAGCCTCTTCATCAGAAAATGAAGAAGCAACTCAACCACCGGCCACTTCAAAAAAACCTAAACCAGCTAAAAAAGAATTTGAAAAATCATCGAATGCTAGACCTAGCAGAGCCAATGCAGCAAAACGGTCAAGTAATGCAGTCGGGGGTAGCGATATTTCCCAAGGAATTTCGAAAGACTCCGACGCGGCTTCCCCTATAATTAAAAAGACTGAAATTTCATTTGACAAACTCGTAGGTGCACTTCGAAAAATAAAACTCCCTAAAATATCTTCAGATTTTCCTGAAGCCGATGCTTACTTGAAAGAAACGAATAGAATGTTTGCAATGGCGGGAAGAAGTTTAACAAAGCCTAAGCGACAACACTTTTCTTTGCACGGTGTCACTGATCAAGAATATGCCGTGGCAAATATTGTCGGCGCTCGAATCCTCCGTACAGGATTAACGATCACACAGGTTTCACTGAAGAAAGCTTATGAGTTTCTATTCTCAAGCCTCTCTTCTAATAATGTCAAAAATATTAGCATATCAGCTCCTCATACAAACTTCCCCAACGTCAGTGCAGGGCAGAGTGATCAAGCCTCTAATTCCTTCATGGAACCATACCATTTCATGAAGAATGTGATCGATGGTGCGACTAAAAATATCTTCGGACAAGTAAGAGAGACTGCTAAACTTACCGTTAACTTAACTGCGCGTACAAATCAGGAAAAATATGACATCCCTCCCGAATTAACACGTCAAATGTTTTTTGATCTCGCTGACTCGGCAAAGAAGCTTGCTTTCATCCTCAGTGTAAACTTCATGATGCGTCGGTTGCAAACCTTGGGGGATAACATTCCAAAACTTGGCAACCTTGTGGAGCGTGCTCGCGGGTTTCAAATACCGGCTGCCGGAAATCTCGGGAGAAATATTGCTTCATCAATCTTACCGATAGCGACTCTTCTAAATTCATCGACGGCAGCCTCTTCATCAAATGAAGTACCGGCACGTACCTTTAGCGAAGAAATTTTACACATAAATAATCAACGGTCTCAGCTAGCTGCGGCCCCGGGTGCCCATCCACACACATTTATGGATACAACACTGGAAATTGTTCGCGAGTGTGGAAAAGCTCTTGCGAGCCCGGCACCGCAAACACACACTCACCCACTACTAGATCAAGTCTTACTCACAATACACACCGGCGGAAAAATTCAAACGACCGCACAGATCATTGCGGCTAGAACGGCGCGATCGGTCTTAAAAGTAATGGAAGCAGTTATTGAAGTCCCCTTGGAAATTATTGGGGAAGGGGCACGCCGGATTAATCGAAAATTCCCCGGCATCGCAAAAACTATATTAGAAGCGGGCCGTGCACAGGAAGGGTTCAATGGCCCCTATTTCGGACCTGTGGCACCTCCACGCACCATCAATACTAATGAAGACCCCATCAATCAAATGTGGGGGACTGTTCTTCCGAAAGCAGATGGATTCATTAAGAATATTCAACACATCTATGATGATCACGTGACGTCTGAGTCTCAAAAAAACTTCAACTTTTACGGACTGCCTCAATGGGTAACAAAACAATATTTTGCCGACGTCACACATACAGCCATGAGCGTAGGCGCAATGTATGCAGGATCTTACGTTCTACGAAAACTTCCCGGGATATTATCCGGCGTAAAACCCTCTGAAACTTTTGCAGAAGGCACTTTGAATTCTGCCCGACTGCGATCACCTCAACATTATGGTCGAACACAACACATTGAATTTGAAGAATTCATCGACGGCAAATGGATCAAGGGAAGCGAATATATTGGAAATCTCAAAGACGTCACCGGTGGTAACATACGGCCATTCGCGCAGCCAGCATCGGCAGCGGCCTCTTCAAGTAATTTTGCATCGTCAAGATCATTAAAACCTTTTTCGGGAAAATCACATCAGTCATATAACCCGCGCCACTTACCGGTTGTTACGTCGGGCGCTAATGCTGTTGGAACTGGAGCTTTGTCTAATTCCGAATATAACATTATTCACTCGAGAGTCCCCAAACTAAATTCCCAATCTGAAGCTGCGAGCAACAACCAAACCGCCAACCACACGCCAGTACATTCAAAGGTATCATGTCTTAATCCGATGGTCATCAAACCAATGGCTAAGACCTCGACAGCCTCGGAGAAAGTCTTTGCCGGCACTAAGTCGAGAGTAAAACCGAAGACGATGTCTGCCAAGATATCTAACAATGACGTTCTTTATTCAAAAAAGGTCTCAACTGCAAGTTCAAGTCAAAACATCCCTTTACAACGTTCAGAAACTGGCGTGATCCCGGAAAACTTGTTTGACGAACTAGGAAAACAACTTCCAGATTTTTATTTAGAAGAAGAACTAATACAAGCACATTCCTCCCTTTTAAGCTGGATTCCCGATTATTCGAATATTCGCGGGATAAAAGATCAATGCACGGCAGCCATTGTAGAAGCTCTTGGCCTTCCCTTATCTAAAGAAGATTCCGTACTGAAGACCTTTTATAAACATACGGAGTCACATAAAAACTTCGAACTCGAGATCGATAGCCGCCCTTACGTTGTCAAATTTTCTGAAAATTTAAAACCAATCAACGAAGCTATTGGAACTGAGATTTTGAAGCGTTTGAAGTTAAATAACCTTGAGCTTTCCGAATCTATTGTAGTGGGCGCGGCAGGTAATTCATCGTATTTCCACGGAAAGAGAAAGTTAGATGGGAGATCTCTAGATGAGATTCTTTCAGCAACGAGAAGGGCAGAACAAAATTCACAAGAGCGAGGTGTATTATTTCAAGATTATCTTCAAGCAATCGAGGTATTAGGAAAATCCATTGGTGAAGTACTGTTTACGACATTGGTTGATGATGAACTTCTTGAATTAAACAACGACCTTATCCCAATGATGGCCGAATTTAACCAAACGCTGGCCTCAACCACCCTAAAACTCCCTAAAATAAACTGCGATATTAAAATACTCAATTCATTTCTTAGTCTCGCAAAGATTCAATCCCATCAACGGTCAATGAAGTTAGACGTTCCACTTAGCGCATTTATTTGGGATCGAAAACGATCAAAACTAGGAATCTGCGACTGTGAATATATAGGAAACTCACTCGATTCCACGGGCACTCCCCGTTCTTCTCCGATGCAAGTTTATGAAGAATTTCTTTATTTAATTAAGACGCAAGGTGCTGAAGGTCTCACTTCAGAAGAACTCAAAGAACACCTAGAAGCTTTTAATAAGGGATTCCTGTCCGAATTTCGTGCGGAGTTCTCAGAGGCTCTCTATTTCTATTTTAAGCTTTCAACCGATATTGAATGGTTAGAAGAATTGCTTTCGGATAACTTTGAAGACGATATTTTCACATTGGATTCAATAGAGAAGTGTATTCGTGAAATAAATCAAATGCTCGCACAAATTCCTTCATTACTTTCCACGGCCTCCGCACAACCCAAATTAAAACCAAAGAAGATTAGAGCAGCAGCAGCAAGTTCTAGTAGTACGGAACAAGCAGATACTCCGGATCCTATCAAGAAAACCACGTTGGATGCTTCACAAAGGGATTCTATAATAAGTCCAGATCCAGTCCAGGACGCTTCCAACATCGAAACGGTAGAAGAAGCTTCTGGAAATATACATGCAATATTAATTGCCGGCGGGGTATCAGGCCAAACAATTTCGAGACTATGGAAAAAAAATCTTCCCGAATATAGTCAGTATGTTGATATAGCGACAATACGTCAGAAGCTACTGGAGAATCATCAGGTTAAAGTTGAAAATATTTCTGTTCTATTTGGGGATGGCCGCAATCCATTTTGTGAGTTTTTCAAACCTTCAAATCCTATTTTCAGGAGAAAATCCAGTAAAGATACGGTTGGAATGCCTAATCTCAAAGGTGCTGCCACTCTTGAAAATCTTGAGGCTGAATGTCAAAGTTTAACAAAAACAGTAAAGAAAGGTGACAAGGTATGGATTATTGCCCATGGTCATAGCAATCCCACCGAAGGACTTATTTTAAACAATAAATATTTTACCCTTAGGTTTTTAAATCCGCTTGCAGTTGGTAAAATTTTAAGACATTTTGATCCATCAGCGCAAATTTCATTATTTGTTCACAGTTGTTTTTCTGGACAATTTCTACCTTTAACCAGCAAAAATATATCCGTGATCACCACAACTTCCGCCAACAAGGTTAGTGTTGGTGTTGTGAATAAGGGCTCTTTACATTTTCAAGATCTTTTCGATGACTTTCAACAGAGAAATGACTTTTTAATCCGTCATTCACTTGGTGCCCAAGAACACAATAAGTATGCATCGGATAGTTTAACATATTTTGTTGATCAGGTTTTCGAAAATCGATTAGGGGAAGAATTCTCTGAACAACTCCGCAAAAACATTAAAAAATTCGATAAAGGCGTATTTTTTAATAATTACAACGATATAAACGATCTTTATGCAATCGAGGAGATCACTCGCTACAAAAAAAATCAATTCAGTGAAGATCCCCTTGCCTATAAAGCAAGTCTAAGGGCTTTATCGGCCCATCATGAGTCAATCCGAAAAACTCTCGACTGTTTGGAGAAAATCAAGGGAAATGACAATTCAGATAAACCTTTAACAAGGTATTTTTATTTATATGATAAGGTAGTACTTTTTCTAGGCATAGCCACTGCAGAGGAGATAGAACTCTTTGTTGCAATAAGCAAACATCTCATAGACTCTTTTTCGTCCTCTGATTCATCAGCAGCACCTGCGTCCTCAAGTAAAACAGCTTCATCTGAGCCTGATGAAGTACAGTACCTATCCACAAAGGGAACCAAAAAGAAAAAGACCATAGCCTGTGCGGATGGCATTGAACCTGACGAAGTCCTTTACTCGGATGAACTGCCACAGACAACAGCAGCAAGCAGTGGTAATGCGTCAAGCGAACTTTCACTCACTCAACCGAACTATGCTTCAGATGTTTCGGGTGTCACTGAGCTCTGCACTCCTGAATATGGTAAAGCATTAGCCAAGCTACATCATTCATTAAACACTCTGACGTTGATAAAAAAAGAAATTCAAAATGGAATACAAGTTGATATCAAATTGGTTACGGGGATCGTTAAAGACATCGACCTTCAAATTAAAAACTTCCACTTGTTGCTGCCCGGCTTCTTTTCTGAGATTGGCGGAAAAAAAATTCTTTCAACAGCCATTACGAAATTGCTAAAAACCAACCATAATGAGATTAGACATCCAAATAAGAGTCAAGCAACATTTCACCGCCGTGTGATGTACCATATCGAATCTATTTCGAAATTGATCACAGACTATTCACATATCCATGAAAAAAAAGAAAGGTGGCTTACGGCACTTGAAGAAGCTCTGAATCGCCCCATTTCAAGAACAGATTCCATAGAAATGATGACGAGAGAGCGTCCTGATCAAGGTGACATTATAAAAATAGGTGAGAAGTCCTATAACATTCGGAGACGTGAAGAGTTCGGCATAATTAAATATGCAATCGGAAATAGTCTTTTAACTGAACTCTCCTTAAAACATCTTGAAGTCTCATCGCTTTATGCCATTGGAAGAGATGCCCCAAACTCGTTATTTTTACTGGAATCGGTTGTAGAGGGTGTGTCGTATAATCAACTGATGAAAGAAGGTGTAACTCTTGAAGTCGCGAACGCATATGAATATTTAGGGAAAGCGGTGGGAGAGTTGTACCAGAGCACTCTCAGGCACGGAAAAAGTCGAGAGTCCTTTGATGCAGGCACTATTAGTGCTTTAATGAATAATATAAATAAAAGCCTTAAGAATCAAAAAATTCCGGGGATTGTCTATGACAAAAAAAAATTTAACCGTTTCTATCGGGACTTCATTGAGCAAAACGACATGCTCTCTTATGGTATTTTTGGCTTTGCAGGCATCCATTTGGATCAGTTGATTTGGGATAAAAACAATAATAAATTGACCTTAGTAGAATGTGAATATGTTCCCTCTACAGTGTGGAAATCAAAAATCCCGTGTGTAAACCCTTATGAAGAAAAGTGTAAATTCATTAATGCAATTGCAGAAGAGGGGCTGAAAAATCAAAAAACTCTAATCCAAGTAAAATTCTTTCAAAGAGCTTTCGAAAAAGGGTTTAATTCGGAGTTCAGAGGGATAAACCCCGAAGAAACCAATTTATATTTTGAACTGATTTATGCGATAAGATCACTGGATAGCGTTAAGAACTCGATTTTAAATGAAAAAGAAGGTTTTGAAGAAACTCATTTGAAGCTGGTTCACAAAGTCAACCAATTATTAATAAGTATGGATTCTTATACTACTGGTACGTCAGCCAAAGTTAAAGGAATGTCGCCGGAAGTTGCCAGAGAGGAACAACCTCAAAAACCTACGCAAAATGTATTAGCAAGACCAACAGTAGATATCCCCTCCCGTTTACAACAATATCAGAATATGATTACACCGACCGTTAAAGTAACATCACCAGTGGCTTTAGAACCGGTTCGCGTTCCTCCAACACCAAAGAAGCCAAAGACCATAGCCTGTGCGGATGGCATTGAACCTGACGAAGTCCTTTACTCGGATGAACTGCCACAGACAGCAGCAGCAAGCAGTGGTAAAGCATTAAGCGAACTTTCCCTCACTCAACCTACATCGTTAGAAAATGCTAAGATAACAGCAATCAAAAAAGATATAATACAGAAGATAGATACAAAGTGGAGTTATTCTATTAGAAGTTGTGCCGAAAAAGTGAGGAGTTACTATGACCTAATGTTGATTGATATTCCTGAATATTTTTCTATAGAAATTACTCATGAACTCTGTAGCAAAATTCTGGAAGATACACTCGGTTATCCTGCGAATATAGAATCGTATTATTTCACATCGGAATTAGATGTAATTGCGCTACAGGATGTAGTTGGCAATGTCCTCCTTTCGGAATATCGCTTTCAACACTTCGAGGTTTGTCCCATTGTCGCCATCGCAAAGATAAAGTTTTTGTCCGACCATCACAGAGTTATTTTGGCAAAAGAGAACCCAAAAGGGATCTCCTTAGATCAATCGATGAGGAATGTAGGTGAACTACTACAAAACTCAAGCAAAAGGAATGAGTTAGTTCTGCTACAGATAGCTGCCTATGAAGCTGCGGGAAGGGCTACAGGGGAGTTAATGCAACATACGATTGAACATACCCGTAGTGATACTATTCATCAAACGTTGAATGATTTTGTGCATAGGATGGACTCTTTGAATGAATGTATTCGTCTTCAACGAGAAGATTCCAATATACAAATTCAGTATCATAAAGAAAAATTACGACCTTTATTGAATAAGGCCAAAAAACAAGCCAGCTACCGCTCATATGGTCTTATTAAAGCACCGTTAGACGCGTTACATTACAATAAAGAACTTGATAAAATCGTTTTTGTCGACTGCAGTTCAGTTTCCAGTACTGTAACGAACACATCAAGGGCCAATAGCGACCCCATCATGATGAAGAATACCTTCTTGAGAAATATTCGAGTTTGTGGACTAAAACATCAAAACACTTTAGAGGAAATTAGAGAGTATGAAGCAGCTTTTGAAAGAGGATTTAGCAACCAATTTAAAGAGTTGATCCCAGAAGAAATTAAACTGTACTACCAACTTGAAAGTTTAGTTTTGGGGTTATCTGAATATACAAGGATTATTAGGTTAGGTGAAGCAAAATCTAATACAGTACAGGTTGAACTTGTACAAGAAATCAATAGTCTCTTGACAAAGATAGAAGGGTTGGATTTTGAACAACAGCCAGCACTGTCGACTGAAGGGGTGCCAATGGCTTTTCATTCCAATTTATTGGAGGGGAATGAAGTAACCACAATCATGTGTAAAACGACAAAAATTGCTTCAGCCTATAAGGACGCTAAAACTAGAAATGTATCTTCAGGGAGCTATAGGAGCCGAGTAAGCTATTTTGTCGATCCTATGTTAGAACAAATTCCAGATTATTCTTTTGTAACGAATAAGGTTGAATTAAAGAAAAGGATTCTGGAAGGTGCGCTTGGTTATCCTGCGAATGTAGAATCGTATTATTTCACATCGGATTTTGATATAGAAGCATTGCAAGATGTGGTTGGAAACACTATTTTATCAAATCGGACATTTCAACATTTCTCGGTCGTTCCTATTGTAGCCATTGCAAAGATAAAAGCTTCGTATGTTGAGCTTCAGTATGTGGTTATTTTGGCTAAGGAAGACCCAAGGGGACTCTCATTAATTCAATCTATGATGAATGTGGGAGAGCTTCCACTAAACGCTAATGAACGGAATGAGCTGAAACTTGTGCAAATGGAAGCCTATGAGGCAGCAGGAAGGGCCGCTGGGGAGCTCATGCAATCCACAATAGAACATGAAAGCGGAGATCCTCTTCTGGGGGTGGTGGAACTTGTGGACCAAATTAGTTCTTTGAATAAACTTCTTCGATCAACACAAACTGATTCCGAAATACAAATTAAATTTAACAAAGAGAAATTAAACTCTCTGTTTCTTAAAGCCAGAGGACAAGCCAGCTATCGCTCATTTGGTCTTATCGGTGAACAATTGGAGGTATTACATTACAATAAGGAAAGCGATGATATCGTTTTAGTCAACTGCAGACCGGTTTGTAGGACCGTGTGGAAAACATCCAAAAAGGCTTACGGTGACCCTATCAAGATGTGGAATCACTTTTTACATGCAATTAGATTGCAAGGACTCGAATGCCAGAACACTTTGAATGAAATTAGAGCCTATGAAGAGTCATTTCAAAAGGGTTTTAATCGTCAATTTAATGAAGTGATCCCGGAGGAAATCAAGCTGTACTATCAGCTAGACAGCTTAACTTCAGTGTTATCTAGACAAACAACGCTTATTAAATTAGGCAAAGTCAAGTCTAATGAGGTGCAGATTGAACTTGTGCAAGAAATCAATACGCTCCTCTCAAGGATTGAAACCTTAGACTGTGTTGTCAGAAATCATCCTCCTAAAAGGCCTTTGCGTAGCAACAATCCGCCAAGGTTAGTTGAAACATCCCCATCGAAGCATAAAATGGAACTACCACCAATGGTGCGTGCTGCTGTGAGTTCATCTTCTTTCCAGAACGCAGAATCGAAGAAACCAACCATTAAAGTAACATTACCTGAGAGTATAGAACCGGTTCACTTTCCTCCGACACCAAAAAAGTCAAAGACCATAGCATGTGCAGATGGCATTGAACCTGACGATGTCCTTTACTTCGATCCAAGGAGAGTTGCACAGCCCGAATTGAGTTTTAGAGAACCTGATCTTTCTGTTAAAGAGTCAAAGGCAAGCAAGAAATTAGCTAAACAACAAGCACTAACCATAGAATCTAGCCTGGGTGCGCCTCCCCTCACAAGCTTCTTTTCCGGAAATGCCGGTAACAAAGTGATCCCAAGCGAGGTGTATGAAGCGGTAAGAGTCTCTAGCACTAATCCTATTATACGATTCGCACTATTGGATTCCCTTGATAACCTTTCAAGTGTTATTAAAAATTCATCTCACATTCCGAATGAAAATGATCAATGGGTCAGGGCCGTTGTGGAAGCATTAGGTCTTAAGTTGTCTAAAACTGATTCTATTAGCGTAATAAAAGTCGATAAAAGCACCTGGAATTTTGTCTATTTCCTAATGATTGGTAAAACCAAGTATGTCGTCAAGGTGACTGATGTGGTAAACGCAATTCAGGAAGCATTTGGTAATGATCTTTTAAATGGACTTGCACTTAAGCAATTCAAAACTCCCTCTCTGATTGAAATTAGCCAATCCAGTAAATCCAAGAAGTTTCTCCTGAAATCGTATATGGAAGGAGTTGCCTTAGATGAACTTCTGCAAAGTGGTAGCGTAACTGAATTAAGCACAGAAGAACGAAACGACTTATCTTCTGATCTTGAAAATGCTTTTGAGTCACTTGGAAAAGGTCTTGGGGAGTTGCATGGTAAAACCCTAGGGCAGGGAAAGGGTCAGAAGCTTGGCGATTCGCTAATCGAAAACCTTAATGAAGTGAATGAAATTATCCGTTCCAGGTTTTCGCAGAGTCGATCAGCAATTGTCTTTGACGAAACGAAGTTAACTCGGTTCTATCAAATCGCCAACGCCGAACAAGGACCGCTTTCCTATGGAATTTCCGATATTAAAACGGGGCAATTTGTCTGGAATAAAGCGGATAGAACAATAGCAGTTATAGATTGCGAGTATGTTACCGATACCGTTCTTACGACGAAAGAACCATGTGGGAATCCATGTGGTGAACACCACCGGATGATCACCTCAATTTTAGAGGAATCTATCCAAAATGGTTGGAGCCTTGATGCAACGACTCGGTTTGTTAATGCGTATAAAAAAGGATATTTTTCCGAATTTGGAAGCGTGCATAGTGAATACATCGACATCTTTTTTAAACTCGATTATACCCTGAAAACGATCTCAAAGATCGAGAATATGCGTTCGAGAGGTTGTGGGAACCCGGCTTCCGAAGGGCTTCTTGTGAAGCTGATCGAGGAGGCGGATCAGCTTGTTAGAAAGATAGAATCTGCATCCCCTGGTGCACCAGAAACACCCCCTAAACTCCAAGCTACACAGGCAGCGCCTGAAATATCTGTCTTTGAAACCTCCTGGAAAAAGACAGTTATTTTTTCTTTTAAAAAACTCGATAAAAATACCTCTGTTGCATTCGTCAATAAGATTGCTGATAAACATCACACTGGCACTTTCAGGGAAACCCTGAAACGCTTGAAAAATTTAACGGCTGATCAAGGATCAGATAGATTACACCTTCAATTTGCTGTGCAGAATCAAAGAATTTTTGAATTGTGTATGCGGCGTTACAATTACTTAGGACAAATGCAAAATCCTTTTTCAGAGTATCCGAGCATGTTTCATACCTTTGAGATTCTAACTACAGGACACGACATTCTATTGCCACCGAAACATGACACGATAGCAGTCCAGGAAGTCGCAATGTTGGCGGAAGATGCTCCAAATCGATCTAAAAAGAAAAAAAACCTGAAAGTGAGAACCCTTGTCGCAGTTGCTCTTTCCTATTTTAGTAATCAACCGATCCAAGCTGCGCAAATTCCTCTAGTCCTTCCACCAAAAATAGAAAGGAAAACGTTATCGATAGGTAAAGAGCTAAAACCAAAAGCGTCTTCATCTGCAGATTCCCTCAGAGGCATTAAAGATAGTAATGAATACCGTTTGAACAATGACTTCGCAGAAGAGGTAAGAGGAATGAAAACTTATCTACAGGAGTTTCAAAACAATACCTTAGCTCAAAAACAGCCGACAGATCAAGTAGAGCATTTACCTCCTTTATTACCCCTTATTCCTAAGGGAGGTGGACGATGGCGTCTTCTCGGGCCTGAACGAAGAAGGCGGTTCTATAAAATAAAGGGATCTGCATCATCGGATGGGCCGGTAACTGCTCCTGATAAAACGATCACCGCCCCAACTTCGTCAGAAGATGCTGCCACGCCTCTAAAATTCGACAAGAAACAAAATTTTCTCGCAACCGCCCTTTTTTTGGCAGCTCTTGCGCAACCTGTGAATTCATCTCTAAGAGCTTCAGGAAGCATCTATCAAAGTAGCAACAAAGAAGTTGAAGTTGTTAACTATGCATCTCATGAGCAGTCTAGTGATGTTACCGCTAATGGGTCCATTCCAAATAACTTTTTCACACTAATATCTACACCATGGTCCACAATCGTCTATAAAGCTACCGGAAAGATTACTCGTGCTGTCTGTGGTGTCAATACTCCAGTAATGGAACGTCTTTGTAAAAATTTGCAAAATACTTTTCCGCATGCTTTGAACCCAAAGTATTCATTAGTATTAACAACAAGTTTTGATGACAATGGAGCTTTAGCATTCAATCGACATAGAAAGACACATCCCTATAGAAGATTGGAAGGGGTTTACGATGTAGCCTATGAAAGATTTAGCGATATAAATAGTTTTTGTAGGGCGATTGACACACATGCTTCAAAACTAGGTAGTGATAGTCTTGTTGTGATTCGTGCTCATGGAAATCCTAGCGGAATTCAATCAGCGATTGATAAAGTAATATCGATATATTCCGAATTTCCATCCAATTCGTGTTTGCATCGTTTACCAGCAGGAACGACGGTCTTTTTCAATAGTTGCAGTGTTGGTGCTGGACGTGAAAATGTCTATAATTTTGCCAACCATTTTTGGCATCAATCATCCAAGGATATCACTATTATATCATCTTCAGAAGATATTTTTGGCGTTAACTTTACCGCTGAAGATCCCCCAGGATTAGAGTTTCTAGACAGGTATGGGTGTCCAAACACAAGTTCTATTTATAAAATTTTTGAGAATAAAGACTTTTTGATTACCAGGGATATAAATGATCGCGCTACCGACGATTCAGACAATTCAAATATAATCACAAACATCCCTTAGGATGGATTATGAAAGAAAGATAAAATGCATGACATGCGAAGAATGCTACTTCAAATACAAAATAAACACACTGATACGTTGCAAAAGCTTTCGGATATTGCTTAAAAAAGTTTTGATGGTGGGAACAGAAGGGGAAGAAATAAAGCCACCTGGCCTTTTTTTGCAGCGACAGACGGTGAGAGTGGATTTATCATAACAAAGCTGCATCCTATTGAAATAACATTGCGTGTGGATCTTATACCGAAATTCTAAATTAAACTGACAATTTTTAAGGGGTTAATAATGAGCTGGGAGTCTAATACAAGTAGTAATATGAGAAGCGTTGTACCGCATCTTTATTTTGAAGATTCTGACACAACCTGGGTAAAAGCCTGCGAAAACACCTCAACATACCTTTACAAAAGCTTGATTGCAAAAACCTTAATATATTCAGGAGAGAGGCCTTATTATAATGCGTCAACTTGGACACAGGGTAGTTTTAATGACACAAAAATTGGAACATATTTAGAGGGGCAAAGTGATATAGTTTTCCTTCGCCAAAATATTATTTGGCTTCACAGAAATGTATTGGATCTCATCACCCTCGTAAAGAACAATACAAACACAAAGCTTGGTGTTTTTGAATCACGAATCGAAAGGCAGGAAAGAGTAACGGAAAGCCAGATACCGGATTTAGCTAACCGTGTCGATGAGGTCAGTGGACTATTTCCTAGAATCGTGAATTTAGAAAGCCGCGTCATGGAATCTGATCAACAGCAGCAAGAATCCCTAGCTAATGTTAGAAGTGAATTAACTATTCAGACTCGAGTGAATGACCAACGAGCTAAGATTGTCGAAGATCTGCAGGTTGAATTGCAGGCTTCACGCCAAGAAAATGCAGATCTACAGAAAAAAATTAAAAAGCAAAAACGAGTCGCTAAAGGGCAAGAAAAAGACCTAAAAGCCTTAAGAGATCGATTGGACCACATGGACATGGCATTACGTCAACGAGATGATGACAACCGCGCGACATTATTAGCCTTCGCTGAAATCGCATCCCAATTACGACAAATAAAATTGCCTCTGAATATAAGCAACAGAGCGAATGCCTCGTGGGAGAGGGAAACACCTACCAGCTCAGCGGCCTGTTCTGAAGTTGATGAACCAGATATTTGAATTAGAACTAAAATTGATTCAACAACAAAATTAACCTCGAGCCCTGCGGAACGATTCTAAAGGTGTCAAGCCTCACACTTCCATGTTGGAAATGTGAGGCTTGACCCCTTTATATATTGAAATAGAATTAACTTTTACGCTATAGTTGTCTTTTTTTATTCGATAAATCTGTTTTTACGTATGAAACAGTTCTTATCAACAGAAATAATTTGTTCAAAGAGCTTGGGTTTCCGGACAAGCAAAAATCCAACCCAATTTTGGGCCATGGAATTAAATTTTTTAATGGAGTAAATGATGAACTTAATAAAAATAGAACCTTTTGGACAGGATGCTGACCAAGCCTGGATAAACCGTTGTCAAAGAACGTTGCATTGTACCGATCCAATGCCCCCCCATACATTAATTCCTGCAACCGGTATATGGCATGTATCACAAACTTACCATAACTTTCTAAGCCTTATCTCATTCGTACGGAATGAATCCAATAATCAACACGTGGAATCTACAGCAAGATATACAGCGCTAAATAATTTTGAAAATGCCTTTCTGGAACGTGAAAGGGTGATTTTAGATCAAAAAAGAGTGATTTTAGATCAAGTACAAGATCTGGCTAGCCGTGTCGATGAGGTCAGCTTGCTATGTCCTAGGGTCTTGAATTTAGAAAGCCGCGTCATGGAATCTGATCAACAGCAGCAAGAATCCCTAGCTAATGTTAGAAGTGAATTAACTATTCAGACTCGAGTGAATGACCAACGAGCTAAGATTGTCGAAGATCTGCAGGTTGAATTGCAGGCTTCACGCCAAGAAATTGCAGAGCTCAAAGGCTCTTTGCTGAGACAGTCGGAAGAGATCTGGATGGTACGCAAAGACAATGAAAAAACTAAAGATGAATTGCACGAGATGCAGACTATGTTGCTAAAAATTCAAAATCAACACACCGAAACATTACAAAAACTCACAGAAATCGCATTAAAAAGCATGGATAACAGCCCTAGGAGACGTTGGGATCAGACAACACCGAGCTCGTCCGCTGCCAATTCAGATGTTGAGAATTAAATTAGTATAAGAGTGGCTCCTAGACACTAAATAAATGGGGTCAAACTTCACTTCCAAATTGGAGGTGCGAGGCTTGACCCCTTTATGAAGTCTTTTGATTAGAAAATTTCCGATGCTAATTCGGGGAAACAAAATTCAATCCCCTGCTTCCATGGATAACAGGTCACATGATCGAATTTTTTTATGAACGGATCTTGAATAAGAACAATCGCCTCGTAATCACTGAGATCTTTTGTAATTTGGATAAAAGAACTAATATCGGCTTGATTAACAGTATCAGAACTTTTTATTTCTATACATAGGAGTTGCTGTCCGGGTCTTTCGATAACTAAATCGATTTCCACGTCTCCGGCTGTCAAAAGGAAAGTAAATTGATAATCAGGTTTTAAATAACTTCCTAACCTAATGAATTCAAGCAAAACAAAAAATGCTCAAATGCTTCTCCGTAAGCGGCAGTTCTTGGACTAAAGGCACGGAAAGCCTTCTAGACAAACTACGAACGCCCCCGGGATCGCAAAAACAAAATTTAGGTTTTCCTACTAAACCCTTCTGAAATGAAGGGTGAAACGGCTCCAAAAAGAAACCAATCATTGTATCTTCCAGAATAAAAAAACAGTCTTTGATCGTTTTATCATCTACACCTACATCTCGGGCAATGTTAGCATAATTAATAATCTTACCATTACATTGTGCGGCAACTTCTAGAAAACGACGAAAAGAAGGCAACTTACGTATCACCTGCTCATTCCATATATTATACAAAATCAACTTGAAAAATTTGAGAACCAAAGTTATCATTTAGCCGCACGAAAACTGAAAACACTAAAAAAACTTAACCAAAACTCAATCCATTTAGGAGAGGACATCATGGCAATAACACCTTGGATAGATAATCACTATTTAGCCGTCAATACGGTACAAAACGAAAACCCTCTATATACGCAATTTGCTCAGAAATGTAATGATATGCCATTTTTCGTCCGTAACCTTAAACAAAGTGAGAATATCCTTAATTTTTTACAAAATTCAAAAAAACCTTCTGCGATGGCAAACCTTCCCAGAAATCAATTGGCTCCCGTTATCGAGCGCATAGATGCATCCTATACATTATCCCAGCAACGTTACCAGTCAATGCTTAGTGAAGCTCTCGACAAAGATAATGACCTTTATGCAAATACAACGCCTAGCACGCAATGCATTATCACTGCGGAAGTGTACTATTTTACAAGTGATAGAGAAGATGATGGAATCATTTCAAAAATCAATACGACTTTATTAGGAATATGGGGTGTTCTAGTAGGAATGTACGGAAGAGAGGACACTGTAAACGGGATAAAATTTTGCATAGCAAGTATTAATCGTAGCTACTGGCTAGAGAGCATTCGCATTCTAGAATCAGGACGGATTGAAACTTCCCTTTCCGAGTTAAACTTAAGGATTGCAGCTGTAACACAAGATATTATTGCAGTGGAAGCTCTAGGTCTGATCGATCAAAAATTGATAGAAGAAAAAGAACAACTATTAGCAGTAAAAAATACGTTTTCTAGTCTTCCACATATACTAAATGAAGGAGCACAATCTTGATTACCACTCCAATAACCCAACCGCTCCTGAACACCACACCCACGCAAGAACTTCGTCCTACACAAGAACAATCACGCATAGTGAAGTTGTTTCTTCAAACGATGCTGTTATTAGTTTCACTATTTACTTTTTGTAGAAGCTTCATGAAAACGACACCCGCACCCTCATCAGGTGATTTGTGGATGTCCAACATGCGGATTGCAAATAGAGAATTAAAGGTGGCAAATGATCAATTGGAATCCGATTTTAATCAGATCTACAGATTCCTAAGCAAAGATAAAGAGCTCTTTTCAATTTATCAAGAGTGTCAAAGAAAAACAGCTCACAAGCTTATTCCTCCTCCAGAACCTACGATGAATCAATCTAACGCGATAAGAGATCCTGTTCTTAAAACCAACAGCTATGAACGACGTAGAGCGGTCTATTTCCGTCAGCTGAAAACTCATATCATTGATTTCTTAGAAACAAGCCCCGAATTTTATGAAGCAGTGAAAACACGCTTGCAAACAGCACAGGCTTTTCATAAACAGAACTATTTTTTAGAGGTGATAATTGAATCTTGATCAACTGTTAGACAAAGCCAAAAGATCCTCACTAACAAGCCAAGAATTAAAAAGTGTTGTCATGCGCATTGAAGATTTTAAAGGATCTAATGCAAATGAATTATATACCCTACTCCTTATTGTGGGAAGAGATCCTAATGGCATCCAATACCGTTCTTTAGTTGAGAAGTTCCTAGATTATCCAAAGGAACCTATGTTGTCGCGATTAGCCCTGAAAACAGTCTGTAATTATTGGGGCTTAACAAAAAATTATCTAGGGACAGTAAAATCATTCGTCAAGGGAGTCTCTTGGGATGATTCCGAAGACATCCGCCTGGTCGCGATCTCAACCTCCGGTGAATATCTTCGTGAAACCATCGACAAAGAATTATTACAACAGATCCTTGAAGTCTATGAAAATCTTCATGAATCTCCATTGGTACGAAGCTCGGCATTTGAAGCGTTGTTAAGAACCATAGGTATGGATTGGAACGAAATCCCCTCTGTCGGAGATCTTTTTGAGCATTTGGAGGATTATGAAAGTCCGTTGCTCATAGAAAAAGTTAAGAAATTAATACAAAGCTAAGCAGATAAATTATGAATTTCACAATGAATTGCCATAAAGCGGGACCCTCGGATCATCACATCAAGGAAGAACCGCAAAATCCAATTGTTAATCCCCACGACATTCGACAGGTTTTAAAGTCACTAATTCCCTTAACGCTTCCTTGCAGGGACATAGAAGGGAAAAAGTTGCAACTGTGGAAAGTTCCCGGGTATGGAATGATGGGCACTGTGAAAAAAAGCAACGGAATAACAGCAATTATTTCAAAAAACCATATTCATTCTCTTATGTCTCCTCTTTATGGTGACAGCTTGATGGAAAGAATCGAACGAATTTCAGTGAGAGCATGGTCTTTAATTTATAAAGAGCATACGCGTGAAATATATCTCATGCCCTTTTTAGAGGCTGCAGGAAAGGGCGAAATCGACCCCCATAAAAAACATTTGACGTACTCTGATTTACGCGCCGCACAACGAGAGCATTTCAAGAGGGAGATTGTTGCTGTGCGCAATGATGGAAAACCTTTTGACCACGTGCATGAAGTTCGAGACTCCCAGAAAGGGTTGCTTAATATTATTAATACAAATAAAGCGTTATTGAAGACAGGAAAATTTTCGGGAGAAAAAGAAAAGGAAATCATCGCAAAGATCTCAGAAGCAAGTCGTCTTTTAGATCATTCCGAGAAGTTTCTTCCCAGAGAAGCAAAACCTGGGCTAAAACAGTTTCATGAAAATCTGCAGAAAACAGGGCTGACAGAGTCCTATAACTCTTCTCACCCGGAAAATCCGGCACCCAAGAAAGGCAGCACAGAGGGTGAAATTGGCGGAGTTGCCTGCTCGATCGAGTATATGGAAGGCATTTTTGATTCGGACTCTCTCTTCGTTAAAGAACATCAATTCTTTTTTCCTGAAATGAACGGTGAAATTCTTCCATTCAGCAGCACAGAACTACGCCAGCTGTTGCAGGAATTAGCCGTAGGAATCTACGTGCATGACACAATCCCCTTTTTTAGCCTCCACTTTAACCAAAATGCTCAACTTTATCCCGTGATCCATCCAGCCTATCAAAATACCCTTGTGGGCAAGGTCATCAGCTATCTAGACTATTATATGAAGGGATATT